>NZ_JBYOKH010000040.1:0-59060 GCF_057799415.1 Achromobacter sp. 18P8.1.1 | reverse complement strand
CGCCCGGCGGCACGGGCGCCGGCGGGGTGATCCCGACAGCCTGCCCGGGCAGCGCCGTGAAGAAGGCGTTGGCCAATCGGGCAAGTTCGCGAGGATCGATAGGCGCTTCAGGCGCGCCGGGCACCCCGCCGCCCAGGGCGGCGAAACTTGGAGAGGAATCGACAATAGGCATCGTGCGGCCTACTTGTAGGTGTCAGGATAGTCGTGATATTTGCCGATCTCGACGTCATCCAGCACCGCCAGCGCATCATCCGCCAATATCGCCAGCGAGCAATACAACGAGATCAGATACGACGCGATGGCGTGATTGTTGATGCCCATGAAGCGCACCGACAGGCCGGGGCTTTGCTCGCCGGGCAAGCCAGGCTGGTACAGGCCGACCACGCCCTGCCGCTTGTCGCCCACGCGCAGCAGCAGGATCTTGGTCTTGCCGTCGGCCACCGGCACCTTGTTGGACGGAATCAGCGGGATGCCGCGCCAGGTAATGAACTGGGAACCGAACAGGCTGACGGTAGGCGGCGGCGTGCCGCGCCGGGTGGCTTCGCGGCCGAAGGCGGCAATCGCCAGCGGATGCGTCAAGAAAAAGGCAGGTTCCTTCCAGACTTTGGTCAGCAGTTCGTCCAGGTCGTCGGGCGTGGGCGCGCCGGTCAGCGGGAAAATGCGCTGCTCGTCCGTCACCTGGGACAACAAGCCATAGTCGGGGTTGTTGATCAGTTCGCTTTCCTGGTTCTCCTTGATGGTTTCGATCGTCAGACGCAACTGTTCCTTGATCTGGTCGTGCGGGCTGCTGTACAGATCGGAAATACGCGTGTGCACGTCCAGCACAGTGCTGACCGCATTCAGGAAATACTCGCGCGGGTGCTCTTCATAATCCACGAAGGTGCGCGGCAACTGGTTCTCGTCTTCGCGCGCGGTGCACGTGACTTTGATGTTTTCGGGATTCTTGACCTTGTTCAGGCGGTAGATGCCGGCTTCGACCGGCACCCATTGCAGCAAATGCGTCAGCCAACGCGGGCTGATGGTGGCAAGTTGGGGTACGGTCTTGGTCGCATTGGCCAACTGCCTTGCGCCGTTGTCGCCCAATGCGACGGTCCCGCCTACGGTGGCACTCATTGAAATCTCCGAAGTAAACAAACAAGCAAAACGACTCAGACAAGCAAAATGAAAGGGCCGAAGCCCTCATGAGGTACTGCCCAGTGTTGAATCAGGCGGCCCGCTCCTGCTCCGGGCCCGGAAGGCTGCGCGGGCGCTGCGTACTGCGCGGCCCCGCCTGCGTGACCGTGGCGCCCGGGGCCACGTCGTCCGTAATCCAGACGTTGCCGCCGATGACGGCGCCCTGCCCCAAGGTGACGCGGCCCAGGATCGTCGCGCCGGCGTAGATCACCACGTCGTCTTCCACGATCGGATGGCGCGCCACCCCTTTTTCCAGGTTGCCGTCGGCATCGGTCACAAAGCGCTTGGCGCCCAGCGTCACGGCTTGATAGATGCGCACGCCCCGCCCGATGCGGGCCGTTTCGCCGATGACGACGCCGGTGCCATGGTCGATGAAGCAGCCAGGGCCGATCTGCGCGCCGGGATGAATGTCGATACCCGTCTCGCCATGGGCAATTTCTGCCGCGATACGCGCCAGCAATGGCAGGTCCAGCAAGTACAACTGGTGCGCCAGCCGGTGATGGATCAGCGCGTGGATGCCGGGATAGCAAAGCAGCACCTCGTCGACGCTGCGCGCCGCGGGGTCGCCTTGATAGGCGGCAAGCACGTCGCTGTCCAGCAGCCGGCGCACATCCGGCAGCGCGGCCGCAAAGCGGCGCACGATCGACGCCGCGTGATCGTCCACCGCAGGATGGTCGGGCGCGTGGCGCCGCAATTCCAGCCGCGCTTGCTCCAACAGGCTGCGCAGGGCTGCGTCCAGCGTATAACCCACGTAGAAGTTCTCGCTCTCGTGGCGCATGTCCACGGGCCCCAGGCGCATGGGGAAAAGCGCGCGCTTGAGTTTGTCGAAGATGTCGGCCAGCGCTTCGCGCGAGGGGAATTCGCGTTCGCCCGGCTCGCGTGTGCGCTGCTGAGAGGTCCGCCAATCGGCACGGATGCCTTCCAGCGCACGGACGATGCCGTCCAGATCGAAGACGGCCATATCAGTCCTGGATCCAGGGCAGCCCGCGATACCGCCAGCCGTCGTTCAAGCCGCGATGCTGATTGGCGTCGAGCTCACCCTCGAAGCCCTCGAACACGTTGAAGACCGAGGAGAATCCGGCCTTGGCCGCGGCTTCGGCGGCCAGGGCAGATCGCTTGCCGCTGCGGCACAGCAGCAGCACGACGGCCGCTTTACCGCCGGCGCTGGCCACCTTTGCTTCAAGTTCCCGCACGAAGCGAGGGTTGCGCGTCAGGCTCGTGCCGGTGGCCCATGGCACATGGACCGTGCCCGGAATGTGGCCCACGAACGTACGTTCTTCCGCCGAGCGCACGTCCACCAGCACGGCATCGCCGTTCTGCGCCAGCGTCCAGGCCTCAATCGGCGTCACGCCGCCCGCATAGGGAAGATGGCGGTCCCGCGCTTCGGCGCGCGCCCGTTCCAGCGCGGCCGGCAGGACCCGTTCGGATATCGGGGCTTCGGTGGTGTCGTAGCTCATGGCGCAAGGGCCTCCTGGCGAGTCGTCGCGCCAGGCGCGACAGAACCCACAATCTAGGCCCTAAGCCGGGAAATCCAAATGAATTAAAAGTCGGAAATTAAGAACCGCCAGTTGTGTAGCGGTGCATTGCCCGACAAGCGGCGCGCCGACGGCATCGGTCGGCGGCCATGGCAGCGACCTGAACGCCGGGGCTATTGCCGGGTCAGGCGGTACACGGAAGCAGGCGGCAGATTGAGCGGCACGAAACGCTCTCTGCGCGCCGACAGCCCACACGCGTCCAGCACGGTGCGGGAAATCGGGCAGCGCACGCCATAGGTGAAAAAGTGCATGGCGCCGCCTGGCCGCATGGCCTCGAACACGGCGGTCAGAAGCTGGTGATGGTGCACCCCGCTCATGTTGCGCAATGGCAGTCCGCAAATCGTCGCATCGATGCCGTCCAGTTCGGGGTGTAGGTGCCGCGACAGGTCTTGCGCCGACACCTGCAACACGGCGGCTTCCGGGAACTGCGTGCGCAGGCTTGAGCTCATGCCCGAATCCTGCTCAACCAGGACCAGCCGCGAGGGATGTACGCCTTTGCGCAGCAGCTCGCGGGTGAACACGCCGGTGCCGCAACCCAGTTCCAGGACTTTTCCTGCCATGGGCGGCACCGCTGCGGTGATCGCCGCCGCCAGCGCCGCCCCGGAAGGCGACACGGCGCCGATGGCTGCGGGGTTGGACAACAGCGCCTTGACGAATTGCTTGCGCTCTTGCAGCCAGGTCATCCGCCACTGGGACGGATGCTTGTGCCGCGCGGCGGTCTTGTATGACGACGAGGAATGCATGGGTGCCTTTGTCTCCGGTTCCAGGACCCCCATGCATGATTGCTGCGCTGCACAGGAGAACTACAAAGACATTACCTGCCCCAGACCGCCCGCACCGGCAACCGGACGTAAGCACGTTTATCAATTGGCGGCGACAGGACGGCGCGGCCGCCACAGCGGGCGGCCGTCGCTGTCAGCTTGCGTTGCAAGTCCCCGTGGCGGATCAGTCGATCGCCGCGCCTGCGGTCTTCACCACCTTGCCCAGCCGCGTGTACTCTTCGGCGCCGAAGTCCGCCAGCGATTGGCGGGTCGTGGGCGACGGAACCGCGCCGCGGGACTCCAGGGCCTTGCGCACTTCAGGACGCTGCAGCGCCTGGTTCACCGCGGCGTTCAGCTTGTCCAGGACAGCAACCGGGGTGCCCTTGGGCGCGTACAGCCCATCCCAGGCGAAGAACTCGTAGCCCTTGACGCCCGCCTCGCTGATCGTGGGGATGTCCGGGTTGGAACCCACCCGTTCAGGCGTGGTCACGCCCAGCGCCCGCAGCTTGCCCGCGGCGATCTGGCCCGACACATTGGGCATCACATCGATCAGGAACGAAATGCGTCCGCCCAGCAGGTCCGTCATGGCTGCGCCGCCGCCCTTGTACGGAATGTGCATGACACGGATGCCGGCCATCTGGTTCAAAAGTTCACAGGCCAGGTGCGACGAGGTACCGTTGCCGGCCGACCCACAGGTCAGTTCGCCAGGATGCGATTTGGCGTAGTCGAGCAGCTGCGCCAGCGTCTTGAAACGGTCGTCGGTGCCGTTGACAACCAGCGCCGCGGCGATGACGGTAAAGCGCGAGATCGGCTCGAAGTCGCTGGGGGCATAGCCGGGCGACTTGTAGAGCCAATGGTTGATGGCCTGCGTGCCGTTGGTGCCATAGGACAGCGTATAGCCGTCCGGCTTGGCCCGCGCGGCGATGGACGCGCCGATATTGCCGCCCGCGCCCGGCCGGTTTTCCACGATGATGGATTGGCCCAGTTCGCGCGACAGCGGTTCGGCCACCAGGCGGGCCAGCGTGTCGCCGCCGCCTCCTGCGGCAAAGGGCACGACCAGCGTGATGGCGTGCGCGGGCCAGTCGGCCTGCTGCGCCAGCGCGGCGCCTGATGTCAGCGACACACAGGCGGCAGCCGCCATATGAATGAGAGTCTTTGAAGGGTTCACTGTTGTCTCCTGGGGGATGCGTTAACGCGCGCCCGCGGCGTTGTAGGTATGTCGGGCGCGTGGTTGGATTGGGAAAGGGGTCAGGCGTCTCCTGGCGGTTGCGTTACACGAAGCGGCAGCTCACCGAGCCCAGCGGCCCGTAATCCACATGGAAGGTGTCGCCTGCCTGGGCAAAGACGGGCCGCGTGAACGATCCGCTCAGGATGATCTGGCCGGCTTCCAGCGTGACGTCATGCTCGGCCAGTTTGTTGGCCAACCACACCACTCCGTTGGCCGGATGGTTCAACACGCCCGCCGCCAATCCGGTTTCCTCGATGACCGCGTTGCGCGACATCATGGCGCCCACCCAGCGCAAGTCCAAGTCGCCCACGCGCACGGGCCGGCCTCCCATCACCACACCGGCGTTCGCCGCGTTGTCGGCAATGGTGTCGAACACCTTGCGCGGCCGTTTGGTCTCGGGATCGATCTGGTGCGACCGCGCGTCGATGATCTCCAGTGCGGGAATCACGTAGCGCACGGCGTCCAGCACGTCGAACAAGGTCACGCCTGGCCCTTGCAGGCGCCGGTCCAGGATGAAGGCCAGTTCAACCTCGACGCGCGGCACGATGAAGCGGTCGCGGGGGATCTCTGCGCCGTCGGCGAACAGCATGTCGTCCAGCAACGCGCCGTAATCGGGTTCGTCGATCTGCGAGGACAGCTGCATCGCACGCGAGGTCAGCCCGATCTTATGACCGACCAGCCGGCGGCCGGCCGCGATCTTCTGCGCGACCCATTCGCGCTGGATCGCATAGGCATCGGCAATGGTGATGTCCGGATGGTCTAGCGACAGCGCACGCACCTGGGTTCGCGTCTGTTCCGCTTCGTCCAGACGGCGCGCCAGCGCCTTGATGGTGGGGGTATCCATGTTGTCTCCTTGGCTTTCTTTGCTTATCCCGCGTCGGGCTCGGGCTTTTATTCGGGTTTGAGTTCAGGCGGCAGATGACGTCGGCTACGCTTGTCAGCCAGACGCCAACCGGCGCCGGAGTCCACCAACGCGTCCTGGCAATCCCGGATGGCGACGAGCCTGGGCGCCCCGCCCTGCTCGTGCGGCACGCTTTCGTAAGCGGTCAGGAAATACGCGACGGTCGCATGCGTGCCTTCCAGCGCGGTCAGGCGCAGGTTGGTGATGACGTGGCAAGTGGTGCGTTCCGGCGCTCGGGCGTTCAACGCGGCCAGGACTTCCTGCGGGCCGCACAGCCGCTTGCCCTGCCGCAGCCATACGCCGTCTTGCGCCATCAGCGCGGCTGCGTCCTCGTGGCGGCGGGTGTCCAACGCATGGAAGAAGTCCAGCACGACCGCTACGCAAGCGGCCTGGATTTGCAGGGTGTGGGTGGAATGTTCCAAAGGGGTTCTCATCCGATCTGGGCGCTGGCCAGCGGCACGTCTGGCCGCTGCAACAACGCCGGGTCCAGGACCGCGCCTTGCGCGATCCACTTGCGCAGCTGGCGGAGATCCCGCGCTGCGTCCACCGCCACCGCCGCCACGAGGCGGCCGCCGTTATCCAGCGCCATCGACAGCAGCGCCCGGCCATCGGCCTGCGGCCGCAATACCTCGCAAGCCGCCAGCGCCGGGAAGCCGACGATCTGCACCATGGCGTCGTATTGCTCCGACCAGACGGCGCCGGTCGGTACATAGGGCGCCGTCTCGCCCAGCGCCGACAACGCGGCCGCCGTGCCCTGGTCTTGCGCGTTCTGCCAGGATTCCAGGCGGATCCGGCCGCCGGCCGCGGCGTGCGCGGAGACCGCTACGTCGCCCGCAGCGTAGACGTCCTCTGCCGAGGTGCGGCAATATTCATTCACCAGCACGCCGCGCTCGCAGGCGATGCCCGCCTCGCGCGCCAACGCATCATTGGGCTGCAAGCCCACTCCAAGCACCACCGCGTCCGCGGCAATGCGGGTGCCGTCGGCCAGTTCGGCAACGGGTTTGCCGTCCGCCTGCGCCTGCACGGCGCGCAGCCCGGCATTGACCCGGATATCCACGCCGTGCGCGGCGTGCAGCGCGGCCAAATGGGCGGACACGCCCGGCTGCACGCTGCGGGCGCACAGCCGCGGCGCCTGTTCCAGCACCGTGACCGTGCTGCCCGTCTGCCGCGCGGTGGCCGCGACTTCCAGCCCGATCCATCCCCCGCCGACGATGACCAGGTGCTTACCGGGCCCCAAACTCGCGCGCAGGCGCAGGGCATCGTCCCGCGTACGCAGCACATGCACGCCGGCGCTGTCGACACCGGGCAGCGCCGGCACTAGCGGCTTGCCGCCCATGCAGAGGATCAGCTTGTCGTAACCCAGCGCACCGCCATCGGAGGTGTCCACCCGACGTTCCCGCAACCGCAGGCGCGTTGCCGACACGCCTGGCTGGAATTCGATGTCCAGCTGCGCCAACCGCTGCGCCGAGAACAGCTCCGTGCTTTCGGGCGGCGCTTGCCCGCCCAGCACGGCCTTGCTCAAGGGCGGACGTTCATAGGGCGCATGCGGCTCGTCGCCCAGCAGCACGACCCGGCCGGCGTAGCCGCGGTCGCGCAGCGTGGCGGCGGCCCAGCCACCCGCCTGCCCCGCACCCACGATGACAATGGCGCCCGTGTTCACGCGGCCTCCGCCTTCAGGTAGATCGTGTTCGCCTCGACCCGCACCTCGTAGCGGCGCAAGTCCGTCGTGACGGGCGGGCATTGCGGCTTGCCGGTGCGGATGTCGAAGACGCCCTGATGCAGCGGGCATTCGATGGTGCCGTCTTCCACATAACCGTCCGCCAGACTGGCGTTGCCATGCGGGCAGCGGTCCTGCGTGGCGCAGATCTCTCCCTGCAAGTCATACAGGCAGACGCCCTCCCCATCGTGCACCACGCGCAGGGTGCCGGTATCGGGCGAGATGTCGCCGACCTGGGCGACGGGTTTCCAGGTTTCCATGCTTACAGCCCCATTGCCTTGCGGTAGTAGTCGTAGAACGACCGGATCAGCACTTCGGTCACCATGTAATCGGCGGGCTCGGTGTCGCGCCCGCCCATTTCGACGATGCCCCGCGCCTCGGGATACCCCGTCACGCCGATCTGCACCTGGTTCAGCATTTCGCTGTCGTCCATGGACACGAATCCGGCCGGACCCAGCAGGTTGGCGTGCTTTAAGCGCAGCCGGGTCATTTCCTCGTCGTCGTCCTCGTACCCGTAATAGGTGAACACCAGTTCGTGCTCGGTCGGGCTGCGCGGAATCACGTGGCGCGTCTTCAGGGAATTGGCCTGGATGCCAAACTGCGCGGCCGGGAACACCCAGGCGCCGCCCACGCGGCCCCGGTTGAATTCAGCGCGCGGCGTCACGGTCTCCAGGTCGAGCAGTTCCAGGTCATCGCGGAAGCGGCTCATTTCGGTCGTGGCCGCCGTCTTCTTCTTGCCTTCGTTGTGCGACACCATGACGCTGTGCGCGCCGCCGCCCGTGGGGATGCACTCCGACTTGGAGTCGGCCCGCCACAGGCCGAAGGTGATGTAGAAGGTATGCAGCAAGGTGGCGTGGTACGGGTCCTTCAGGTTTTCCAGGTACATCTTCCAATTGCTGGGGATCAACTGGCGGCTGTAGCCCAGCAGCTTGAGCGGCTTGCCCGGCAGCATGTGGTCGATCTCGGCCAGCACTTCCGGCCCGCAATAGTCCTCGAAGCTGGGCGCCTCGTCAGAGAACGTGGCCCAGATGGAGCCGCCCCGGTTCACGCTGCGCAGCTTGCGGATGCCGTTCTGCTTGGGGTCGAAGTCCTTCGGCATACCGCCTTTGCCCATGGCGCCGCGACGGAACGGCACACCTTGCAGGTTGCCGTTCAAGTCGTAGTTCCATTGGTGGTACGGGCACGTGAAGTCCGTCACACGGCCGGTGTTGTGCCAGCAGATCTGCGCACCGCGATGGGCGCAGCGGTTCTCCAGCACGGTCACTTCGCCGGTTTCGGTGCGGACCATGATGACCGGCCGGTTGCCGATCCAGTTGCGCTTGTAGCAACCGACCTCCGGCACTTCGCATTCCAGGCCGACGTAATTCCAGGTCTGCCCGGCAAAGAAGATGTCCATTTCCTTCTGGAAAATGGCGGGGTCCGTATAGACCCAGTTGGGGATGCGCGTATAGCCCTCTTTGGGCCAGCGGCGCTCGATATGGATGGGAGCCTCGGCAGGCGCGTCCAGCACAGCGGAGTCGGAACAGGTCATGGCAGGTTTCCTTGCAGCGGATTCAGAGAGGCACGATCAGCGACGTGCGCACGCGGTAGTTGTCGTAGACGCAGTCGCGGCGGGTGAACGCCAGGCCGTCCGGCCCGTCGCGAAGCACGTCCAGGTACCGGCCCACCATGTTCAAGGTGGGCTCGCGGTCGGACAGCGACTCCATCACCGCGAAGTTGGCCTGCGCCACGATGTGGTCGCCCTGCACTTCCATCACGCGCACGCCGCTCACGAAGTGGCGCAGCGAGCGCGGCTCGAACATGGTGGTCTCGCGCAGCGCCGTGACGCGGTCGCGCAGCATGTTCTTGTTCATGCAGTAGATCAGGCCCAGCGGCAGGCCGGCGTCGTGGTTTTCACGGGACAGCACGCGGTAGTGGCAGTCTTCGGTGAAGAAGTCGGGCCATGCTTCAAGCCGGTTTTCGTCCAGGCAAAAGGCGTAGTCGTCATAGAAGTCCCGCAGGCGGGCACGCAACGTCGACACGTCGGAATAGTCGGTCAAGGTCATGGAAGGATCCGGGAATCGGTTCATGGGAAGCGCGTCCGCTTACGAGGCCGCAGCCAACTGCGCGCGGTTGCTTTCAAAGCCGCTCTGGCTGCCCAGCGCCAGGATGGGTTCCTGCATGCGCTCCTGCCAGATCAGCGACTCCATCGCGATTTGCAGGGGGTGGTCCTGCACGGTCAGCGCCGACGTGGTCTCGGTGCCCGAATGGTGCGAGTGCATTGCCCAGCCCGGTGCGGACAGGATCAGGTCGCCGGCCTTCCAGTCCAGGCGCGTGCCGCTGACCTTGCTGTAGCCGTTACCGCGCAGGTAGTAGTTGATGGCAGACGAGCTGTGCCGGTGCGGCACGTGGTGGTTGTCCGGCGGCGACGAGGAAATCGTTGCAAAGAAACTATGCGTGGTGCCGATGCGGCGTTCGGTGGCCGGGTTGTACAGCACGAAGAGCCGGCGGCCGTTATAGCCGCGCGCCATGTCTTCGACGGTAGGCAGGTAGCGCGACACGTCCGCCCACGGCCAGTGCAACGCCTTGGACTCCAGCACGTCGATATCGATCAGCCACTCGTAGCCCATCAGCCAGGCGCCATCAGGCGTGATCTGTTCGCGCAAAGCCAGGTCACGAGACCGCGGGCCGTCCGCGGCGCGAGCCGGCACAGGCTTCGTGTTGGCATCCGCCGGCGGGACATCGCCCTCGAATTCCTCGACGTAATGGATCTCCAGCTTTTCCAGCAAGGGCGCGTTCGAGTACGACAGCCGCACCCAGGGCGTCTTGCCCTCGTTGCGGTAGGAATGCACCTGCATGGCCGGCGTATTCCAGACGTCCCAGTGGCCGACGCGGATATCGCGGCCCGCCACGGTGGCCACGCCCTCGCCGCTGATACAGATCTCCAGCATGTTGGAGTTCTTGCGCAGATTGAACGTGCGTTCGCCGGGGTTCACCACGTTGATGGTCACGTCCGTGCCGGGGGCCAGGCCCAGGCCGGGCGCGGTCGCCTCGGGATGCACGATCAGCGAGGCGCGGCGGCCGTTGTCCGGCCGGGACGCATCGATCAGCCGGGCGATTTCCAGATCGATGTCCTCTTTCGGGATCACGATCGACGGCCATTTGTTCTGTTCGCGAGGGCTGGCCCCGCTGACGTCGACGAACATGCTTGTCTCCTGTTGCCGCCGGCGCTGGGGCCGGCGGTCTCGTTGAGTGGATTCGGTTCAGGGCTGCGCAAGCAGCAGGTTTTCCCGGGTTTGGGCAGGCAGCGCCACGCCCAGGCCGTGGTCGCGGGCGTGCTCGTACACCACGCGCGCCATCGCCAGGTCGGACAGGCCCATGCCCATGCCCTTGAAGATCGTCAGGCGGGCGCCCTCCGGCCGCGCCTGCCCTGAGGCAAGCAGGTCGCTCAGTACAGATACGCCTTGCCACGGCGTCCCGTCTGCGCCGTAGCGTTCGCGCAGTTCGCGCGAGCCCCGGCGGGCGTTCTCCAGGTCGTCCACCACCACTTGGTCCGCGCGGTCGAACACATCCTGGGCAAATTCCGCCTTGGCCGGCAGGATCGCCCCCACCGCATTCAAGTGCCGGCAGTCGGCCAGCATGGCGGCGTCAACAAAGGGTTCGACGGCGCGGGTGATCAAGGTGACGATCTGGGCGCCGGCCAGCGCGTGTTCCAGGCTGGCCGATTCCTCCACGTCGAACGCGTACTTGCCCGCCACGCTGGCCACAAAGGCGCGGCGCTTCTCGGGCGTGGGGCTATAGACCCGCACGCGCCGCAGCTTGCGCACCGCAGCCAGCGCCGCCAGTTGCGTAACGGCCTGCGGGCCGGTGCCGATCAGCGCGGCCTGGGTCGCGTCTTCCGGCGCCAGCGCCCGGGTGGCGACACCGCTGATCGCCGCCGTGCGCAGCATGCCCAGCGCCCGCGCTTCGATAATGGCGCGCAGAAAACCGGTGCCCGCATCGAACAGGCTGAACAACGATCCGCCCCCCGACTTGGTGTGGACCCAGGTCTTGAAACCCGCATATCCGCCCCCGTCGGTCTGCACCGATCCCAATGCATGCATTGAGCTGCCGTCGCCCCAGGTGGCCAGCGCCTTGGGCAAATTGCGCGCCTGGTCCTTGCCTTGCGCGACCAGCATGGCGTGCAGCGCATCAATGGCCCGGTGGATGTCCAGCACCGAGACCACGTCCCGCTCCGTCAGATACCGCAGCGCATCAGTCATGCGCGTCTCCTTGTTCCGGGGCGGGTTCGTCCGCCACCGTGTTGACCAGGGTCCCGATGCCGGGAATTTCCACTTCCAGCGTGTCGCCCACAGCCAGAAAACGCGGCGGCTTGCGGCTGGACCCCACGCCTTCAGGCGTCCCGGTGGCGATGACGTCGCCCGGTGACAGCGGCGTAAAGGCGCTGATGTAGGCAATCAGTTCGGGAATCGGAAAGATCAGGTCGGACACGTCGCCCTGTTGCATGACCGTGCCGTTCAGGCGGGTAATGACTTGCAGGCGCGCCGGGTCGCCGACCTCGTCCGCGGTAACCAGCCACGGCCCGATCGCCCCGCTGCGCTCGAAGTTCTTGCCCGGCGTGACCTGGGCGTTGTGTTTCTGAAAATCGCGCACGGAGTTCTCGGCCATGCAGGTGTAGCCCGCCACATGCGACAGGGCGTCGCGCGCGGCGATGTGGCGCCCTGCCCGGCCGATGACGACCGCCAGTTCGCCCTCGTAGTCGAACTTGTCGGAAAGGCGGGGCTTCCACACCGGCGCTTCATGCCCAACGAAGCTGTCTGCGAACCGGGCGAACATCGATGGATGGGCGGGGAGTTCGCGGCCGGCCTCGGCCACATGACGGCCGTAGTTCAGGCCGACACACAGGATCTTGCGCGGCGCGGGCACCGGCGGCAGCAGCCGCAGCCCGGCCAAGGTCCTACAGAGCATGCCGACCGTCTGCGCCGCCTCGGCGATCTGTTCCGGGCCCGCCTCAAGCGCAGCGGTCACGTCGGGCCAGACCTGCGTCAGGACCACGACGTCGGCGCCGCGCACCACGCCCCAGGCGTTGCGGCCTGCTTGATCGAAGCTGACAAGCTTCATGTTGTCTCCTGTGCCTGCGGTGCTTTCGCATGCATTGGTGGATTTCTTTGCATGCAATCGTGAGCCAATACCCACTTCGACCGCTGTTTTTCTGGATTATTGCATGCAATTTTGATGAATCGCAAGATGCGAACCGATTTTTTGTGGCCTATTGCATGCAATTTTGTAGGTACACTGGAGGCCCTAACCGCCCCTTATTCCGCCGACGCTTCGCTATGGCCGCTCAGATCGACAAAGTTATTTCCGAACTCCGGGACATGGTGCTTTCCGGCGCCCTGCAGCCGGGCGAACGGATCGTGGAGTTGCAGTTCTCTGCCCGCCTGGGCGTCTCGCGCACGCCGTTGCGCATCGCCTTGACCGAACTTGAGAAGGAAGGCCTGCTGGAGCGCTTGCCGTCCCGGGGCTTCCGGGTGCGCTCATTCACCGTCGATGAGATCGGCGACGCCGTGGACGTGCGCGGGGTGCTCGAGGGCATGGCCGCGCGCCTGTTGGCCGAGCGCGGCGCCTCGAAGGAAGTGCTGGAGCAACTGTCGCAAGCGGTCGAGGAAGGCCGCAACCTGCTGGCGCCCGCCCGCCGTGATCCCAACACGACGGTGGATGCCCGGGCCTGGGGCCAGATCAACCGCCGTTTCCACGAGATCCTGTGCGAAGCCGCCGGCAATCGCGCCTTGTTGTCGGCGCTGGAGCACAACAACAAGACGCCGCTGGCCGGCCCGGCCGCGCTGACGCTGCCGTCCACCCCGTCGTTGCTGGAGACGCCCTTTGTCCTGCGCGCGCAGGCAGACCACGAAGATCTGCTGCGCGCCATCACCCGGCGCGAAGCCGTGCGGGCCGAGAACCTGATGCGTGAACACGCCTACCGCAGCCGCGAAAACAAGCGTGTTCTGCTGGACTCGTTGCGGGGCGCGTTGTCGGCCCAACCGCTATTGGCCGATCACAGCGCGTAAACCGCTGTCTGCGAACGACGCCGCGTCGTCATGGGCGCGAACCGCCCATCGTTGAATCAGTCGTCCTGAATATAGAACACTCATGGCAAAATTCCGCTACTAGCGGATATGTTGTTCTTTTTATATCGTTAATGGCAGTCCAGTTCCCGACATGACAGGCGACGAATGCCTGCCACTGCCGGGCAGTTGCCCGCTATCGATTCCCCAGGAGACTATCCATGAGCACCCCCGCAAACTTCAACGGCGCCCGCCCGGTCATCGACCCCGACAACGCCGCGATGCTGTTGATCGACCACCAGAGCGGACTGTTTCAGACCATCGGCGACATGCCTTTCACGACTGTGCGTTCGCATGCTGGCGCCTTGGCGAAGATGGCCACGCTGACCAAGATGCCCGTTATCACGACGGCGTCCGTGCCGCAAGGTCCCAACGGCCCGCTGATCCCGGAAATCCACAAGAACGCCCCGCACGCCAAGTACGTGGCCCGCCGCGGCGAAATCAACGCGTGGGACAACCCCGAATTCGTGGCGGCGGTGAAGGCCACCGGCCGCAAGCAGTTGATCATCGCCGGCACCATTACCAGCGTATGCATGGCCTTCCCGAGCATTGCCGCGGTGAACGAAGGCTTTCAGGTGTTCGCCGTAATCGACGCGTCGGGCACGTACTCGAAGATGGCGCAAGAGATCACGCTGGCCCGCGTCGTCCAGGCCGGCGTGGTGCCGATGGATACCGCCGCCGTCGCGTCTGAACTGCAACGCACGTGGCACCGCGACGATGCCGCGCAATGGGCCGAACTCTACGGTGCGATCTTCCCGTCCTATCAGCTGCTGGCCGAAAGCTATGCGAAGGCCCAGGAAGTCGAGAAGAACCAGGAACTGCTGGACTCCCAGCGGACCTGATCCCAACGCCCGCGCCGGGGCCGCGCCACTGCGCCGGCCCGGCGTCGAGGGTTAACGATTGCTTGCGGGGCGAGGCATAAAAAAATAATAATGGGAATCATTATTGCGATTGATTCCGAGTTCACGCTCCGCTGTCCCGGGGCGGCGTTTCCCTTGCCCCCATGTCAGCGCCCTCCCCGATCCGTCCAGGTAAACGGACCGCGACCGCATTGTCGGTGCGCGAGTTCGTCGACGACCTGCTCAGTCACTACCGAGACTTGTATCGGCACCTGAGCTACCAATTGCGCAATCCCGACGACGCTGCCGACATTGCCCAGACCAGTTTTGAACGGGCTTACGCCAGCGGCCTAACCGACACCGGTAAAGACGGCCTGGCCGTGGAATCGCCGCGCGGGCTGCTCTTTCGTATCGCCCATAACCTGTGCATCGACGAAGCGCGGCGCCGCAAGGTCGCCCACACCTGGCTGACCGAGCACGCGCCGCTCGAAGCCGAACAGACCGCACCCTCATCCGAGCAGATCGTGTCGCAACGACAGATGGTCGAGCGCGTGGCCGAGGTGCTGGCGTCCTTGCCTGCGCGACGGATGCAGGTGTTCCTGCTGTATCGCGCCTATGGACATACCCGTGCCGAAATCGCGCAACAGCTGGGAATCACGGAAGCGGCAGTCGCCAAGCACCTGGTGCGCGGCACGCTCGATTGCGCTCGCGTCCTGCGCAACCTGCATCTGGATACCGGCCCGGCCGCCGCGCGCGACCTTCCTCAACCCCGGTACGATCCGGTCACGGACGACGGCAACTGACCATCATGCAGCAAGCACCTGACGAGGCACTCGTCGAACAGGCACTCAGCCTGCTCGCCACTTCGGAAGTCGCCACAGAACGCGCCGCACGCCAGGCCGCCTCGCGGTTGGCCGCGTGGCGCATGCGCACGCCTCTGCATGAGATAGCCTACCTGGAAGCAGCCCGGCGCTGGACGCTGCTGGGGGAGATCGCGCCAGAGATGCGCGACCGCTTCGAACAGGACAGTCCCGTTGCCGCCGATCGCAAGATGTCTCGCCGCGCGCTGCTGGGATGGGGTGCGGCAGGCGCCTGTACCGCCTTGCTTGGCACGGGATGGTACTGGCGCCAACCGTTGTACCGGGAATCTTATGAAACCGGTTCCGGCCAGTTGGCCCAGGCGCAGTTGCCCGACCGTGGCGACGATGCGGGCTTGGGTACACGGATAGACCTCAGCGCCCAGACCCGGCTCGCGGTCAGCCTGTACCGGCACGAACGCGTGGTGGAACTGAGTCACGGCGAAGCGTTGTTTACGGTAACGCCCGATGCCAGCCGCCCGTTTCGCGTCCGCACGCGGGGCGGCGAAGTCGAAGTCGTGGGTACCGTCTTCACGGTCAGCGACCGCGGCGGCGCGATCTCGCTGGCCGTCGAAGAAGGCCATGTGCGCTTCCACCCCGCGCCGCGCGACGCCCGTTGGTATACGTTGAGCCGCGGCGGCGCCCCATTGGATCTGCGCGCCAACACCTCCATCAGTTGGCGTGACGGAGACGTCGAGCCCGTCCGGCGCATCGACCCGGAAAGCGTGGCTGCATGGCGCAATGGCTGGCTGTGGTTCGACAATCAGCGCCTGGACGAGGCGCTGCCTGCCATCAATGCCTTCCGAACCCGCCCCTTGACGACGGCCAGCCCGGCGGTCAACGCCCTGCGCCTGACCGGCCGATTCCGGAGCGCCGACGCCAACAGCGCCTCGGCCCTGCTCGAGGCCATCCTGCCGCTACGCGCCGAAACGCGCGCCAACGGCGACGTCGTCTTGCGGCTGCGCTGAAAATTTTTCGCCCCGGGGTGTATCCGTTTTAGCGCCTGATCCGTCTTCTGTATCGATAGGCCGCCCATGGGGGCGACGATTTTCTCGATAGACGGAGTTCAAATGCACCAATCCGGTATTCGCCGGTCTGCGTTGGCCCTGGCGCTAGCGGGCGCGCTCGGCCTGCCGCTGGCCGGCACGCCCTCACGCGCCCAGGCCCAAGCCCAATCCGAACGGCTCTACAGCATCAACCTGCCCGCGCAGCCCCTGAACACCGCGCTGACGGCGCTATCGCGTCAGACCAATACTCCCATCATGGCGGGCGGCTCCCGGGTGACCGCGCACAGCGCGCCGGCTCTCTCCGGACGCATGACGGTCGAGGAGGCGTTGTCGCGGCTGCTGGCGGGGTCTGGACTCTCCAGCGCGGCCACGCCGGGTGGAGGCTTCGCGGTGACCGCCCCAGACCAGGGCGCTGCCGTCACCACGCTGGCGCCAGTGGTGGTGACGGGCCGTTCGCAGCTGTCCGAACCCTATGCCGGCGGCCAGGTCGCCCGCGGCGGCCGAGTGGGTTTGCTAGGCGAACGCGACGTCATGGATACGCCGTTCAACATGGCCAGCTACACCTCGGAACTGATCCAGAACCAGCAGGCGAATTCCATTGCCGACGTCCTGGCCAATGACGCCTCAGTGCGCACGGTCAATGACGGCCAGGGCTCGGTGGCCGGCACGGGCGATGAATTCCAGATCCGCGGCTTCCCGGTGCGCAACCAGGACGTGTCCTTCAACGGGTTGTACGGCATGCTGCCACTGCGCACGATCGCGATGGACGGCGTGGAGCGGGTCGAGGTGCTGAAAGGGCCCACCGCCCTCTTGAACGGCATGAGTCCCCGAGGCAGTGTCGGCGGGGGCATCAACGTCGTGCCCAAGCGCGCCGGCGACGAACCCTTGACCCGCCTGACCGCGACCTACCAATCCGATTCCCGTTTCGGCGGCATGGTCGACATCGGTCGGCGCTTTGGCGAAAACAACGAATTCGGCATCCGTTTCAACGGCTCTTACCGCGACGGCGACACGGCGGTACAGAACCAGTCCAACCAGATGGGCACGGCGGTTGTCGGGCTGGACTACCGCAGCGACAAGCTGCGCGTTTCGCTGGATGCCGGCCACCAGACGAACAACATCGACGCGCCCGGGGATTCGGGCGTGCTGATCTTTGGCGACAACCTGCCCGTGCCTCGGGCGCCTGATGCATCCAAGGGCTATTCGCCCGACTGGGGCTATTCCAAATCGCGCGACAACTACGGCGTGCTGCGCGCCGAGTACGACATCACGCCGCAACTGACCGTGTTCGGGGGCGTCGGTTACCGGCGCAGCAACAACCGCTACCTGTACGCGGACCCCATCGTTGTCGGCTCCGAGGGCGAATTGCTGATGCGCCCGTACTACTGGCCCAGCTGGGAGCAGAACGTCTCCAGCGTGTGGGGCGCCCGGGGCAATTTCAGTACGGGCTCGGTCAAGCATGAGGTCAGCCTGAGCTATTCGACCTTCGAACAGCGCGCCGGCTACTACGACTACTACATCTTCGGCCTGTCGCCGTCTAATCTGTACGACCCGGCCGACATTCCCAAGCCCTCCACCGATGGCCTGTCGAGTTCGCCGCCGCGCACCTCGCTACTGAAACTGCCGACGATCGCCCTGGCCGATACGCTTTCTTTTGCCGATGACCGCGTGCAATTGACGGCCGGCGTGCGCTACCAGACGGTGAAGTCCACCAACTACAGCTACACCACGGGCCAGGAGACTTCCAACTACGACAAGTCGGCCGTGACGCCGGCGTTCGGGCTGGTGGTCAAGCCGTGGAGCGACGTTTCCTTCTACGCCAACTACATCGAGGGCCTGACGACCGGCCCCATCGCTCCGGCCGGCACTTCCAACGCCGGGGAGATCTTCGCGCCCATCAAGACCAAGCAGATAGAGACCGGTGTCAAGGTCGATTTCGGCTCCGTCACGACCACCCTTGGCCTGTTCCAGATCAAGCAGCCGTCCGGACTGACGACCGTCAGCGGCGGGGTGACCCGCTATGACATGAGCGGCGAGCAACGCAACCGCGGCGTCGAACTGAACGCCTTCGGCGAGCTTGCCCGGGGCGTGCGCCTCCTGGGCGGCATCACCTATATCCAGCCCACCATGACGCGCACCGCCAATCCGGATACCGAAGGCAACAGCGCCGTCGGCGTGCCGCGCTGGATGGCCAACGTCGGCATGGAATGGGACCCGTCGTTCGCGCCGGGCCTGACCTTGAGCGCGCGCGCGCTGTCGACCAGCTGGCAATACCAGAATCTGGAGAACACCCGCCGCATTCCGGGCTGGACGCGCTGGGACGTGGGCATGCGCTATGCCACGCGCGCCTTCGACCATCCCGTCACGCTGCGCGCGACGGTGAACAACGTCTTTGGGAAGGATTACTGGTCGTCGGCCTCCGAGGGGTATTTGCGCCTGGGTTCGCCGCGGTCCGTGATGCTGTCGGCGTCGATCGACTTCTAGGGTGGTGCGGCGCGTGCGGAAGGCGCTGGGCGGTTGACGCCCAGCGGCCCCATCAGTCGATCCGCCCGATCTCGGCGCCTGCCGTCACCGCCTTGCCTGCGGCAGCCTGATGCGTGAGCACGCCGTCGCGATGCGCCAGCACTTGCATTTCCATCTTCATGGCTTCCATCGTGGCGATCAGTTCGCCTTGCTTGACGGTGGCGCCGTCTTCGGCGTTCCATGACTGGATGGTGCCCGCAATCGGCGCGGCCACGCTTTGCGCGCTGGCTTGCGCCGGGGCGGCCGTTGCCTCGCCGCCTGCTGCCGCGCCGGCGGATTGCAAGCCGCGCAGCAGTTCGGCGGGCAGGCCCAGCGACACGCGCCGGCCATCGATTTCCACCGCAGTACGGTGCAGGCTCACCGCGCCCAGCGGGGCCGGACGCACGGCGGCTTCCAGATCCGTGGCGAAGTCGGTCTCTATCCAGCGCGTGTGCACCTTGAAGCCTTGGCCGTCGCCGATGAAATCGGCATGGTCCAGCACGGCGCGGTGGAACGGCAGCACCGAGGCCACGCCTTCAATGCGGAATTCGGCCAGCGCACGGCGCGCGCGCGCGATCGCCTGTTCGCGCGTGGCGCCGGTGACGATCAGCTTGGCCAGCAGCGAATCGAAGATGCCTGGAATGGTGGAACCGGATTGCACGCCGCTGTCCACGCGCACGCCCGGGCCGGACGGCGCGGCGAAGGTCGTGATGAGGCCCGGCGACGGCAGGAAGCCGCGGCCCACGTCTTCGGCGTTGATGCGGAATTCGATGGCATGGCCGCGCGGCGCGGGCGCGGTGTCGATGGCCAGCGGCAGGCCGTCGGCGATGCGCAGTTGCTCGACCACCAGGTCCAGGCCGCAGGTTTCTTCGGTGACGGGGTGCTCCACCTGCAGACGGGTATTCACTTCCAGGAACGAGATGGAACCCGATGCGCTCAACAGGAATTCCACCGTACCGGCGCCAACGTAGCCGGCGTGCGCGCAAATGTCGCGCGCCGACGCGTGGATGCGCTGGCGCTGCTCGTCGCTGAGGAACGGCGCGGGCGCCTCTTCCACCAGCTTCTGGTTGCGGCGCTGTAGTGAGCAATCGCGCGTGCCCAGCACCACCACCTTGCCATGCTTGTCGGCCAGCACCTGCGCTTCGACGTGGCGCGGGTGGTCCAGGAACTGCTCCACATAGCATTCGCCGCGGCCAAACGCCGTGACGGCTTCGCGCACGGCGGACTCGTACAGGTCGGCCACGTCTTCCATGCGCCAGACCACCTTCAGGCCACGCCCGCCGCCGCCGAACGCCGCCTTGATGGCAATCGGCAAGCCGTGTTCGTGCGCAAAGGCCAGCACCTCTTCGGCGCCGCCGACCGGACCGGGCGTGCCCGCCACCAGCGGCGCGCCCACTTCCAGGGCGATCTTGCGGGCCTGCACCTTGTCGCCCAGCCGTTCGATGGTTTCCGGCGACGGGCCGATCCAGGTGAGGCCGGCGTCGATCACGGCGCGCGCGAAGCCGGCGCTTTCGGACAGGAATCCGTAGCCGGGATGCACGGCGTCGGCGCCGCTGCGGCGCGCCACCGCCAGCAGCTTGTCGATATTGAGGTAGGTGTCGGCCGGGCGGTCGCCCTCCAAGCCGAACGCCTCGTCGGCCATGCGCGCGTGCAGCGCGTCGAAATCGGCGTCGGCGTAGACCGCGACGGACTTCACGCCGTAATCGGCGCAAGCGCGGATGATGCGCACCGCGATTTCGCCACGGTTGGCGATGAGGACTTTCTTCATGGCTGGCATATTCAGGTTATTGCGTTGTGACTTGCGCGGCGGGAACGTCAACCGGGACAAAGTCGGAAACGGGGTTGAAGCGCACGCGCGCGCCGATGGGAATCTGCGCCGCGCGGTCCAGGTGCCAGGGCGCCACGGAGCCGATTACCGGGTAGCCGCCCGTCAGCGGGTGGTCGGCCAGGAACAGCACCGGCTGGCCACTGGCAGGCACCTGGATCGACCCCTTGCGCGTACCCTCGCTGGGCAGTTCGGCATGGTTGGCGCGCTGCAGCGGCCGGTCGCCGTTCAAGCGGATACCGACACGATTGGACTGCGGGGTGACGGTCCAGGACTGGCTGGCAAGCAGCGCCACGGCCTCAGCATCGCACCAATCGGTGCGCGGCCCCAGCACGACGTCCAGCACGACCTCGACGTCCTGCATGGGCAGGTCCGCAGCGGGCAGTTCCGGCGCGCCGACGATGGCCCCCTGCCCGGCCGGCAGGATGCCGATGTGGTCTCCGGCGGCAAGCGCATCGGGGCCGACGCGCGCGAGCGTATCGGTCGAACGGCTGCCCAGCACGGGTTCCACAGCGAAGCCGCCGCGCGCGGCCAGGTAGTAACGAATGCCCGCGCCCGGCTGCCCCAGCGTGAGTGTGTCGCCGTCGTTCAAGGCAAGAGCCTCGTGGCCGGGAACGGTCCAGCTGGCACCCTTGGCATCACGCAGGGTCAGCTCGCCTCGCGCGCCTGTCACGGCCACCACGCAGGCGCCATGCGCGCGGACCTGGAAGCCGCCGTACACGATTTCGATACAGGCCTGGCCGGGCGAGTTGCCGACCAGCCGGTTGGCGGCGCGCAGCGCGCCCCGATCCATTGCGCCCGACGCAGCCACGCCCTGGCGAGCCTGCCCGGGGCGGCCCAGGTCTTGGAAAAGCGCTTGCAGGCCGGGCGCCACCACTTCCAGCGAAGGCGTGGCGGTGCCAGCCCGGCGGGAGGTGGAGGGATCTGCGCCGGTGGCGGGCGTCGAAGCCGCGCGAGCGGCAGGCGCGGGACCGGCGTCGATGAAGCGGACGCGATAGCCCGGCTGGAGCAACGCGGGCGTGTCGCGAGACAGGTCCCACATGGGGGTCGTCGTCACGCCAAGGATCTGCCATCCACCGGGGCTGGCTTGCGGATAAACGCCGCTGAACGTGCCGGCCAGCGCCACGGCGCCCGCCGGGATGCGCGTTCGCGGCGTCTTGCGCCGGGGCACGTCCAGGCTGGGGTCGCCGCCGCTCAGATACGCAAAGCCCGGCGCAAAGCCGGTGAACGCCACGCTATAGGTGCTGGCCGTGTGGCGGCGCACCACTTCTTCGGGGGGGATGCCGAGCAGGGTTGCGACTTCGCCCAGGTCTTCGCCGTTGTAATGGACGGGAATTTCAATCAGCGTGCCGTCGCGCGCAACACGGCCCGATGTGTCGCGGCCGCCGATATCGGCGATCAGCGCCTCGCGCGTCACGCGGTCCGGGCGGAACACCACCAACACGGTGCGCGCAGCCGGCACCAGCTCGGCGACGCCGTCGATCGGCCGGGCCTGCAGCGCATCAAACAGCGCCAGGGTCTGCTCAAGATCGTCCAGTTCAACGAGCAGGGCATCGGTATTCACGGGCAGAAAGCGCACGTGTTCTCCTAGGCGGGAAATTCCCGGGGGTTCAACGTCTATGGGGCAAGATGGCGTTACGCGGCGACGCCTGCAAACGAGCGAATGGTAACGCCAGACTGCTCCAGGCGGCGACGCACTTCGCGCGCCATGTCCACCGCGCCCGGGCTGTCGCCGTGCACGCAGATGGAATCCGCCTGCACCCGGGTGAGCGAGCCGTCGATGGCTTCGACCACGCCTTCCTCGACCAGGCGCACCATGCGCTGCGCGACCGCTTCAGCGTCATGCAGCACGGCGCCCTTCTCGCGGCGGGAAACCAATGCGCCTTGCGGGGTATAGGCCCGGTCGGCGAAGGCCTCGGACACCACGCGCAGGCCGCGCTCTCGCGCCAGCGTGAGCAGGGGCGAACCGGCCAGGCACACCAGCGCCAGTGCCGGGTCGATTTCAAGGATGGCGGTGATGACGTCGTTGCCTTGGCGCGCGTCATGCGCGATGGTGTTGTACAGCGCGCCGTGCGGCTTGACGTAGCTGACCTGCGTGCCCGCGGCCGCCGCCAGGCCCTTGAGCGCGCCGATCTGATAGATGACGTCCGCCACCAGATCGGCGCTGGCCACGTCCATGTTGCGGCGGCCGAAACCTGTCAGGTCCGGGTAGGACACGTGCGCGCCCACCGCGACGCCGTTGGCTGCAGCGCCTTTCAGCGTGGCCAAAATACCGGCGGGGTCGCCCGCATGGAAACCGCAAGCCACGTTCGCGCTGGAGACCAGCGCCAGCATTGCGGTGTCGTCGCCCATGGTCCAGGCGCCCAGGCTTTCACCCAGGTCGCTGTTCAGATCAATCGTGGTCATTGCTTGTTCGCCATTTACCGTCAGGTCGAAGTGTAGAACGTCTGTTACAGCATTGTTCTACAATTTTTATGAATAGTAGATCAGATAGCAGATAATTGCCTATCAGTAATTGCCCCAAGCCAGTACAAAATCACTTGATATGCAGGGCAATCCGGCCAACGCTCAGATACACTCGGAACCAAGCAGCTCTTTCGGCTGCGCCACACCCGCCTATGACCGATCCGAACGCGCACCAGACCCTGACCGACAAAGTCACCGAACAGGTACGCCGCCGGCTGATCAACGGCGAATTCGCGCCCGGCCAACGGCTGTCCGAGGCGACGTTGACGCAAAGTCTGGATGTATCGCGCAATACGCTGCGCGAAGCGTTCCGCAACCTGACCAAGGAAGGCCTGCTGACCCATTCGCCCAACCGCGGCGTGGCGGTCGCGGTGCCCAGCATGGCGTCGATCATCGATCTTTACCGCGTGCGGCGCATGATCGAATGCCAGGCGCTGGCCCAGGCATACCCCCACCATCCCGCGCATCAGCGCATGCGCCAGGCAGTGGATGACGCGGTGGCCCGCCGGCAAAACCAGGACTGGTCGGGCGTGGGAACGGCGAACATGGCCTTCCACATGGCCATCGTGGAACTGGCCGACAGTGAACGGCTGAACACCATGTTTTCGCTATTGCTGGCCGAGCTGCGCCTGGTCTTCGGCCTGCTGCAGGACCCGGAATTCCTGCACGCGCCGTACGCCGAAATGAACAAGCGGATCCTGGAACTCGTCGAAGCCGGCGAATTCCAGAAGGCCGCCGATGCGCTCAAGGACTACCTGGCCCAATCCGAGCGCATCGTGCTGGCGAGCTATGCGCGCCGCGTCAGCGCCGCGGGCGGCTGAGCCCGCCACGTCCGCAGCACGTCCACCGCCAGGAATACCAGCAGGCTGACGCCCATCACGGGCAGGCACCACCCCAGTGCCAATGCCGCGACGGCGGCCAGGATGCGGCCCGGCCAGGCCAGTTCGCGCCACGCCTGCGTCAGCGTCTGGCCGGACGCGCCCGACGCCGGACGGCGCAACCACCACATGCGGTAGCCCAAGACAATCATCACCGTCAGCGCCACGCCGATGGCGGCCATGAGCAACTGGTTCGGCCAGCCGAACAGAATGCCCATGTGCATGTCCACGCCCCAACGGATCAGTTTGGCGATCAG
Source organism: Achromobacter sp. 18P8.1.1 (assembly GCF_057799415.1). Taxonomy (NCBI): domain Bacteria; kingdom Pseudomonadati; phylum Pseudomonadota; class Betaproteobacteria; order Burkholderiales; family Alcaligenaceae; genus Achromobacter; species Achromobacter sp. 18P8.1.1. The sequence continues at coordinate 35,010 of NZ_JBYOKH010000040.1, read as the reverse complement.
CGGAAACGTGGCGAAGTCCGCGCGGCTGGTGACGGTGTAGGTGGCCGGATCGATGGCGATGGTATCCACCTGCGTGGGCCACGAACGGTCCACTTCCCGTACTGTCCACGCCTGATCAGCGGTGCGTGGCGGCCGGATCTCCAGCTGGTCGCTATCGATGCCGCCAGCGCGCGCGGTGTCCAGGATGCGATCGATATCGCCTGAAGGCGCTGCCGCCGGCGTCATGGCCATGCCCGCCATGGCGCCATGATGATGTGCGTGTTCGCCCTCGCCCTGCGCAGGCGGCATCCCGGCGCCCGGCAGCTTCAGCGACACGGACGGCGTAATCCAGCCCAATTGCGCCCGCAGCTGGTCCACGCGCCCGCCTGCCCAGTTCGACCAGGTCAGGCCCGTCGCGGACAGGAACAGCAACCCCACCGCCAGCCACAAGCCCAACAGCGTGTGCCAGCGGCGCGTCCGCAGACGCGGGCCGCGCGCCATCGCGGCCGGATTACGGCGGCGGCCCGCCAGCCACATCACCAGCCCGCCCAGGGTGGCCAGCCACATCCATGAGGCGGCCAGCTCGCTGTAGTTGCGGCCCACTTCGCCCAACATCAGGTTGCGGTGCAGATAGTCCAGCGCGGTGCGGAACGGCAGCGTGCCGCTGGTGCCGTAGACGATCATGTCGCCCTTGATGTCCAGCGTGACGGGGTCCACAAACAAGGCCCGGCTTTCGGAATCACCCAGGCCGGGGTACGTGAACATCACGCGCGTCGTGTCGCCCGCGCCGGGCGCCGGGCGCACGGCGAACAGCCGCGGGCCAGCGCCGATGCGCGCCTGCGCCGCCTGGACCTGGCTGGCCAGGGACTGGGCCGGGCCTGTCGAGGTGGTGCGCAGCTGATCGGCGTAAAGCAGGTTTTCGATCTGGGGCGTCAGCACGAACAAGGTGCCGGTGACGGCCGCCACCAGGATGAAGGGGCCGACGAACAGCCCGATATAAAAATGCAGTCGGGTGATAAGCGCCAGCAAGGCGCTGCGTCCCGCAGCCCGCTCGCGCGCGGGCGCCGCGGGGGAATCCAGGGTTTGGGTGGACATGGGATCCTCGAATACGAACGACGCCGCCCTGCCGGGGCGGCATTCATGCGCGCAGTGCGCGCACGCCGGTTACGGTCATTCGAAGGTCGAAGGTGGTGCGCGTGGCCCCACTGGCGGGCCGGCGGCCGGCATGGGCGGACGCGGGCTGTCTGTCTGGAGCGGCGTCTGGGCCAACCAGCGCAGCAGCACGGGCGCCACCGCCAGCATCGGCGGCACGTCCAGCACCTGATGGGCGCTTAGGCCGAAGGGGCATTCCTGCCCTGCCCCGCCGCGCTCGTCAGGCGTGCCGTGTCCATGATGGCCGAGATGGGGATCGTGCTGCGTGGTCAGCACGCGCAACGCCGACAACGACCCGCCGCCTGCCGCGCAGAAGCCCAGGGCCAGCCGGCCCTGCCGCAGGGCGTCGGCGTCCGGCATATATCCCACCGGTACCCAGGCCCGCGCCACCAGCAACAGCAGCAGCAACAGCCGCCCGAAATCGGCGGCCGAGGCAGTGCGTGGGAATCGACAGGAAAGTCCGGTGCGCATGCGCCCATCCAGCGCGCCGGCGGATTCCGGCGCCACGGCAGAATTCTACTCGCGCCCCACCGCAAGTCGGGCGACGCTTTCTGCTTGCGGATGCCCTGTTTCGGGCATAAATTGAGCAAACCCGTTTTTGGACCGAGGCATTCCCTTGAGCCCGACACGGCGTCGAAAGGTCGTTTTTTATCTTTTAAGCCCGCGAGGAGCGTTGCGATGAAAGTGAAACACCTGTTAGGCCCGGCAGCCCTTGCGCTGTCCATGCTGTTCACCACGCCTGGCGTGGCCCAAACCACCGATCCGGCCCCCATCGTCACCGGGAAGCAATGGACGGAATCAGACGCCAGCCTGAAGAAAGCCTACCTGCTGGGGATCGCCAACCTGCTGCAAGTGGAACGCGCGTACCAGGAACGGCGCAAGCTCACCGACACCCAGACCCTGGTTCCGCGGTTTGCCAATGGCCTGCAAGCGCACACCCTGGACTCCGTGCGTGACGGGCTGGACAGTTGGTACGCTGCGAACCCCACCAAGCTGGACCGCCCCGTGATCGAGACCTTGTGGTTCGAGATCGTCGTCCCCGGCACGAAGCGCAAGCCCTGAAGGAGCTGTCATGAAGCTAATTCGATCGATTGTCATCGGCGTCGCGATAGGGACGCTTGCGGCCTGCACGAACATGACGCCCAAGCAGCAAGGCACCGTGTCGGGTGCCGCCATCGGCGCCGCCGCGGGCGCAGGCATTGCCGCCATCGCGGGCGGCAGCGCATGGACGGGAGCCGCCATCGGCGGCGTGGCAGGCGGCGTCGCGGGCAATATCCGCGGCGGCAAATCCTACTGACCCCGCGTTCCGCCCCGGGGCGCGGCCCTTACGTGGCCGCCGCCCGGGGCGTCCAGCAAAACCATTTCAACCCGGCGACGGATCCCGGCTCATCGGGATCGTCGTGCTCAAACCCCACTTCAACCCCGCCCTCGGTCGTGACCAGGAAGGCGTAGGGCGGCGCATGCGGGCGCACCGACCGGATGGCGATTCCGTGCTGCGGCGCGGCATCCAGAAAGCGCGGCATGGGGGTTTCCGCACACAGCAGGCCGACCTCGGTCAACGTCAGCGGGCCGCCGCAGGCTGCGCCGTTCGGGCCGCTGAAGCTGTCGACGAAGACGGTGACGAGCGACGCCGGTGACTCAAAGTGGAATTCAACGTCGCCGTAGGCCACGATCAGCGGAAAACAATCGACGTCGCCCGGGACGTACGGGCGATCGGGATCATTCGGGTTGTAGACCTGGTCGGCCGGCCCCAGCGCCGCAAACACCGCTTCCGGCGAAGCGCCGGCAACCGGAACGTACGGGCCGAAGGCGCCGCTTTGGAGAAAGGCGATCAAGGAGACAGGCGTCATGCGCCGCATTATCCCTTGTGCCGCATCGCGCCGTCCGCCCCTCTGCCAGCCAAACCCTAGCTTTGCTTGGCGCGCCAGGCCTGGTACCTGGCCTGGTTTTCCTGGTTGGGCGGATACAGGCCGGGCAACTTCTCGCCCGCTTCCACCTGCTGCATGATCCAGCCTTCCAGCCGTTCCTGCTCGATGGCGATCTCGACCACCTCGTCCAGCAAGGCGGCGGGAATCAGCACGGCGCCATCGCGGTCCAGCACGATCACGTCATTCGGAAACACCGCGACGCCGCCGCAGCCAACGGGTTCCTGCCAGCCCACGAAGGTCAGGCCGGCCACGGACGGCGGCGCGGCCGCACCACTGCACCACACCGGCAGGCCGGTGCCTTCGACGCCTTCCAGATCCCGCACCACGCCGTCCGTCACCAGCGCGGCCACGCCGCGCTTTTGCATCCGTGCGCACAGGATGTCGCCAAAGATGCCGGCATCCGTCACGCCCATCGCGTCCACCACGGCAATGCAGCCCTCGGGCATGTCCTCGATCGCCGCCCGCGTCGAAATGGGCGACGCCCACGAGGCCGGCGTGGCCAGGTCTTCGCGGGCCGGCACGAAGCGCAGCGTGAACGCGCGCCCCACGATCCGTTTGGCGCCCGGCGCCAACGGCTGCGCGCCCCGCAGCCACACGTTGCGCAGCCCCTTCTTGAGCAGCACGGTGGTCAGCGTGGCGGTGGTGATGCCGGACAAGGCCTGGACGACGCGGCCGTCCAAAGGCTGAGTTGCAATCGTCATGATGCAGATTCTCCTTGAATGGACTTCGATTGTGACCCTGCGCAAAACGCAACACAACACGGTTTTTGCAGATTCAGAATCCGTTTTTTATACCTGCGTCTTCGGATTTGCCGTTGTGGCGCGCGCCGCCCCTCAGGCTTACCAGCGGTGCTGATACGTCAACGTCAGCACGGTACCGGCCGCTGGCAGGCGGCTGGTATTGGTGCTGCTGCGCATCAGCTGGCTGTACAGCGGGTAGTAGTCGCGGTTGAACAGGTTTTCGATGCCGACCGTCACCGTGTCCTTCTTGGTGAACTGGTAGCGGCTCATGACGTCCACCGTGAAATAGCTGTTGACCTCGCGCCGCCCGAAGCTGGCCACGCCGTCCAGCCGATAGTCCTTGCTGGCGTAGTAGTTGGCCTGGATGCGGTTGCTCCAGCGCTCGTTAGGCCGGTACTGCACGTAGCCCGTCAACTTCACCGGCGGAATGCGGTACCCGGTCATGTTGCGCCATTCGCCGCCATCGGGCTGTTCCTGCCCCTTCATCCAGGTGAACGTGCCGCCCGCGCCCCAGACCTCGTCGTCCGTCAGGTAATCCGCGGCGGCTTCCACGCCGTACACGCGTTCCTTCGTGCGGGTCAGGATGAGGCCATTGTTGAAGCTCTGCACGTCGCCCAGCTTGGACGTGGTGTAGAACACCGCCAGCGACGCCGTTGTGTTGCCCAGGCCGCCGCGCCAGCCCAGCTCGTAGTTGTTGGTCTTGACGGGTTCCAGGTCCGACGAGCCGATGTCGAAGCCCGGCCGCGCGTTGCGCATCTGCACACCGATGTCGGGCAACTGGAAGCCCTGGCTGAACGACGTGTAGAACTCCTGGCCGCGCACGGGCTCATAGCTCAGGCCCACATTGAACAGCAAGGCGTCGTAGTTCACCGTGCCGCCTTGGACCGTGGCCGGCGACGGCACCCGCGACTGCGAGAGCGGCACGAAATCATTGAAGCGCGCCGACGAATATTCGTAGCGCACGCCGCCCTGCCCGGACCACTGATCGTTGAAGCGATGCTCCAGCTGGCCGAAGATGCCCGTGCTGCGCGTGGTCAGTTCCGGCATGTAGGTCAGCGTGCCCGTCTTGCGGAATACGCGCCCGCCACTGCTGTCGAACGCGGCCGGATCGAAGATGTCGATCGGCATGTCGCTGCGTTCCTGGTTGAAGTCCACGCCCCACAGCAGGCGGGTCTTGTCGGAGGCGCCCAGCGGCGTGTCGATGGTCAGCCGGCTGCCCAGCACCTTCGAATTCTGCATGGCCTGGTCGACGTTACCGCCGCGCGTGACCACGGCGCGGGCGTCGAACGGCGTGAAGCGCGTGTAATAGTCGCGGTAATAGACCTGGGCCGACAGCTTGCTGCCCCACAGGTTCTGATGCTGGTATTCCAGGTTCACCAGCGTGTTGCGGATCTGGTTCTGGTCGACCAGTTCCAACCCGCCCAGCGGCAAGGCGCGCGCCGTGCCCGGCGGCAATCGGCCCACTGAAGGGTCCGAGCCGTAATTGCTGTCCTGGTCGGCGTTGTAATAGCTGGCCGACAGTTGCACCCGCTGGTCGTCGTCGATGCGCAAGCCGAGCTTGCCGCCCACGCTGTAGATGTTGGAGTCGAACAGGTCGCCCTGGCTGGGCTCGGAGGCAATGCGACGGCCCTGCGCGTCGTAAGAGGCGCCGTTGTGGCGCGCGCCCAGGTCCAACGCGTAATCAAGCTTGCCCTGGCTGCCCGCGAAATGCTGCTGCAGCTGGCCACCCAGGCCATCGGCACGCAAGCGGCTCAGCGGCGAGACGGCGGTCAGCGTGGTCTCGGACACGGGTTCGCCCCCGGCCGGGCGCGTCGTGATTGAAACGATCCCGCCCGTGGCCCCTGCGCCATAGATCGAACTGCTGCCGCGCAACACTTCGACGCGTTCGATGATGGCCGGATCGATGTTGGCCAGGTTGCGCGACGAATCGCGGTTGGTATTCAGCGGGATGCCGTCCACCAGCACCAGGATGCCGCGGCCGCGCAGCGTCTGGCCGTAATCAGTGATGGTGCGGCTGGAATCGGCCATGCCGGGCACGACCTTGGACAGCACCGTCGCCAGGCTGTCTGAGCCCGTACGCAGTTCTTGCAGGTTGTCGCGTTCCAGCACGATGGTCTGCTGCACCGGGCTGACCAGGTTGCTGGCCATGCGCGAGGCGCTGACCTCGATCGGCGCCAGCACCGTCGGCGCGGCGGCGCTGGCCGGTTCAAGAATGATGGCGCTGCCTTCGCGGCGGGCGCGCAACGGTGTGTCGCGCAGCAAAGCGTCCAGGGCCTGCTCGGGTGTCATCGTGCCCGACACCGCCTGCGCTTGCATGCCGGCCACGGCTTGCGGCGTGTAGAAGATCTGCAGGCCATGCTGCTGCGCCAGGCGCTTGAGCGCAGCGTCCAAAGGCTGGGCGGGGAGATCGATGGCGACCGTCGGCGACGCGGCCCAGGCGGCGGGCGCCCCCAAGACGATCAACACCACCGCGCTGACGGCCCTGATCCGGCAGGCCACCGGCCGCGCCCGCTTGTTCTTATTGCGATCCACTTCATCCTCTCCTGATTGGGACGGTCTCCGGCCCCCTTGGCCGGCATAGCCCCGCGATAAGAGAGAAGACGCAAAAGCGGAAAAAAACCTGAATGCCGGCGCGAAATATTTTTGCCGGCCCCCTCGCGGCCTTAGTGGGCCACGACTTCGGCCCGTCCGTCGGGCAATTTGCGCACCGTCACCGGCAGGATGTGCGGCAGCGCCGTCAGGAAGGCATCGGTGTCGTCGATACGGAAGACGCTGGTCAGGCGCAGGTCCGCCAGCCCCTTGCCATCGGCCAGCACGATCGGCTGTGCGCGATAGCGCGAGACTTCCCGCACCGCGCTGGCCAGGTCGGCGTCGCTGAAGACGATCTGCCCCGCCCGCCAGGCCAGGGCCGAGGCGACAGGCGCCGTTTGTGGCGGCTCGACCTTGCCCTGCGCGCCGACGCGGGCGCCGAGTCCTGGCGTTACCGACACGGCGCGGCCCGGTTCGTCCTGGCGCCCGGCCACCCGCACCGAGCCGGATTCGACCATCACACGCACTTCCTCGGCATCGCGCCGCACGTCGAAACGCGTGCCCGTGACGGTAGCCGTGCCCAGCCCGGCGTCCACCACGAACGGCCGGCCGGTGTCCTTGTCGACGGCGAACAGCGCTTCGCCCTCCAGCAGTTCGACCTGTCTTGCGGCCGCATCGAACCGCACCTTCACGTGGGTGCGGCTGTTCAATTCCGCGCTGGACCCGTCGGGCAGCGCCACGACGCGGCGCTCACCGGGCGCCGTCCGGTACTCCGCGGTCTGCACGGAAGCGGGCTGATACTGCTGCCAGAACAGCACGCCGGCCGCCACCGCCAACGCAGTCACGCTCAGCGCCAGCACCTGGCGCCGTCCGGACGACGACGCGCGCCGGCGCGGCTGGGCCAGCGCCCGCAAACGGTCGGCGGGCACCTCGGCCGCGGCCTGCCAGATGGATTCCAGCACGCGGTATTCGTAGGCGTGGCGCGGATCGGCGGCCAGCCAGGCCTGCAGTTCGGCCTGCCCGGCGGTGTCCAGTTCGCCGGACCGCGTGCGGGCGAACCATTTGGCTGCCTCGGCCCGCGGCGCGTCGCTAGCTGGGCGCATAGGCCCCCAGGCGTTCGCGCAGGTGCAAGGCGGTGCGGATCATGTATTTTTCAACCATGTTTTTGCTCAGGCCCATGCGCTCGGCGATCTCGGCCTGCGTCAGGCCTTCCAGCCGTTGCCAGATGAAGACCTGGCGGCATTTGAGCGGCAATTCGGCCAGCGCGGTTTCCAGCGCCTGCCCCAATTGCTGCGTGCGCGCCTGCGCCACGGGATCGCCCAGCTCGCTGGGGTGGGCCGCTATGGTATCAAGCGTCACCCACTCGTGCCCGCCTTCGCGGCGGAAGCCGTCCACAGCCGTATTGCGCGCCGCCTGATGCAGATAGGCGCGCGGCTGTTCAACGTGGTCGGAACCGGCCTCCAGGCACTTCACGAAGGCGTCATGGGTCAAGTCCTGCGCGGCGTCGCGGCACCCCAGCTTGCGGGTCCAGACGGCGAGCAGTTCTTCGTAATAGGCAAGAAAGCCGTGTGGACGAGACCGGGAGGGTGACATGGGGCGGGATCGATGCGAAGCGGCATGATAATGCTTTTTATTAGCGATTGTCATGTCACTGCCCGGCGTCGGGAAAATCTGCAGGGCATACCGGTTTTTCCGCACCAGCCGGCCCGAGCCCTAGGCGAGGCGGGCGATTTTCCCCTGCTGAGCGCGGCGGGAAGCCGGCCCAGGCACGCTAATTGCGCAGAGGCGGAAGTTTCCCACCCCGGAGAGTCCATGCCCGCCCCGAACCACGATGCCTCCCGGAGGTTGACGGTGCTGACCGTCAACACCCATAAAGGGTTCACCAGCTTCAACCGGCGCTTCATGCTGCACGACCTGCGCGCAGCCCTGCGGACCGCCGCTCCGGACGTGGTGTTCCTGCAGGAAGTGCTGGGCGAGCACCAGGCTCATGCCGAGCGCCACCCGACCGCGTGGCCGGCGTCGTCCCAATATGAATTCCTGGCCGATACGCTGTGGACGGACTTCGCCTATGGCCGCAACGCCGTCTATCCGGCCGGCCATCACGGCAACGCAATCCTGTCGCGCTACCCGATCGAGCGGTACGAGAACCATGACGTCAGCGTGGACGGGCACGAAGGCCGCGGCCTGCTTCATTGCGTTTTGCGCGTCCCGGACAGCGCGCCCGTCCATGCGATCTGCGTGCACCTGGGCCTGCTGGAACGGCATCGGGGCCAGCAACTGAACGGGCTTTGCAAGCTGGTCAGCCGCGACGTGCCGGCAGGCGAACCCCTGCTGATCGCGGGCGACTTCAACGATTGGCGCTTGAACGCGGACCGGTTGATGGCCGGCTGCGGCACGCAGGAGGTGTTCACCACCCGGCTGGGCCGCCCTGCCCGCACCTTCCCCGCACGCTGGCCCTTGCTGCGGCTGGACAGGATCTATGTGCGCAGCGTGCGCGACTGGCGCCCGGTCCCGCTGGCCTCGCGAGTCTGGTCGCGATTGTCGGATCACGTGCCGATTTCAGCGGAGATCGCGCTATGACGACCGTTGATCTGGGATGGCGGGAGGGCAACCGCTACACGCTGCTGGAGAATGGCGAAGTCTATTTCCCGGCTGTGCGCCGCGCCATCGAGTCGGCCAAGCACGAGGTGTTGGTCGAGACCTTCATTCTGTTCGAGGACAAGGTCGGACAGGAATTGCAGCAGACGCTGATCGCGGCCGCCGGGCGCGGCGTCAGCGTGGACTTGCTGGTGGACGGCTACGGGTCGGATGAGTTGACGCCCGCGTTCATCGGCGCCATGACGGAAAGCGGCGTGCGCGTCCATATTTTTGACCCTCGGCCCAGGCTTCTGGGCATACGCACCAACGTATTCCGCCGCATGCACCGCAAGATCGTCGCGGTGGACAGCCAGTGCGCGCTGGTGGGCGGCATCAATTTCTCGGCGGACCATCTGCCGGATTTCGGTCCGGAAGCCAAGCAGGATTACGCGGTGCAGGTGGATGGCCCCTTGGCGGCCGATATCGCCGACTACGCCCGCGCGGCCCTGAAGCGGCGCCCGCTGCGGCGGTGGCGACGGCCGCCCGTGGCCTCGGTGCCTGACGGCGACGGCGGCGGACGGCTGGTGGTGCGCGACAACCTGGGCCACACGACTGACATCGAACGCTATTACCGTGCGGGCCTGCGCGCCGCCAAGCGAGACGTGCTGATCGCCAACGCCTATTTCTTTCCCGGCTATCGCCTGCTGCGCGACCTGGCCAATGCGGCCCGTCGCGGTGTCCGGGTGCGCCTGCTGCTGCAAGGCGAACCCGACATGCTGGTGGCCCGCCTGGCGGCCACGATGCTTTATGACCACCTGATGAGCGCGGGCGTCGAGATCTACGAATACTGCAAGCGTCCCCTGCATGGCAAGGTAGCCTGCATGGACGACGATTGGTGCACGGTGGGGTCCAGCAATCTGGATCCGCTGAGCCTGGCCCTGAACCTGGAGGCGAACGTGGTGGCCCGCGACGCGTCGCTGAACGCGGCCTTGCGTGACAGCCTGGAGCGCCTGATCGCGCAGGACTGCAAGCCGGTTCCTAAGAGCGCCAAACCCACCCGGGCGCTGCGCCGGTTCTGGGTCGGCGTGGTGGTCTTCCATTTTCTGCGGCGCTTTCCGGCCTGGGCGGGCTCGCTGCCCGCCCACAAGCCTAAGCTACAGACCATCAAGCCCGCCCCGCCGGGCGAAGGCGAGACGGCATGAGGGTCTTCCGCACGAACCTCATGCGCTCGCTGCGCCATCGCTGGCCGCGCATCAAGAAGGTGCTGCCCTGGCTGATACTGGCCGTGGTGGCGGGCCTGTTGTTCTATTTCGGCCGTTCGGTGGATTGGCCGCAGGTATGGCAAGCCATGCGCCGCATTCCCCGCGACGCCATCCTGATGGCCGGCGGGCTGGTCGTGCTGGGCTATCTGAGCTATGCCACGCTGGATCTGCTGGGGCGCCGATACACGGGCCACAAGTTGCCTTGGCCGACCGTGGTGGGCGTGGCGATGCTGAGCTATGCCTTGAACCTGAATCTGGGCGTGTTGCTCGGCGGGCTGGGCACCCGGCTGCGCCTGTACGCCAGGCTGGGTTGCCGCAAGGCGGTGGCCACGCGCGTGGCCTTGTTTTCAGCGGCCTCGAACTGGATCGGCTATGCGTGGGTGGCGGGCGCGGTGTTCGTGAGCGGCGCATTGCCGGTGCCCGAGGGCTGGGATGTGGGCAGCGGCGTGCTCCGGCTGATGGGGGCGGTGATGCTGGCAGCCGGCATCGGCTATGTCTGGGCATGCGCCCGCGCGCGCCGGCGCTCGGCCACCTGGTTGGGCCAACGCGTGACCTTGCCACGCGCCCGCATGGCGGCGCTGCAATGCCTGTTCGCCGGCCTGTCGTGGATGTTCATGGGCGCGGTGGCCTATGTGTTGCTACAGGGCAAGGCGCCGTACCCGGTGGTGCTGGGCATCCTGCTGTGCTCAAGCTTTGCGGCCGTGCTGACGCGTGTGCCGGGCGGGCTGGGCACCACAGAGGCGATCTTCGTCGCCGTGCTGGCGCCGAAATTGCCGTATTCCGAGGTGTTGGGCGCCGCCCTGGCGTACCGCGCCTGCTACGCCCTGGCGCCGCTGTGCCTGGCGCTGGCCGCCTTTCCGATCGTGGAAGCGCGCATCGCGTGGCGCAAGCGCCAGGCGCCGGCCGCATTATCCGGGCACGAAAAGGCGTCTCCGTAGGCGCTCGGCGCCCGCCCGGGCACGCCGCTTGCTGCCATCGCCAACATGAAAAAAATACCGTCACCCCCAGAGTCCGACCTGGTCGTCGCCTATCCCCGCCGGGCCAACGCGTCTGAACACGAGATTGCGTCCCAGGAAGCCATGGCGGCTAGATTGGCAGCCTTGCTGGGGCGCCGCTTCAAGCCGGACTACCGGCCCAGCCGCCATCGGGACGAACCCCCGCCCTATTACGTGCCCGACCGCACGCTGATCGGCGTGGTGCGCGCCGCGCGCCTGGGCATCAACCGGGCGGCGGACCTGTACGGGGGCGTCGCCCCGCATTCCTTCGTGGCGGGCAAGTCCATTACCCATGGGCTGGCCAGCCCCCACGCCAAGGCCCCGAAAGCCTGGGTGGCGAGCCTGGCCGACACCTTGCGGGACGTGGTTCTGACGGGATATACCGCCTTCACCCTGCCGGATGCCGAGGCCGCCGGCCTGCGGCTGCTCAAGCACGGGCGGCTGCGCATCAAGCCCGCGGACGCCAACGCCGGACGCGGACAGGTCGTCGTGCGCAACGCCGCCGAATTGCATGCGGCGCTGGCCGGCCAATCCGCCACGGCTATACGCAGGCTCGGCCTGGTACTGGAGGAAGACCTGGAAGACGTCACCACCTACAGCGTCGGTTGGGCGCGCGTGGGCAAGATGGAGATCTCCTACGTCGGCACCCAGTCGCTGACGCCGGACAATACGGGCGTGCCGGTATACGGGGGCTCGGAACTGCGGCTGGCCCGGGGCGGCTTCGACGCCTTGCGGGCATTGGACCTGGAACCCCGGGAACGCCAGGCCGTGGACATGGCCTGCCGCTATGACGCTGCGGTATCGACCGCGTATCCCCAGCTGTTCGCGTCGCGCCGCAACTACGACGTGGCGTTCGGCCGCAACGCGGCTGGCGAAACGCGGGGCGGCGTCCTGGAGCAATCGTGGCGCGCGGGCGGCGCCAGCCTGGCCGAACTGGCCGCCATGCAGGCGTTCGCGCTGTCGCCGTCCATGGCGTCGGTGCGCGCCGCCACTCGTGAGCGCTACGGCCCGGACGCGCCCCGACCGATCCCGCAGCATCTGGTCTTTCACGGGGAGGATTCCGCCGTCGGCCACATCAGCAAGTCTGGCGGCATCCTGGAGGAAGCCAATGGCGGCGCATAGCGATCCCATTGCCCTATCGGTGGATGGCCAGACCCTGGACGGCACGTTCCTGACGCCGGAAGACAAGGTACCAGGCGTGCTTTTCATTCACGGATGGGGCGGCAGCCAGGCCTTTGACCTGAACCGCGCCAAGGGGATCGCCGCGCTGGGATGCGTGTGCCTGACCTTCGACCTGCGCGGCCACGCGGCGACCCGCGAGCAGCAGTTGCAGGTCACCCGCGAAGACAATCTGCGCGACGTGGTGGCGGCTTACGACCGCCTGGCCGCGCACCCCTCCCTGGACTCGGGTTCGGTCGTGGTGGTGGGCAGCAGCTATGGCGGCTATCTGGCCGCCCTGCTCAGCAGCCTGCGCCGCGTGCGGTGGCTGGCCTTGCACGTGCCGGCCCTGTATCTGGATGACGAATGGCTGTTGCCCAAGAACCAGTTGAACCGCGAGACGCTGCGCGCCTACCGCAACAGTTATGTCCCGCCGGAATCGAATCGCGCCCTGAAGGCCTGCGCCGACTTCGCGGGGGACGTGCTGATCGTGGAAGCGGAACACGATACGTTCATTCCCCACTCCACCATCATGAGCTACCGCTCTGCGTTCCGCCGGTCGCACTCGCTGACGCACCGCATCATCGACGGCGCGGACCACGCGCTGACGGAAAAAACGGCGCAGCGCGCCTATACCTCGATCCTGGTCAACTGGGTGACGGAAATGGTGACCGGCGCGCGGGTCGCGGACCCGCGGCCGGTACCGTGAAGCCGGGGCCTATCGGCCCCGGGCATCATGGCCTGCCGTCATGGCCTACCAATAGATGTCTTGCTTGTAATAGGTGTGCAGGCTTCTTGCCCACGTCTCGTCCGCCATGCTGGGCCAATTGTCCTTGTCGAAGCCCGGCGCGTTCTTCAGCGTTTCCTTGTCGACGTTCAGCACGAAGCACTTGCGGTCGGTGTCCAGCGTCAACGCACCCCAGGGGATCGCGAACAGCTTGTCGCCGATGCCCAGCACGCCGCCGCGCGACAGGACCGCATAGGCCACACGGCCGCGGGGCACGTCGATCATGATGTCCTTGATCGATCCCAATTCCTCGCCGGCCGAGTTGTACACGTCATTGCCTTCCAGCGTATCCGCCGCCATGACCTGCGGGCCCGGGCCAGTCGGGTTGCTCTTGGGGCCGCCCACGATGTTGGTCTGAGTTTCCATGGTCTATCTCCTTTGCCGGGGCAAGCGCCCCGCGTTGTGGTGGTAGGAACCTGTTCCTCCGCAAGCGCCGTGCCGCGCTTGCCCTAGCTTGCCCACCATTGCTTGATGGTGGCGCGCAGCGCGGCGGCGCCGGTGGCGGCGTCCTCTTTACGCAACGCGGCCATGTAGGCGCCGAACTGCTTCATCGAGATATGCGGCGGCATCGGCGGCACTTCCGGGTCAGTAACCATTTCCAGCACGACCGGCCGCCCGGCGGAAAGCGCGCGATCCCAGGCGGGTCCGACGTCATCCGGTTCGGTCACGCGTATCCCCTCCAGCCCCAGCATGCGGCCGTATTCCGCATACGAAAACGGCGGCAGCCATTGGGAATCGCCAAAGCGCGGATCGCCGCCCATGACGCGTTGCTCCCAGGTCACCAGGTTCAAATCGCCGTTGTTCAGCACCAGCACCACCAGCGTGGGGTTGGCCCAGTCCTTCCAGCGGTGGGCGATCGTGATCAGTTCGTTGATACCCAGCATCTGCATGGCACCATCGCCCACCAGCGCCACGACCGGCCGGCCCGGATGCGCCAGCTTGGCCGCCAGCGCGTAAGGCACGCCGCAGCCCATGCTGGCCAGGCCGCCCGATACCGAGCCCATCATGCCGTCGCGCAGCTGCACGTCGCGCGCGTACCAGTTGGCGGCCGAACCCGAATCGCAGGTGACGATGCATTGCGGCGGCAAGCGGCGCGACAGTTCCACGAACGGCCGTTGGGGATTGATCCCGTTGGCTTTCACCATCGCGCGGTCCACGACCGTCTCGCGCCACCGCGCTACGCGCTTTTCGATCCCTTTTCGCCAACGGTCGGACTTTTTTTCCTCCAGCCGGGGCAGCAAGGCCTGCAAGGTCAGGCGCGCATCGCCGACCAACCCGGCCTCGACCGGATAGCGCAGGCTGAGCTTACGGCCGTCCACGTCGATCTGCACCGCCCGGGCCTGCCCCTCCTTGGGCAGGAATTCGGCATACGGAAACGAGGTGCCCACCATCAGCAAGGTGTCGCAGTCGTTCATCATTTCCCAACTGGGCTGCGTGCCCAACAGGCCGATGGCGCCGGTGACGTACGGCAATTCATCGGGCACTACCGCCTTGCCCAGCAAGGCTTTGGCCACGCCGGCCCCCAGGCGCTGCGCCACCGCCTGTACCTCTGCGCCGGCGTCCAGCGCGCCCGCGCCTACCAGCATCGCCACGCGCTCACCGCGGTTCAGGATGGCGGCGGCGTTATCCAGCGCCGCGTCGGGGGGCACGGCAGCGTGCGACGTCAGGCCGATGCCGGTGTGTACCGTGCCATGCTCGCGAGGCGGTGCTTCGACGGCCTCCAGGTCCTGCACGTCGTTGGGAAAGATCAGGCACGTCACGCCGCGCCGCTCCATGGCGATGCGCATGGCGCGGTCCACCATATGGCGCGCCTGCAGGGGCGACGTCACCATATGGACGAAGTCGTGCGCCACGTCCTTGAACAGGCTGACCAGATCCACCTCCTGCTGATAATCGCCGCCCAGGGCGCTGCGCGCCTGCTGCCCCACGATCGCCACCACAGGCTGATGGTCCAGCTTGGCGTCGTACAGGCCGTTAAGCAGATGGATGGCGCCGGGGCCAGAAGTAGCCAGGCACACCCCGACCTGGCCCGTGAACTTGGCATGAGCGCAAGCCATGAACGCCGCGCCTTCTTCGTGGCGCGCCTGGACGAACTCCAGTTCTTCGTTTCTTCCGAACGCGCCGATCAGCCCGTTGATCCCGTCGCCGGGATAGCCGAACACGCGTTGCACCCCCCATTCGCCCAGCCGGGCCAGAACAAAATCGGAAACGGTTTTCAAGTTGACGCTCCTTTGCATGGTTTGCAGCAAGCGAAGCGCGCCGCAATCGCCATGCCCGGCCCGGCCTCGTCCCCGAAATGCTGCGCCGCTCCCAGATTTACAAACGTCAGCAACAACGACACCCGAAGGCTCCGAACGCGTAACGCCGCGTCACTGCCGGGCCGTGGGCACGCGCCTTGCGCATTGAAGGCCTTACGGAATCGGGCCCCCTTTTTCAGTGGCCCTCCGACTCTCCCCGGAGCACTAAGCATGGCGACGACAACGATACTCATAGTGGCTGCTGAAGCATTTCCCCTGGCCAAGACGGGCGGGCTGGGTGACGCCATCACCGGCATGGCACGCGCACTGACCGAACGCGGCCTGACCACCACCGTCCTGCTTCCCGCCTACCGCGGCGTAGCCAGCCGCCTGGAAGAACCGCATGAAGTGGCCAGGCTTGAAGACCTGCCAGGCGGCGATGCGCGTCTGATTGCAGGCGTATGTCCGGTGTCCGAGCTGTCCTTCCTGCTGCTGGAGAACGACGCCCTCTACAACCGCAGCGGTCTGTATATGGATGACGAGGGCCGCGAACACGCCGACAACGGCGTGCGCTACGCCGCCCTGTGCCACGCGGCGGTGCGGATCGCGCGCGGGCTGCCGGGCCTGCCCCGCCCCACGGTGGTGCACGCGCACGATTGGCATGCGGCCCTGACGCCGATGCTGCTGCGTGAAGCCGGCATCCCGGATGTGAAAAGCGTACTTACCATCCATAACCTGGCGTTCCAGGGGCAGTTCCCCCTGGAAGATGCCGCTGCCCTGGGCATCCCGCCCGCCTGCCGCAGCGAAGACGCCATGGTGGCGTGGGACAAGCTCAACTTCATGAAGGCCGGCATCCGCCATGCCGACCGCGTAACGACCGTCAGCCGCACGTATGCCCGCGAAATCCTGACCCCCGCCTTCGGTTGCGGGCTGGACGGGCTGCTGCGTGAACGTGCCCCCGACCTGATGGCGATCCCCAACGGCATCGATACCGCCCTGTGGGACCCGTCGCGCGATCAGCAGTTGGGGCAATTGCGCTATCACGCGGGCGACCTCGCCAACAAGCGGCTGTGCAAAACGGTCTTGCAGCGGGAATTCGGCCTGCAGCCGGATCCGCAGGCCACGCTGGTCGTGCTGGGTAGCCGCCTGACCGAACAGAAAATGGCGGACGTCGCCGCCGATGCCTTACCCCGCGCGCTGGACGCGCACCCCGAAATGCAGGTGGCCATTCTGGGCCAGGGCGACCGTCGGCTGGAAGGCGCGTTGACCTCTCTGGCCGCGCGCTTCCCGGAACGCTGCGCGACGCGCATCGGCTACAACGAGACGGGCGCGCACCGGCTGCATGCAGGCGGAGACATCCTGCTGCACGGCAGCCGTTTCGAACCCTTCGGTTTGACCCCGCTGTACGCCATGCGCTACGGCACCGTCCCGATCGGATCCCGTGTGGGGGGCATGGCTGACACCATCAACGACCCGGGCGCCGATGCGCCGCTGACCGCGATGGCGTTCGCCAACGGCCTGCTGTTCGACGGCGACGCACCCGACGCCATGGCCGACGCGCTGTCGCGCGCGATGCACCTGCGCCGTCATCCGACCTTGTGGCGGGCCATGCAGCGCAATGCGATGACCAGCGATTTCAGCTGGCAGCGCGCCGTTGGCCCTTACGAGGAACTGCTCAACTCGCTGGCGGGCCATCCCGTCCTCGAAGAGACCGCCGCAGCGCCCGCGCCGGTCACCGCAGCACACCGTCGCACACGCCAGGCGCACGGCACAATGCCGATGCCGGTTTAAGGCGGACACCCATGGCCGCTACCCACCGACCCGTCCCAGCCCCCCACACGCCGTTGCGCATCTGCCATGCGCCACAGGGGCTGCCGGACGTCGCGCCGGCGGCGGCAGGCGCGGACGCGCTGGAATCCCGGCTCACCCGCATCAAGCAAGCGGGATTTGATGCCGTACTGATCCCCGCCCCGTGGCTGCTGCCGGCGGGCGCCCATTCCCTGGCGCCTGTCGACGCGGATCTGAGTGCGCTCGGCAACCGGACGGAACCCATCACGCAGCGACTATCACGGCTTTCCGAAGCGGCGGCAGCCCAGGATCTGAAGCTGATGGTCCGCGTGCGGTTCGACCGGGTGTCGGTGGACGCCAGCGCCGGCACCGCGCCGCCCGGTTGGTATCGCGCACACCCTGAAGATCCGGCTCGGGATCCCCGGCTGCCGGTCAGCGACTGGGGCCTCATGGCGCTGCAGGACAATCCGCCGGCGGGCTTCGCGGCATCCTGGGCGGCACGGCTGTCGCGCTGGACGGACGCGGGCGTGTCCGGCTTCCTCTTCGACGCGCCACAGTGCCTGCCGGCCCACAGTTGGCAGGAACTGCTGGCCCCGTTGCGGCAACACACTGTCCCGCCCGCCTGCCTGGCCTGGACGCCCGGCCTGAACCCGCAGCAACTCGAGGCGTTGCGCGACGCGAGATTCGACGGCGTGTTCTCGTCCCTTCCCTGGTGGGACTACAAATCCGCGTGGCTGGCCGAAGAGGCCGCACGACTGGCGCGCGTCGCCCCTATCCTGGCCAGCGTGTCTGCGCTGGACGCCGTGACGGGGGTCCGGCCGCGTACTGACCACCGCAGCGCCTGGACCGCTGCCTTCACGGCCCGCGGCTGGGTGGCCGACGAAACCGACATCGACCCGCCCGGCACCGCAGAGGATGTCAACCAATGGCTCGGCGCCCAACCCCTGCCGACCGGCCCGCCCCATGTGCTGGCCGGCCGCGATGGCCGCGCGACGCTGGTGCTACGCGCCGCTGCGGACGAAGCCACGGCCATCCTTGCCCTGAACCCCGCCGACGCCGCGCCCGCCCTGCTTGATTGGGATGCCGTGGCGTCCAGCTTGCCCCCCGGCGACATCCTGCCGCATCGGGAAGGCGACGCGGTGGCGCTGGACGCCGACGCGCTGCCCGCTGCGGGTTGCGCCGTGCTGTCGGTAGCGCCCATGCCGCCCGTGCGCGAATCGTCCCGCCATCCCGGGCCGCGCACCGAAGGCGGAGCCGGCCTGCGCATAGCCATCGAAAGCATCTCGCCCGCCGTCGACGACGGCGCGCACCCCGTCAAATGCGTCGTGCACGAACGCATTACCGTGCAGGCCGACCTGCTGATGGACGGCCACGACCGCCTCGCCGCCGAACTGCGCTGGCGCGCGGCCGACGAACCGGAATGGCGCCGGGCGCCGTTGCGTCTGCTGGCCAACGACCGCTGGCAAGCCAGCTTCCGGCCTCGCCGCATCGGGCCGCACGAATTCCAGGTGGCGGCATGGTTCGACGTCTGGCAGACCTACCACCATGATCTGGACGTCAAGCACCGGGCAGGCCTCGACGTGCGGCTGGAAGTCGCCGAGGGCGCGCAGTTGCTGCGCGAAGCCGACAAACGGGCGGGCCGGCAAACGTCCGCGGGCGACAGCGTCGCCACGATCAAACGCGTCCTGAAAGCATTGCCCGACGCCTTGACCGATGCCGCGCCGACGGACGAGCAGATCGCCCTGCTGCTTGGCGCCGACCTGGCGCGCGCCATGCACGAGCTGGACGCGCATCCCTTTGAATCCGTGACCGCGGTGCGCTACCCCATCTGGGTCGACCGGCCGCAAGCGGCCCACGGCGCATGGTACGAACTGTTCCCGCGTTCGCAGGCCCAAGAGCCGGGCCGTCACGGCACCTTCGACGACGTCATCGAGCGGCTGCCCGACATCCGCGAAATGGGGTTCGACGTGCTGTACCTGCCGCCCATCCACCCCATTGGACTGCGCAACCGCAAAGGCCCCAACAACAGCCTGACCGCAGGCCCGGACGATGTCGGCAGCCCCTACGCGATCGGTTCGGTCGATGGCGGGCACGACGCCATCGAGCCCAAGCTGGGCACCCTTGAAGACTTCCTGCGCCTGGTGGGCGCGGCGCAAGGCCACGGCATGGAGGTGGCGCTGGACTTCGCCATCCAGTGCTCGCCCGACCACCCGTGGCTAGAAGCGCATCCGGACTGGTTTTCGTGGCGCCCCGACGGGTCGCTGCGCTACGCCGAGAACCCACCGAAGAAATACCAGGACATCGTGAATGTTTCGTTCTACGGCGGGCCGCCGCGCCGGGCCCGCAAGCTTGCGCTGTGGCGGGCGCTGCGCGATGTGGTGCTGTTCTGGGTCGAGCACGGCGTACGCATTTTCCGGGTAGACAACCCCCACACCAAGCCGCTGCCATTCTGGCAATGGCTGATCGCCGAGGTGCACGGGCAGCATCCCGATGTGCTGTTCCTGTCCGAAGCGTTCACCCGCCCCAAGATGATGTACCGGCTGGCGAAGGTGGGATTCACGCAGTCCTACACCTACTTCACGTGGCGTAACGACCGGGCCGAACTGCAGTCCTACCTGGAAGAAATCTCGCGGCCGCCGCCAGCCGATTTCTTCCGCCCGCATTTCTTCGTCAACACCCCGGACATCAATCCCCTGTTCCTGCAGACCTCGGGCCGCGCAGGCTTCCTGATCCGCGCCGCGCTGGCCGCGATGGGGTCCGGCCTGTGGGGGATGTATAGCGGATTCGAATTGTGCGAAGCCGCGCCGGTGCCCGGCAAAGAGGAATACCTGGATTCCGAAAAGTACGAACTGCGTCCGCGCGACTGGCACCAGCCCGGCAACATCCGCGCCGAGATCACGCGCCTGAACCAGATCCGGCGGGCCAATCCCGCCGTGCAGACGCATCGCGGACTGACGGCGATCCCCAGCGGCAACGACCGCGTGCTGGCCTTCGTGAAGGCGACGCCGGGGCTGGGCAACGTGGTGCTGACGGTGGTCAGCCTGGACCCTTTCCACCCGCAGACCGCGCATCTTGACCCGCCGCTGTGGCTATTCGCCGACGCCGGCGCACAGCAGTTGGCGGCCGAAGACCTGCTGACGGACAGCCGCGACACCTGGCGCGGCGCAATCCGCGCCGTGACGCTGTCCCCCGATCAACCCTATCGAATCTGGCGCCTGTCCCTCAATGGTTGACGCCGCCCGGAGCCCAACAAATGATCAGTGAAACCCAGCCCATCAAGGACGACGGCCTTTGGTACAAGGACGCGGTCATCTACCAGCTGCATGTGAAGTCGTTCTTCGACTCCAATGACGATGGGGTGGGAGACGTGCCCGGCCTGATCATGAAGCTGGACTACATCGCCAGCCTGGGCGTGAACACGATCTGGCTCTTGCCCTTCTATCCGTCGCCCCGGCGCGACGACGGCTACGACATCGCGGATTACCGCGGCGTGCACCCCGATTACGGCACCGTGGCCGATGTGCGCAAGCTCATCCGCGAGGCGCATACGCGGGGCTTGCGCGTGATCACCGAGCTGGTGGTGAACCACACGTCTGACCAGCACCGGTGGTTCCAGCGCGCCCGTACGTCGCGCCCGGGGTCGGCAGCCCGCAATTTCTACGTATGGTCGGACAACGACAAAGCCTACGCCGGCACCCGCATCATCTTCTGCGATACGGAGAAATCCAACTGGACGTGGGACCCCGAGGCCAACGCCTACTTCTGGCACCGCTTCTACTCCCACCAGCCCGACCTGAACTACGACAATCCCCAGGTCCTGAAAGAAGTGCTGTCGGTCATGCGGTACTGGCTGGACATGGGCGTGGACGGGCTACGCCTGGACGCCGTGCCCTATCTGGTTGAACGCGAAGGCACCAACAACGAGAACCTGCCCGAAACGCACCAGGTGCTCAAGCAGATACGCGCGGTGATCGACGCCGAATACCCGGGCCGCCTGCTCCTGGCCGAGGCGAACCAATGGCCGGAAGATGCACAGGAATACTTCGGCAGCGGCGACGAATGCCACATGTCGTTCCATTTTCCGCTGATGCCGCGCATGTACATGGCGATTGCGCAGGAAGACCGCTTTCCCATCACCGACATCATCCGCCAGACGCCCGACATTCCGGCCACCTGCCAATGGGCCATCTTCCTGCGCAATCACGACGAGCTGACGCTGGAAATGGTGACGAGCCGCGAACGGGACTATCTGTGGAGCGTGTACGCCGCCGACCCGCGTGCCCGCATCAACCTGGGCATCCGCCGCCGCCTGGCCCCCTTGCTGGAACGCGACCGCCGCCGGGTGGAACTGATGAACAGCCTGCTGCTGTCGATGCCCGGCACGCCGGTGCTGTATTACGGCGACGAGCTGGGCATGGGCGACAACGTGCACCTGGGCGACCGCGACGGCGTGCGCACGCCGATGCAATGGTCGCCCGACCGCAACGGCGGCTTCTCGCGGGCCGATCCCGAGCGCCTGCCCTTGCCCGTGCTGATGGGGCCGCTCTATGGCTACGAAGCCGTCAACGTCGAAGCCCAGCAGCGCGATCCGCATTCGCTGCTTAACTGGACGCGCCGCATGCTGGCGCAACGCCGCCAGACGCATGCGTTCGGCCGCGGCACGCTGCGCTTCATCCTGGCCGGCAACCGCAAGATACTCGCCTACCTGCGCCAGTGGAACGACACCATCATCCTGTGCGTGGCGAACCTGTCCAATGCCGCGCAGCCGGTCGAACTGCAGTTGCAGGCCTTCAACGGCCGGGTGCCCGTCGAAATGCTGGGCGGCACGCCGTTCCCCGCCATCGGCGAACTGCCTTATCTGCTGACCCTGCCTCCCTACGGCTTTTACTGGATGGACCTGAGCGCGGACGCCGCGCCGCCCGGCTGGCATGCCAGCGGCCCCGCCCAGATGCCCGAACTGACGACGCTGGTGTTGAAGTCCCGCGGCGGCGCCGCGCTGACCGATTCGTCGCGCGCCACGCTGGAAAACGAGGTGCTGCCCGAATACCTGGCGCGCCAGCGCTGGTTCCCCGGCTCGCATGCGCCGGCCCGCGCCCGCCTGGCCTACGCAACGCCCTTCACCGCCGCGGGCGGCGAATACTACTGGGCCGAAGTCGAGCCGGAAGACGGTGTGGAAGGCTTGCGCGCCCAGGCGCCCTTCGTCCTGGTATGGGACGAAACCGCGCAAGTGCAATATCCGATCGCGCGCGTGCGCCGGGGCGCGGAGGTCGGCACGCTTGCCGATGCCTTCCTGCAGCCCGGCTTCGTGCTGGGCGTGGTCGATGCCCTGCGCGCCAGCCGCGAACTGGACGGCCGCGAAGGCGGCAAGCCGGGCGACAAACCCGGCATCATCCGCTATCTGCCCGAACCCGGCCTGGCGGCGCTGGATTTCGGCGAAGAACCCGCACTGCAGTGGATCAGCGGCGAACAATCCAACAGCTCGGTCATCATCGGCGGACAGGCCATCCTGAAGCTGATCCGCAACGTGCAGCCCGGCGTCTCGCCGGAAGTCGAACTGACCCGCCACCTGACCCGCGCCGGCTACGCGAACATTCCCGCGTTGCTGGGCGAGGTGCTGCGGGTGGACGCCGACGGCGTGCCGCATACGCTTGCGGTGCTGCACGCATTCGTCACCAACGAAGGCGACGCCTGGACGTGGACGCTGGACTTCCTGAAACGCACCTTGGGCGCCGCGCTGCTGGGCGGCGACAGCCCGGAGGAATTCGAGGCCACCCTGGAGGGATATACCGTCATGGCGGCCACGATCGGCCGTCGCCTGGCCGAGCTGCACAACGCCCTGGCGCAACCCTCGGACGACCCCGCTTTCGCGCTGAGCACGGCGACGGAAGAAGACACAGCGGCGCACGCCGCCCGGATCATTGCCCAGCTGAACCGCGCGGAGCAAGACCTGCGCGCGGTGCTGGACACCCTGGAGGCGCCGTCCCACGCCTGCGCGCAGTGGTTCTTCGAACACCACGCACGCCTGGTCACGCAGGTCGAGGCCATGGCAAAGGCGCTGACCGGCGCCCCGATGATCCGCGTACACGGTGATTTCCATCTGGGCCAGGTGCTGGTGGCGCAGACCGATGCCTACCTGATCGATTTCGAGGGCGAACCGATCCAAAGCCTGCAGGCGCGTCGGCAGGTCAACACCCCGTATAAGGACGTTGCCGGCATGCTGCGCTCGTTCGACTATGCCGCGGCCTCCATCGCACGGGGCGATCCGCTGGGCGGTGCGCCCACGGACGCGAACGCGGGGCCCGCCGATTCGGCCGCCGCACCCGGCGCGCCTGTCGAGCTGCGCGATACCTTGCTTGCGCGCTTCGGCTCCCGCTCGGCGGAAGCCTTCCTGCAGGGTTACCAGGAGGCCGCCAGCACCGCGATCGCCTTGCCCGGCGCGCAGGAGGATCCGCTGCTGAAACTGGCGGTGCTGGAAAAGGCCGCCTATGAAGTCAGCTACGAAGCCGCACACCGTCCCGACTGGATCTCCATCCCCCTATGCGCGTTGACCGGGCTTGCACGCGAACTGCTGCAGGCTGCCGCGATCAGCAGCGAGGAACAAGCACAATGAACAGCACCGCCAACGCCACGTTGCCGCCCCGCGCCAAGCCGGCCGGTCAGGTCGACCCGGCCACCCTAGCCGCGCTGGCTTCCGGCCTGCACGCCGACCCGTTCGCGGTGCTCGGCCCCCACGAGGGCGTGGTCCGGACACTAGCGCCCGGCGCGGCCGCCGTCTGGGTCGTTGCGCAGGATGGCCAGCGCGTTGCGCTGCAAGAGCAGGCGCACGGGCTGTTTACCGGCACGGCCCCCCGCGCCCGCCCCGGCCAACCGGGTTCCTACCAATTGGCGATCGTATGGCCGGATGCGGAACAGGTCACGCCTGACCCTTACGCGTTTGGCCCCTTGCTAACGGCCCAGGACCTGGACGCGCTTGCCAGCGGAGACTGGCGCGCCGCGCTGGAATTGCTGGGCGCCAGGCTTGCCGACATCGACGGCATTCCCGGCCTGCGTTGCGCGGTATGGGCGCCCAATGCGCGCCGCGTGGCGGTCGTGGGCGACTTCAACAGCTGGGATGGCCGCCGCCATCCGATGCGCTTGCGCCATGCCGCCGGCGTCTGGGAACTGTTCATCCCCGGTATCCAGGCCGGCGAGCGCTACAAATTCGCGATCACCGACGCCAACGGCGCCATCGCGCTCAAGGCCGATCCCATGGCGCGCCGCGCCCAGGCCGCCCCGGCCACGGCGTCCGTCGTGGATGACCCCTCACCCTACCCCTGGACGGACGACGCATGGATGCGATCCCGCGCCGCGCGGCAAGCGCGCCAAGCCCCCATTTCCATCTACGAAGTACACGCCGGCTCCTGGCTCGCGCCCGATGGCGCGCCCTGCGTCTGGGACCAACTGGCCGACAAGCTGCCCGCCTACGCGCACGCCATGGGGTTCTCGCATGTCGAGTTGATGCCAATCATGGAGTATCCGTTCGGCGGTTCCTGGGGCTACCAGCCGCTGGGCCTGTTCGCGCCGTCCGCGCGCTTTGGGCCGCCCGACGCCTTCGCGCGTTTCATCGATCGCTGCCACGCCGCCGGCATCGGCGTCATCCTGGATTGGGTTCCCGCGCATTTTCCCGATGACCCCCACGGCTTGGCGCGCTTTGACGGCTCGCCGCTATATGAATACGCCGACCCGCGCGAAGGCTATCACCCCGACTGGAACACGCTGGTCTACAACCTGGGGCGCACCGAAGTCAAAGCCTTCATGATCGCCAGCGCCATGCACTGGCTGCGGCGCTTCCATATCGACGGCCTGCGCGTGGATGCGGTGGCGTCCATGCTGTATCGCGACTACAGCCGCCAGCCCGGCGAGTGGATCCCGAACCGCCATGGGGGACGCGAGAACCTGGAGGCCGTCCAGTTCCTGCAGGAGTTGAACGCCACCATCCGCGAAGAGGAACCGGACACCATCGTCGTGGCCGAGGAATCCACCGCCTGGCCCGGCGTCACCGCCCCGGTGCCTGAAGGCGGCCTGGGCTTTCACTACAAATGGAACATGGGCTGGATGCACGACACGCTGCGCTATCTGCATGAAGACCCGGTTCATCGCAAGCATCATCATCACGACATCACCTTCGGCATGGCCTACGCCTACTCCGAGCGCTTCGTCCTGCCCCTCTCGCACGACGAAGTGGTGCACGGCAAGGGGTCGCTGCTGAACAAGATGCCCGGCGACCGCGCGGCCAAGCTGGCGAACCTGCGCGCCTATCTGGGCTTCATGTGGGCGCATCCGGGCAAGAAGCTGCTGTTCATGGGCGGCGAACTGGCGTGCCCGGCCGAATGGAACCACGACGCCGCGCTGGATTGGAACCTGCTGGACGACCCTGGCCACAAGGGCGTGCAGCGGCTGGTTGCCGACCTGAACCGGCTTTACCGGGAGACCCCCGCCTTGCACGAACTGGACACGGACCCGGCGGGATTCGCCTGGGTGGTCATGGACGACGCCGACAACAGCGTGGCCGCGTTCTTGCGCCAGGCCGGCGGATCGCTGGTGCTGGCCGTGTCGAATTTCACGCCCGTGGCGCGCCATGGCTACCGCGTCGGCGTGCCGATGGCGGGACGCTGGACCGAAACATTGAATACCGACGCGGGCTGCTACGGCGGTTCGGGCCAGGGCAACCAGGGCGCCGCGCTCACCGAGGCGGAACCCTCGCACGGGCACGCGCAATCGCTGCCCCTGACGCTGCCGCCGCTTGCCACCCTTTTCCTCACGCTACAAGGCTGATCCATGGACCCCTCACAATTGACCCGCCTTACCACCGGCCAGCCGTACCCGTTGGGCGCAGTCAGCGACGGCCTGGGCGTGAACTTCGCCGTCTTCTCGGCCAACGCCACGCGCATCGAGCTGTGCGTGTTCGACGCGCGCGGCCGTAAGGAACTGCGGCGCTTCGACCTGCCGGAATGCACGGACGAGGTCTGGCACGGCTATCTGCCGGATGCCCAGCCCGGTCTCGTCTATGGCTACCGCGCGCACGGCCCCTATGATCCCCGCAACGGCCACCGTTTCAATCCGCACAAGCTGCTGCTGGACCCCTACGCACGCCACCTGACAGGCCCGGCGAGCTGGAGCGACGCGCTCTTCGGCTACCGGCTGAACCACGCGCGCGCCGACCTGTCGATGGACCGCCGCGACAGCGCGCCGGCCATGCCCAAGGCCATCGTGACGGAAGACGTCCCATTCAACTGGGGCAACAGCAAGGCGCCGCACACGCCATGGGTGGACACGACGATCTACGAAGTGCATCTGCGCGGCGTGTCGATGCAGCGCGAAGACCTGCGCCAGCCGCTGCGCGGCACGTGCGCGGCGCTGGCCGACCCGCGTTTCATCGAACACCTGCACCGCCTGGGCGTCACCGCCGTCGAACTGCTGCCGGTGCACGCCTTCCTGCAGGACCGGTTCCTGCTGGAACGCGGCCTGCGCAATTACTGGGGCTACAACACGCTGTCGTTCTTCGCGCCCGAACCCGCGTATCTGCAGCGCGGCCCCAATGACCTGCGCCAGGCGGTCCGCCGCCTGCATGCCGCCGGCCTGGAAGTGATCCTGGACGTGGTCTACAACCACACCTGCGAAGGCAGCGAACTGGGCCCCACGCTGTCATGGCGCGGGCTGGACAACGCCAGCTATTACCGCCTGATGCCGGGCGAAGAGCGCTACTACATCAACGACACCGGCTGCGGCAATACGGTAAACCTGTCGCACCCGCGCGTCCTGCAGATGGTGATGGATTCCCTGCGCTACTGGACCGATTCGTATGGCGTGGACGGCTTTCGCTTCGACCTGGGCGTGACGCTCGGCCGCGAGGGCACGGGCTTCGATCCGGGGTCGGGCTTCTTCGACGCCCTGCGGCAAGACCCGGTCCTGGCCGGCGTGAAACTGATCTCGGAACCCTGGGACATCGGGCCGGATGGCTATCAACTGGGCAACCATCCGCCGGGGGTGGCGGAATGGAACGACCGCTACCGCGACACGGTGCGCCGCTATTGGCGCGGCGATGAAGGCATGCGCGGCGATATGGCGGCCAGGCTATGCGGTTCGCGCGACGTCTTCGACCGGCGTCATCGCCGGCCGTGGGCCGGCGTCAATTTCGTGGCATCCCACGACGGCTTCACCACGCAAGACCTGGTGAGCTACGACGGCAGCCACAACGAGGCCAATGGCGAAGGCGGCAACGACGGCCACGGCGAGAACTATAGCCACAACTGGGGCGAGGAAGGGCCGACGCAGGACGCAGCCATCCTGGAACGGCGTGGTCAGGTGCAGCGCGCGCTGCTGGCGACGCTGTTCCTGTCCGACGGCACGCCGATGCTGCTGGCCGGCGACGAGTTCGGCAACAGCCAGGACGGCAACAACAATGCGTACTGCCAGGACAACCCCCTGTCATGGCTGGATTGGACCTTGGCCCAGAGCGATGCCGGCCGCGCGCTGACACATTTCGTGGCGCGCGCCGTGGCGCTGCGCCGCGACCATCCCAGCTTGCGTGCCGCACGCTTTGGCGACGCCGCCCAGGAGATCTGCCCCGGCGTCGCGGCCATCGGCTGGTTCGACACGGCCGGCGGCACGATCGCCCAGGAGGCCTGGGACGACCCGCAAGCGCTCACCATGGCGCTGCGCCGCGCCGCGCTGCGCGAAGACGGCAGCGCGGACATCACGCTGCTGCTGCTGAATCCGGGCGCCGAGCCCGCCACGTTCACGCTGCCCCCGCCCGCCCAACCGTGGATCCGCGAACTGGATTCCGCCACGCAGGTCCCCGCAGCGCCGGTCTCGGAAACCGACATCACCGTGCAGGCGCACAGCCTGGTGCTGCTGTCGGCCACCTGCATTCCCGGAGCAGCGTCATGACGGCCTGGCCCGAGCCCTACACCCATGGCGCGCTGCCTTTGCCCGACGGTCGCACGCGCTTTCGCCTGTGGGCACCCACGGCGGCCACAGGACTGGCTTTGCTGATCGACGGGCGCGACCCGATCCCCCTGCAGCCGGACGCCGACGGTTACGCGCAGACCGACGTCGATTGCCCGCCGGGCACCCGCTATCGCTACCGCATCGGCGACGGCTTGACCGTGCCGGACCCGGCATCGCGCCAGCAAGACGGCGACGTGCACGGCGCCAGCATCGTCGCGGGGCCTGACACCTATGCCTGGCAGCATCCCGCCTGGCATGGCCGGCCGTGGGCGGAATCCGTCATCTATGAAGCGCACGCGGGCCTGGCGGGCGGCTTT
The DNA here is from genome assembly GCF_057799415.1 of Achromobacter sp. 18P8.1.1. NCBI lineage: Bacteria > Pseudomonadati > Pseudomonadota > Betaproteobacteria > Burkholderiales > Alcaligenaceae > Achromobacter > Achromobacter sp. 18P8.1.1. Next base: position 6,572 of record NZ_JBYOKH010000040.1, on the reverse strand, counting down.
ACGGGGCTGGCCGAACGGCTGCCGGACCTGGTGGCGCTGGGCGTCACCGTCGTCGAACTGATGCCCGTCGCGGACTTTCCCGGCCCGCGCAACTGGGGTTATGACGGCGTGCTGCCCTATGCGCCCGACGCAGCCTATGGAACGCCGGACGCGCTCAAGCATCTGGTCGACACGGCGCATGGCCTGGGGATGAGCATGATGCTGGACGTGGTCTACAACCATTTCGGCCCGGACGGCAATTTTTTGCCCCAGTACGCTGCGCCTTTCTTCCGCGACGACGTAGCCACGCCCTGGGGCAACGCGATCGATTTCCGCCAGCCGGCGGTGCGCCGCTATTTCGAAGAGAACGCCCTGTACTGGCTGACGGAATTCCGTTTCGACGGCCTGCGGCTGGACGCGGTACACGCGATATCCGACCCGGATTGGCTGGTGGAGCTGGCGCAATTCGTCCGCGGACAGATCCCCGCGCAGCGCCACGTCCACCTGGTGCTGGAAAACGACGACAACCGCGCCAGCCTGCTCGCCCAGGGGTACGACGCCCAATGGAACGACGATGCGCACCATGTGTTGCACCACCTCTTGACCGGCGAATCGCACGGCTATTACTCGGACTACGCGGACCGCCCGGCCGAGGCCCTGGCGCGGTGCCTGGCGCAGGGCTGGCTGTATCAGGGCCAGCCTTCGCCCTTCCGGCAAGGGGCGCCGCGCGGGGAACCCAGCGGCCATTTGCCGCCGACCGCGTTCGTCCTGTTCCTGCAGAACCACGACCAGACTGGCAACCGGGCCGCGGGCGAGCGCTTGACGGTGTTGGCCGAAAACACGGAGCGCCTGCGCGCCGCCGTCGCGCTGCAACTGCTTGCGCCGCAGATTCCGCTGATCTTCATGGGCGAGGAATCCGGCAGCCGCGCGCCCTTCCTCTATTTCACCAGCCACACGGATCCGGACCTGGCTCAAGCAGTTCGGGAAGGACGCCAGCGCGAGTTCTCGGCCTTTCCCGGCTTTGACGACGGCGCTGCCCAAGCGGTGCCGGACCCCAACGCCCCGACCACCTTCAGCCAAAGCGATCCCTGGCAACCAGGCAACGACGACGCGCAAGGGTGGCGCACGCTTTATGAGGCGCTGCTGCATATGCGCCAACAGGTGATTGCGCCACGCTTGCCCGGCGCGCGCAGCGTATTTGGCCGTGCCGTGGGCAAACACGGCGTCCATGCGCAATGGCGCCTGGGCGATGGTGCCCGGCTGACGCTGTACGCCAACCTGGGACCGGTGCAAGAAGCGTTGCCGCCCAAATTCTCAGCGGCTGGCCACCTGTTTTCGTCGCTGCTGTTCGAATCCCGCGCAGGCGCGTTTGATGCGCTGTCGTTGGGCAGCATGTGCTCGGAAAGCACGGTCTGGTTGCTGGAGGATGCAGCATGAACACCGCCGCGCAAACTGAGTTGTCCGCCCTGGCCGCCGAAGCCGGCATCGCCGAAGACTGGACCGGCGCCGACCGCCGCCCGCGCCGCGTCGCGCCCGATACGCTGCGCGCCTTGCTTGACGCGATGGACTTGCCCGCCGGTTCCGAGGCGGACATCCGCGACAGCCGGCAGCGCCTGTCCGCGGCATCGGCGCAGAACCACCTGCCCGCGCTGCTGATCGCGCTACCGGGCGAAGCGGTACCGCTGCCCATGGGTTGCGCCGGGGTCTGCCAGATGCAGGCTCCGTCGCAACCTCTCATCACCGCCCGCACCGCCGCCGGCCCCGATGGCGCGCCAACCCTGCGCGCGCCCGCCGTCCCCGGCTACTACACACTGAGCACGCCCGGAGGCGATACCACGCTTGCCGTTGCACCCCGAAGCGCGCCCACGATCGACGAGCTGTCCGGCGTCAAAAATGCGCGCGCCTGGGGCTTGGCCGTCCAGCTCTACAGCCTGCGGCGCCCTTCCTCGGACCTGACGCAGGCCACGCATGGTTTCGGCGACTTCGGCGCGCTGCGCGATCTGGCCATTGCCGCGGGGTCGGCCGGCGCGGATGCGCTTGCCATGAGCCCGGTTCACGCCATGTTCGCGGCGGACCCCGCGCAATGCAGCCCGTACTCCCCGTCCAGCCGCCTCTTCCTGAATACCCTGTATGCCGACCCCGCCGGCGTGCTGGGCAATGACGCCGTGCGCGCGGCGCTGGCGGGCATGGATCAGGCACAATTGCGCGCGCTCGATGCGCGCCCGCTGATCGATTGGCCTGCCGCGGCCACCTTGCGCCACCAATTGCTGCGCCGCCTGCATGCCGGTTTCCCGACGGGCGCCACGACGGCGCAGCGGCAAGCCTATGACGCCTACCGTGACGCGGCTGGACCCGACCTGCACGACCATGCTCTATTCGAATCGCTGCATGCCGATCAGACGCAGGCGCATGGTGCGCCGCTTTCCTGGACCGACTGGCCCGCCGGCCTGCGCGACCCGCGATCCCCGGACGCGCAGCGCTACGCCGATGGACACGCCGAAGACATCGACGCGCACATGTTCGGCCAATGGCTGGCCTCGGCCAGCCTGGCACAGGCGCAGCAGGCCGCCCGGGACGCCGGCATGCGCGTCGGCCTGCTGGCGGACCTGGCGGTAGGCGGCAGCCCGTCAGGCAGCCACGCCTGGAGCCGACAGGCCGACCTGATGTCGCGCACCAGCGTGGGCGCGCCGCCAGACCTGCACAACCCACTGGGCCAGGGCTGGGGCTTGACCGCGCTATCGCCCGCTGCCTTGCGGGAGTCCGGCTACTCGGCGTTTCTTGCCATGCTGCGCGCCAGCCTGGCCAACGCGGGCGGCGTGCGCATCGACCATATCCTGGGCATGGCGCGGATGTGGCTGATCCCCGATGGCGCCCGGCCACAGGACGGGGCCTACCTGCACTACCCGCTGGCGCAGTTGCTGCGGCTGACGACGCTGGAAGCCTGGCTGCACGGCGCGTTGGTCATCGGCGAGAACCTGGGCACCGTGCCGGAGGGCTTCGACGCCCAGCTTGAAGACCACGGGCTGCTGGGCATGAATGTGCTGTGGTTCATGCGCGCGGCCGATTCCCCGCCGCAAGCGCAGGACTCGGCCGGAGACGCCCTCCCGGAACCCGCCACGCCCGCTGCCTTCCTGGCCCCGAACGACTGGCCGGCGCACGCCGTAGCCATGACGACAACGCACGACCTGCCCACGCTGGAGGGCTGGTGGCACGCGCAAGACATCCTGTGGCGTTCGCGGCTGCAGCTGCTGGGCCCGGACCAGGACGAGTCCGCGATGCGCGCCGCGCGGTTGGAAGACCGCGCCGCGCTGTGGCGGACCGTGCAGGCTTACTCGTCCACCGCCGCCAGGCAATCGACGCCGCGCGAACCGCCCGGCGCCGAACTGCTGGGCTTTGTCGCGTCCACGCCTTGCCCGCTGATGCTGGTGGCGCTGGAAGACCTGACCGGGCAGCTGGATCAACCCAATCTGCCCGGCACCATCGCCGACCACCCCAACTGGCGCCAGCGCGTGCCGCTCTCCGTTGCCGACTGCCTGAATGCGCCGGCCAGTTTGGCGCGCCTGCAACCGGTACGCGCCTTGCGAGGCCGCTCATGAACGCCCCCCGTGCCACCGCCCGCCTGCAACTGCACGCCGGGTTCACGCTGGAAGACGCCCGCGCGCAACTTCCCTACTACGCGGCGCTGGGCGTCAGCCATCTGTATCTGTCGCCCATCACGCAGGCACGCGACGGATCGGCCCACGGCTACGACGTCACCGACCACCAGCGCGTCAGCGCGGCGCTGGGCGGAGACGCCGCGCTGCGCCGTCTGGCCACGGCCGCCCGCGACCTGGGCCTGGGACTCATTGCGGACATCGTGCCCAACCACATGGCGGCCCACCCGTCCAACGCGTGGTGGGCCGATGTGCTGCGCCTGGGCCAGCGCAGCCCGCACGCGCGCGTGTTCGACATCGATTGGGATGCGCCTGACCCGGCGTTGCGCGGCAAGGTGCTGCTGCCCGTGCTGCCGGATCCCTACGGGGTCTGCCTGGCCTCGGGCGCCGTCCAGATCATTCACGAAGCGGACGCTTTCTTCGTGTCGGTCAGTGAGCTGCGGCTGCCCCTGGCGCCGGGATTCGCCACGGACGCGGCCGGCCCCGACGCGACCTGCGAGGCACACAACGCCCAGGCCGCCGAGGGGCGGGCCCGCCTGCACGACCTGCTGGAACGCCAGCACTACCGCCTAGCCTGGTGGCGGACGGCGCCGGAACAAATCAACTGGCGGCGCTTCTTCGAGATCAGCGAACTGGTCGGCGTGCGGGTCGAAGACGACATCGTCTTCGACGCCGTGCACGGCATGGCGCTGCGCCTGTACCGGGAAGGCGTGCTGGACGGCTTGCGCATCGACCACGTGGATGGCCTGGCCAGCCCGGGCGCCTATCTGCGACGCCTGCGCCAGCGCCTGACGCAGGCACGGGGCGAACGCGCAAGCGCTTATCTCGTCGTGGAAAAGATCCTGGCCGACGGAGAAACCCTGGATTTCCGCTGGCCGACCGACGGCACGACCGGCTACGACTTCATGGACCAGGTTGGCGCGCTGTTGCACGCGCCCGCCGCGCAAGCGCCGTTGGAGGCCTATTGGAACGGACTTGCCGGTGACCCGCGCGGTGCGTCCGCCCAATTGCAGGACGCCCGCCAACGAATGCTGGCTCGCCATTTCCCGGCCGAACGCCAGGCGCTTGCAAGGGCGCTGGCACACGTCGCCCGCATGGACCTGCGCACCCGCGACTGGACCACCACCGCCATTGACCGCGTATTGACCGCCCTGCTTGCCGTATTTCCGGTGTATCGCACCTATGCGGAAGACGGCGGGCGCAGCCCGGCGGATACCGACTGGTTCCACACCGCGCTTGACCGCGCGCGCACCGCGCTGGGGCCGGACACGGCAGACGCCCGCCTGCTGGACCAGATAGACCATTGGCTCAGCGGCGGGCCCGTTGATGAGAGCCTTGCCTCGCACGGCGACGGCACCCCCGAGCCGCATGCGCTGGCCGAAGCCCTGGCGCACGCCCTGCGACGCTTTCAGCAATTGACGCCGCCGCTGGCGGCCAAGGCGCTGGAAGACACCCTGTTCTACCGCCGCGGCCCGCTGCTGTCGCGCAATGAAGTGGGGTCCAGCGCGGAACGGTTCTCCCTGTCGCCTGACGCCTTCCACGCGTTAAGCGCCGAGCGCGCTGCCACCCATCCCCATGCCATGCTGGCCACGGCCACCCATGACCACAAGCGCGGCGAAGACACGCGGGCCCGCCTGGCGGTGCTGAGCGAAGCGCCGGAAGAATGGATCGCCCTTGCCCAGGCGTGGGTGCCGCGGCTGGCCCGGCCCGGTCCCATCGCGCCTGCCGACGCTTATCTGCTGCTGCAAAGCCTGGTTGGCGCGTGGCCGCTGGCCCTGCCGCCCGAGCCTGCTGACGACGCGTTGGCCGATTATCTGGCCCGCATCGCGCAATGGCAGGAAAAGGCGTTGCGCGAGGCCAAGTTGCGCACCAGCTGGACGGACCCGGACGCCGCCTATGAACAGTCGGCAGCGCGCTGCCTCGACGCGCTCAAGCATACGGACGACGGCCGACTGCTGCTGCGTGAAATCGCGGACTACACGCTGCGCCTTGCACCCGCCGGCCTGGTGAACGGCCTGGCGCAGACCTTGCTGCGCTGCACCTTACCGGGCGTGCCCGACCTGTATCAGGGCGCGGATCTGTGGGATTTCAGCTTGGTCGACCCCGATAACCGCCGCCCGGTGGACTACCCCGCGCGGGCGGGCCTGTTGGCCTTGGACGATCCCGGCCAGCCTATCGTCACCAGCGCCGCGGCGTGGCACAGCGGCGCCATCAAACAGGCGTTGATCCGCCAGGCTCTGGCCCTGCGCGCCCGCGACCCGGCACTGTTCAGCGACGGGCGCTGCGAACCGCTTGCCGTGCACGGCCCGCAGGCCGCCCATGTGCTGGCCTACTTGCGGCGGCACGAAACGCGATGCCTGCTCGTTGTCGTGCCCCGGCTGTGCGCGCGGGCGTTGGCCCCTTACGCGCAGGACCAAGCCGCCCAGGCGCATCGGTTCTGGGACGGCAGCCGAATCCGGCTGCCGTCCGACGTGCCCGCGGCGGGTCTTGTCGATACGCTATCCGGCCGGCAGCCAGGCGTGGACACGGCCGGCGACATCGACGTGGGTGATCTGCTGCGCGATTGCCCGGTCGCGCTGTGCGTGGCGAGCTGACAGCAATGGCGTAGACCGCCGGCGCCGGGAATGCCCCCCGCGCCGGCGGCCTGCTTGTCCCCGGGATTTGCGCTGACGCAGCTTTCTCTTTACGCTCTCGGATCGTTCGCGGGCCACAATCCACGGGCCCGATTCGGAATTCCCATCCAGACGCCATGATCCCACCCATGCCGGCACCGCACGCATGATCGCGTTGCTGCAGCCCTTCTTCCGTGAAGACTGGCGGCCCTACGCCGAAACGGTGCAGCTGGGCGCGCCGCCCGTCGGCGGACGCAAGGCGGCCGCGCTGCTGGGCGATCCAGCCGGCCTGGCCGACGCACTAGCGCGCCATCGTCGCCATTGGTCG
>NZ_JBYOKH010000039.1:0-60121 GCF_057799415.1 Achromobacter sp. 18P8.1.1 | reverse complement strand
CAAGGTCCGCCAGGGCGACACCCTGTTCTCGCTGGCCAAGCAGTACGGCACTTCGGTGGATGCGCTGCGCGCGCTGAACAACCTGAAGGGCAGCGCCCTGAAAGTGGGCGCCCCGATCCGCGTGCCGGGCACCAACGCCCGCGGCTGATCCCCCCGCCTGACCCAACAGCACGGCGCCCACTCGGGCGCCGTTTTTTCAAGCACGCGAAACCGCCAAACTCCTTAAAATAGGCGGTCTTCAGCAGGTAAGAATCAAAGGAAAAAAACATGGGCTTTCTCGCCGGCAAGCGCATTCTCGTCACCGGGGTGCTTTCGAACCGATCCATCGCCTACGGCATTGCGCGTGCCTGTCACCAGCAAGGCGCCGAACTGGCGTTCACCTATGTGGGCGACCGCTTCAAAGACCGCGTAAGCGAATTCGCCGCCGAATTCGGCAGCAAGATCGTGCTGCCTTGCGACGTGGCCGAAGACAGCCAGATCGAAGGCGCCTTCACCGAATTGGCCCAGCACTGGGACGGCCTGGACGGCCTGGTGCACTCCATCGGCTTCGCCCCGCGCGAAGCAATCGCCGGCAACTTCCTGGACGGCCTGTCGCGCGAAGGCTTCCGCATCGCCCACGACATCTCGGCCTACAGCTTCGCCGCGATGGCCAAGGCCGCCCTGCCGCTGATGGAAGGCCGCAACGCGTCGGTGTTGACGCTGACCTACCTGGGCGCCGAACGCGTGGTGCCCAACTACAACACGATGGGCCTGGCCAAGGCGTCGCTGGAAGCCAGCGTGCGCTACCTGGCCACGGCGCTGGGTCCGCGCGGCATCCGCGCCAACGGTATTTCGGCCGGCCCCATCAAGACGCTGGCTGCCAGCGGCATCAAGGATTTCTCGGCCATCCTGAAGTTCGTGGAAGCCCAGGCCCCGCTGCGCCGCAACGTCACCATCGACGACGTGGGCAACGTGGCCGCGTTCATGCTGTCTGACCTGGCTGCCGGCGTCACCGGCGAAATCACGCATGTGGACGCCGGTTTCTCGACCGTCGTCCCGGGCATGGAAGACTGACGCTTCCCAGGGGCGGGACAACCCGCCCCGCCCGCCCGGCCGCTCAGGCCGGCCGCACCACCAGCGTGGACACCTGCACGTCCACCGCCGTCATCAGCTTGTGGATCGGACATTTCTCGGCCACCGCCAGCAACTCGTCGATCTGGGCATCGGATAGGTCGCCGTGCAAGGTCAGCTTGGCCGTCAGCCGGTAGATGCCCTTGCGCTCCTCGCCTGCGTCGCGCACCACCTCCACCCCCACTGACTCCAGCGGCAACTCCTTGCGCTGCGCGTAAACCATCAGCGTCATCGCCTTGCACCCGCCCAGCGCGGTATCGAAATAATCGTGGGGATCCGGGCCTTCGCCCTGCGGCTGCGGCATCGCCAGCGGCAAGTCATGGCCTTCGGCCGTGGCGGTGAACTGCAGCGTGTTCGGCGCATTCTGACGGATGCGGATGCTCATGGGTCGGACCTCCTTCAGGACGGGCGTCCGGCGCGGACACCCCATGCCACCTTGTAGCACTTGCCGCGGCATCTGCTTACTGACGGAAACCTGAACTTATTGCGGCGCGGCCGGTCGGATATCCCTATCCGCATTCACGCACAGACAAAAGAGGGCCACATGAGCGCCAGACAACTTCTTGATCAATTGCTGCAATCGGGCCAAGGCCTGCTGTCCGACGCGACCAACCGCGTGCAGGGTGCGACGGGCGGCTCAGGCGGCAAGGGCTCGTTCCTGACCGGATTGGGCGGCGGCGCGCTGGGCGCGGGCGCCCTGGGGCTGCTGATGGGCAGCAAGAAGGCCCGCAAGATCGGCGGCAAGGTCGCCATGTACGGCGGCATGGCGGCGCTTGGCGCGCTGGCCTACCGTGCCTATGGCGATTGGCAGCGCAACCAGGCCGGCGGCGCGCCAGCCACGCCGCCGCAGACGCTGGACCGCCTGCCCGCCCCCGAGGCCGAGCAGCACAGTACCGCCGTCCTGACCGCCATGATCGGCGCGGCCAAGTCCGACGGACACATCGGGCCCGAAGAGCGCACCCTGCTGGAAACCGAATTGTCCAAGCTGTCGTCCGACGCCCAGGACCGCCGCTGGCTGGAAACCGAACTGTCGCGTCCGCTGGACCCGGCGGCCGTCGCGCAATCGGCCAAGACGCCGGAAATGGCCGCCGAAATGTACCTGGCCAGCCTGCTCGTCGTGGACGAGGAAAGCTATATGGAACGCGCCTACCTGGATGAGCTGGCCCGCCAGCTCAAGCTTGCTCCGGGGCTGAAAGAGCAGTTGGAGCAGCACGCCAAGACGGCGGTCGCGTAAACCGCATGGCAGGCGGGGCCGGACCCTGGCCCCGCGCACTGCCGGGTCAGTCCGCCCGCAGCCCGATCGATTCGGTCAACGCGGTGTAGCGGTCGATGTCGGCATTGATCATCGTCTGAAATTCGCGCGGCGTGCTGCTGGCCGGCGTGAATCCCTGATCGCGCAGCGATGCCTGCACCTCCGGATTGCGCACGATCTTCGACACCGCGGCGTTCAGCTTGTCGACCACGGCCGGCGGCGTGGCGGCCGGCGTCAGCAGGCCGTGCCACTGGTCCAGCGCGTAGCCGGCAACGCCCTGCTCGGCCACCGTCGGCACGGTCGGCATCAGGGGCGACCGGGCGGGTGAGGTCACCGCCAAGGCGCGCAACTTGCCTGCGGCGATCAAGGGCGCGGCGCTGGACGCCGTGACGATGCCCATGCCCACCTGCCCCGCCGTCACGTCGGTCAACGCCGGCCCGCAACCCTTGTACGGCACATGCTGCAAAACGGCGCCCGTCGCCCGCGCCAGCATTTCTCCGGCCAGATGCTGCGGCGTCCCGTTGCCGCAAGAGGCGAACGGCAGAGCCTTGCCCGGCTGGGCCGCAGCCAGCGCGTCGTCCAGCTTTTGCAACGGCGACGTTGCCGGCACCACGAAGACGGACGGCACGAACGCCACGTTGATCACCGCCGCGAAGTCCCGCTTGGGCGCGAAGCCCAGATTCCGGTAGACCCCGGGATTGATCGCGAACGAGCTGTTCACCATCAACAGCGTGTAGCCATCGGGCGGCGCTTCCGCGACGATGCGCGCGCCGATGTTGCCGCTGGCGCCGGGGCGGTTCTCCACCACCACTGGCTGCCCCAGTTGCTCTTGCAGGTTGGCGCCGATGCGGCGCGCCAGCAAATCGGTGCCGCCGCCGGGCGGGAACGTCACGACGATGGTGATCGGGTGCGTGGGATAGGACGCGTCGCCGGGGGCTTCGCCTGAAGGCGAATTGCCGCAGGCCGCCAGCGACAGCGCAAGCAGCGGGAGGGTCGATCGAAGCATACGTTTCATGATGCGGGCCTGTAAGCGCCGCGGCCGCGCCAGCCGGCGCGCCGTGTCGTAAAAAGCCGGCCGGGACCGGCGGAAGGAATCAGGCGTCCAGCCCGATATCCAGCACCTTGGCGCTGTGGGTCAGCCAACCGACGGCGATCTGGTCGACGCCGGTCGCCGCCACCTCGGCGGCCGTCTCGGGCGTGATGCGGCCCGACGCTTCCGTGATGGCCCGACCGCGCGCCATGGCAACGGCGCGGCGCAGATCCTCTAGGCTCATGTTGTCCAGCAGCACCACGTCCACGCCCAGCGACAGCGCCACTTCCAGCTGCGCCAGGGTGTCCACTTCCAGTTCGATCTTGACCATATGGCCGACGCCGGCGCGTGCGCGCTGCACCGCCGTGGCGACATCGCCCGCCAGCGCGATGTGGTTGTCCTTGATCAGGACCGCGTCATCCAGGCCGAAGCGGTGGTTGCTGCCGCCCCCCACGCGCACCGCGTACTTCTGCACGGCGCGCAGGCCCGGCATGGTCTTGCGCGTGCAGGTGACGCGGGCGCCGTAAGCCGAAATGGCGCGGGCAATGGAGGCGGTGGCCGTGGCCACGCCGCTCAGGTGGCACAGGAAATTCAGCGCCACGCGCTCGGCGGTCAGCATGGCGCGGGCATTGCCGCGTATGCGGGCGATTTCCATGCCCGGCCGCAGGTCGCTGCCGTCGGGCTGCGATACGGTAAATGCGATAGCGGGATCCATCGCGCGAAACGCCAGGCGGGCCAGGTCCAGGCCGGCCAACACGCCTTCCTGGCGCGAGACCAGGCGCGTTTCCGCCACGGCGTCTGCCGGCACGATGGCATCGGTGGTGAGGTCGCCGGCGCGACCCAGATCTTCCAGCAAGGCCGCGCGCACCAGCGGCTCCAGCATGACGTCCGGCAAGGGGGGGACAGCCAGGCGGGAGGCGGTCACGGGCGCTTCGGCTTTAATGCTCATTTTGAGTATTTGTGAGTTAAAAAAAGGCGCGCAGAGATTGCGCACCATTTATGCTAAAGACGAGCATAAGCCTTGTCAAGCGTCAAAGTGCACGCGACAGGGGCAATTTGCTGCCGGCGATCGCGCGCTCCAGCAGCACGTCGCGGCGGAATCGGAACAGCTTGGCGGGGCGGCCGGCCGTGCCCGTCGCCATTTCGCCCGTCTCTTCCACCAGCGCCTGCTGCTCGATCAGACGGCGGAAATTCTGTTTGTGCAGGCCTCGCCCGGCCAGCGCTTCCACGGCCAGTTGCAACTGCAGCAAGGTGAATTGCGCGGGCATCAGTTCAAACACCACGGGGCGGTACTTGATCTTGGCGCGCAAGCGGGCGATGCCGGTAGCCAGGATGCGGCGGTGGTCATGGCGCATCGGCTCGCCCGGCAGCACCGCCCGGCCTGCGCCGCGGCGCGCGGCTTCGGGCACCAGGCCGGCTTCGAACAGCAGCTCGTAGCGTTGCAACACCATGTCTTCGTTCCAGGCGGATCCTTCCAGCCCGAAGGTGATGGCGGCGCGCTGATGACGGCGGGCTCGCACGGCCGCATCGGCGCTGTCTTCGCACCAGGCCGCCAGTTGCGGCACGATCAGTTTTTCGACCAGCGCCGGCGTGCCGGCGCGGCGGTCTTCCCACGGGAAATAGCGGTACCAGTCCTGCCAACCCACCTGCGCCACGCCGGTTTCGCCGGCTTCGCGGGTCAGGCCCAGATAGCTGACGGACATGACCCGCGCGCCCGACTCGTCGGAGCGGTCGCCATCGGCGAAGGTGTAGAGCTGCTCGACATAGCCCAGCGGGTGATGCGTCTGCGTTTCCACCCACGCGCGCAGCCCGGCCTGCAAGGACCGGTGAGACAGTTCGAACGGCCCGGCAGGCAAAGCCCGTGCGTCATCCGTCGTCAGCACGCGAGGCTCGCCGTTGGTCACGGCGACAAGCACGGCAACGAGTTCGGCATGGACGGAGCGTTCGACGGATTCGGTCAAGTTCGGCGTAGGAGTTGGAAGTGGAAAAGTCAGGGTTTGGCGTGCGCGACGACGGCATGCGCGGCGCGAACCGAATTATAAGGTTCTGTCCCTGCAACAGCCCCTTGCAAACGTGACATCGCAATCCGCCTCAGCGCCGGCCCGACGGCCTAAGATGAAACCTGAATCAGGCGCGTCGCCATCCTGGGACGCCCGCAAGCGGAGTCGCCAACATGTTGAAACCCGCCCCTGAAGTCCCCACCGAAAAGCCCGCCGCCGCCGAGGAAAAACCGCAGGCTCCCGATCCCCGCAAAGGCACGGGCATCATGCCCATGCCGGACCAGAGCAAGATGGTTGCCGGCATGCCCCGGCGCGGACGCGCCATCGAAGAGCCGGGTGATCCCGGCGTCATCACGCCCGAAGACGACGTGCTGGATACCTCTTACGAGAACCGCAAGGGCTAAGGCAAAGCCCCCCGTTCATCCAACCGGCCTCGGCGCCTGGTCGTCGGGGCCGGTCTCGTCGTCCAGCGCCGCAAAACGCGCTTCCAGGACGTGGGCGAAGGCCTCGGTCACGTCGGACGGCGCGATCTGCGCCGGATACGCCATGCTGACCTGCACGGGCAGGCGTGGCGTGAACGGCCGTATCGCCAGCTGGCCGGAGAACACCCGCGCGATATAGGCGTTGACCACACCCACGCCGCTGCCGGCCGCGGCCAGCGCGCAGATCGTCGACGAATAAGTAGTTTCGATTTCCCCCTGAGGCTGCACGGCACGCGCCCGCATGGCGCCGCGCAATTGCTGGTGCACATCGTCGTCCGCATTCAGCACCAGCAGCCGGCGCGCATTCAGGTCGCCGATGTCGACCGATTCCTGCCCCGCCAGCGCGTGGTCGGGCCGCATGACGCACACCGCCGAACTGCGATGCAAGCGGCGCAGCGACAGGTTCGCGTCGTCCAGTTCCGCCGTGGTGATGACGACGTCGTACGTGCCATGCAGCAAGCCTTCGCGCAGGTACTGGCTGCCGACGGTTTGCATGTTGATGTGCACATCGGGGTACTGCTGCAGGAAGGCTTCCAGCGCAGCGGGCATCACGCCCAGCCCCAGCGCCGGCGTGCACGCCAGCCGCAGCACGCCGGTGCCGCTGCGGCGCATCGCCGCCACGCGGTCCTCGATGCGCTCCAGGCCCGCGAAGTGGCGCTTGACCGTATCGAACAAGTCCTTCGCCTCACGCGTGGGGCGCAAGCGCCCCCGCTCCAGATCGAACAGCTTCACGCCGCAGGCCTGCTGCGCCTGCGCCAGCAGGCGGCTGACCGACGGCTGCGTGGTGCGCAGCATTTGCGCGGCGCCCGTGGTGGTGCCGGTCAGCATCACGGCACGGAAGGCTTCTATCTGGCGAAAGTTCAGGGGCCGGCTCATAGGCGTTCAATGTATAGCAATCTTGCATAGCCTATGACTAAAAAAGAATTTTTTCAAATACATGGCCGCTCCTACACTCGGTTTTCCAAGGGTGCCATCAGACGCGCCCGCCACAGCATCATCCGATAGGGGAAAGACCATGAATCCATACCGTCCCTGGCGCCGCGCGCTGCGCGCCCTGTGCCTGACGGTCGCGGGCGCGGCGCTGCCGTTGGCCGCCCAGGCGCAAGCCAACTACCCCGACCGCCCGCTGCGCATCGTGGTGCCCTTTACCGCCGGCGGCAGTTCCGACATCCAGGGCCGCCTGCTGGCCGAGCACCTGGGCAAGCTGTACGGGCAGTCGGTCGTCGTGGAAAACCGTCCGGGCGCGGGCGGCCACATCGGGGGCAAGTTCGTGGCGGACTCCGGGCCGGACGGCTACACCCTGCTGCTGGGCTCCATCGGCCTTCACGCGACCTATGGGGTGTACAAGTCGCTGAACTACCGGCCCGCCCAGGACTTGAAGGTGATCACCATCGTGGCCGAAATGCCGCACGTCGTGGTCGCCACGCCCGGGCTGCCGGCCAACACGCTGGCCGAACTCACCGCCCTGGCCCGTGCCAAGCCCGAATCGGTCCACTTCGGCTCGGCCGGCGTGGGCTCGTCGGTGCACATGGTGGGCGAGCTCTACAAGATGGCCGCGCAAGCCCCCATCGTGCACATCCCCTATCGCGGCAGCTCCGCCGCCACCAACGACCTGCTGGGCGGGCAGATCGAACTGCTCTTCGAGAACGTGCCCACCACCATCGGCTACATCCAGGCCAACAAGCTCAAGGCCCTGGCGATCACGGGCGCGACCCGCTCGCCCGCCCTGCCCGACGTGCCCACCGCCGCGGAAGCGGGGCTGCCGGGCCTGACGGTCACCTCCTGGACCACGCTGGCGGCCGGCCGCGACGTTCCAGACGCCCTGATCGAAAAGATCAGCGCCGACCTGCGACGCGTCTATGCCGACCCGGCCTTCCGCGCCGGGCTGGAGAAGCTGGGCATGACGCCCGTGGGCAATAGCCCCGCCGAGGCCCGCGCGTTCGTCGAGCGCGAACGGGCGCGCTGGAACAAGGTCATCGAAACCGAACACATCACCGCCGGCTGACGCCGGTGCGCGGCGGCCCGCCGCCGCGCGCCTTCCCACCCCGGGCACCGCCCTTTTCCCCCGAATGCCATCCATGAACCGCATGATCGCCACGCCCATCCCGTGCCGCCGTCTGGGCGCGCGCCCGCACCACCACTTCTTCGGCTACTACAACAAGACCGTCTGGCACCGCGACGGCCGCTACGTGCTGGGCAACCGCACGCCGATGATGGACGCGGTGCTGACGCCGTCGCTGCGCGCCGAAGTGGGCTACTTCGACCGCGAGGACGGCGACCGCTATCACGCGGTGGGGGCCACGACTGCCTGGAACTGGCAGATGGGCTGCCAACTGCAATGGCTGGACGGCGCGACCTCGCCGCAGATGATCTACAACTGCCGCAGCGACGACGACAGCGGCGTCTATCCCGGCTTGCGCTCGGCGATCCACGACGTGGTCACCGGCCAAACGCGCTATCTGCCGCTACCCATCTACGTCGCCGCGCCGAACAGCCGCTACGCGCTGTGCGTGGACTACCGCAGGCTCTACATCACCCACCAGACCATCGGCTATAGCGACAATGCGCCTGTCGAAGTCGCGCGTGCGCCGGCCTACGACGGCATCCACACGCTGGATCTGGCCACGGGCGCGCACCGGCTGCTGGTCAGCTACGCCGACCTGAGCAACTTCCACCCGCGCGCCTCGATGGAACGCGCCATTCACTGGGTCAGCCACATCGAAGTGAACCCGTCGTCGTCGCGCATCCTGTTCCTGCATCGCTGGACCGAGCGCGTGGAAGACGAGACCTGCTTCCTGCACCGCCTGATCACCATGAACGCGGACGGCAGCGACATGCGCCTGCTTGAATGTTCCGACCATCCGCTGCCGCAACTGGCGGACGATTTCGATCCCACCGCCGTGGGCACCTTCGATTACGAGAAATCCGAATACCAGATTTCCCATCCGCTCTGGCGCGACGACCATTCCATCATCGTCTGGGGTCCGCATGCCGGCAGCATCCACTACCACCTGTATGAAGACGCGCCGGACGGCCGTGTGCAAGTCGTGGGCGACGGCGTGTTGACGGAAAACGGGCACATGAGCTTTTCGCCCGCCGATTCCCGCTGGCTGCTGAGCGACACCTATCCGGATGCCGCCACGCATGAACGCATTCTGTTCATCTACGACATGCAGACCGGCCAGCGCCACGCGCTGGGCAGCTTCTACGCCGACCCGGGCCTGTCCAAGGAAAATCGCTGCGACCTGCATCCGCGCTGGAGCCGCGACGGCACGCAGGTATGCATCGATTCCGTGCACGAGAGCGAACGGCAGATGTACGTGCTGGACGTGGCGGCGATCGTGCAGGCGGCAGGCACCGCGGCGGACTAGCCTTCCTGCGCGACCTGGCGCAACGCCTGCTCAAACGCCTCGGGCGGCTGGCCGCCCGACACCAGATACTGGCCGTTGATGATCACCGACGGCACCGACGTGATGCCGAGCTTGCGCCATTCCTCTTCTTCGGCACGCACCTCGTCGGCGTAGCGGCCGCTGGCCAGCACCTCGCGCGCGGCGGCCTCGTCCAGGCCGGCGTCGCGCGCGGCTTCCGCCAGCACGTCCGCATCGCTGGTGTCGTGGTTCAGGTAGTGATAGGTCTGCAGCAGGCTCTTCTTCAGCGCGATCTGTTGCGCCTGGCCTTGCAGGCCGGCCCAATGGATCAGGCGATGCGCATCGAAGGTATTGAAGGAACGGTTGTCGTCGTCCATGCGCATCGGCATGCCAACGGCGGCGGCCCGTTCGCTGATGACCTTGCGGTTCGCCTGCACGCGCTCGCGGTCATACCCGTACTTCGCCATCAGGCGTTCGATGGTGTTCTGCCCGCCGGCGGGCATGTCGGGATTCAATTCAAACGGCCTGAAATGCAACGCGACCTCGGCCGTGCCTTCAAGCCGGCGCATCGCTTCCAGCAGTCCGCCCAGGCCCACCGCGCACCAGGGGCACGCCACGTCGGACACGAAATCGATGGTGATCTTGGCCATGGCCTTCTCCGGAATGCCGACGGATGCCGCAGCGCGCCGCAGCCGTCAGGAAAATGATTGTCGATATTCCAGAGAGTAAATCAAACCTGGCGGGCGCGATGGAACCCCGTTGGGGCGCCACCCGCAAGCGGCCTGGAAAGCCGGCGCGATACCTCCGCCCTGCCTTCCAGGCCGCCGTCCGTCAGGCGCCTACCGGCTTGCCATCCTGGCGGCGCACCACCACGGTCGCCGACCGCGCATCGCCGCCGCCCGCCCGCACCGTATTCCAGTCCTTGTTGGGATGCTGGATGTTGATGAAGAACGTCGTCAGGTCCGGCGTATAAGCGATGCCGGTGATCTCGCAACCCAGCGGCCCCACCAGGAAACGCTTGGACTCGCCCGTCTTCTGGTCGATGTAGTACATCGAGTTATTGCCGAAGATATTGGTGACGTCCGTGCCGGTGCCGGCATCGGTCTGCACCCACAGTCGCCCCTTGGGGTCCACGCGGATGCCGTCCGGGCTGGAGAACTCGTCGCCCTTGATGTTGCCGGTGATGTTCGATGCCGCGCCGTCCGCCGCGTCCTGGCCAGCCAGGAGCAGCAGTTCCCATTCGAACGTGGTGGCCAGCGGCGAATCCCCGCGCTCTTTCCAGCGCACGATGTGGCCGTGGCGATTGGTCACGCGCGGATTGGCGGCGCTGGTGCGGCGGCGGCTGCTGTTGTTGGTCAGCGTGCAATAGACCGTCTTGTCCACGCCCACCGTGATCCACTCGGGGCGGTCCATCAGCGTCGCGCCCGCCACCCGGGCAGCCGCCTTGGTGTTGATGAGCACGTCGGCCTGGCTGTTGAAGTCGATCAGCGTATTGGTGGGGACGTCGGTCGGACGCACCTGCGTGTAGTTGCCCGGATCGATGGCGCCCACGATCAGGTTGTTCTTACCCACCGCCAGTTCCACCCAGTTGCCGCTGCCATCGTCGTTGAAGCGCGCCGCGTACAGCGTACCTTCATCGAGCAGCTTGCTGTTGTTGGCGCGATTGGCCGCGTCAAAGGGCTTGCTGGGCACGAACTTGTAGATGCAGCCCGGCGTGCCGTCGTCGCCCATGTAGAACGCGACGCGGTTGTTCTCGTCAACCATGAAGGCCGTGTTCTCGTGGTCGAAGCGGCCCATCGCCGTGCGCTTGACGGCCGTCGAGCCCGGGGTGCTGGGATCAATCTCGACCACCCAACCATAGCCGTTCTCGGGCTGCGTCGGATCCAGGTAATTGTCGGTCGTCTCTTCGCAGGTCAGGTAGGTGCCCCACGGCGTATTGCCGCTGGCGCAGTTGTTTAGCGTGCCCACCACCGTCGCGCCCACGACCGAGGCGGCCGGGCCGCTCACGTTGTAGACGGTGTTGCCGGTATAGCGCTTGTTGTAGCGGGAATCGGCCTTGACCGCCCACTTGCCATCCTTGTCGCGCGCAATCTCCACGACCGATACGCCCACGTTGGACAGGCGGGTCTTCACGCCTTCGACGGACACGTCCAGCGTGCTGTTGTCGAGGCTCTCGTGGTTCAGCACCAGCAGGCCGCCCTGGTTGGGATCCACCCCGTCCAGCGCATAGAAGTGCATGCCGTCGTGCTGGCCGCCGGCCTGGGTCTCGGTGGCCGGGTACGACTGCGGCACGCCCAGATAACCGGCCGACCCGATCACGCACTTGTCGCCAGCCGAATACAGCACTTCGGCCACATAACCTTCGGGAACCGTGACCGTGTCGGCCACGATCTTGTCTCCCAGCGGCTTGAACGTGACGGAATAATCCGGACCCGGCTCAGGCGTCGGCACAGGCGTCTCGGGCTTGGGTTGTTCCGGCGGCGCAGCCGTGTCGTCGCCATCGTCGTCATCGCTGCTACAGCCGGCCAGTGCGGTTACGCCAAACACCGACAGAACCGACAGCCCGAAACTGTTCTTCAACAGCGTCCGGCGGGTGGGATTGGCGGCGATGATCTCGTCGAACATCTGGCCGGGAACGGTCACTTCCCCTCGGGCTTCACGGGAGGGCGCGCGCAACTTGTCTGTCAGGTAGGACATTTGGATCTCTATGTTTGAGGACTAAACGGCAAGCAATTTGTCAGCTGATTGAAAGTTGGCTGACGAACGGCTGAGAGATTACGAGACCGATATGACAGACTGGAGACGTTCCGATGAATTCATTGCGCACAGTTTTAGGTAGCATGACGTGCATCAGCGGATGATGCACTCAGCCAAGGCGGCCTTCCATGTCTTTCGCGCGTACCTACTTCCTGAACACGCTAAGCGATGATCAACTGGCTGCATTGCTGGGCCGGCGCGAGGACTTTTTCCTTGAGAATGTCGTGGACATGACCGGCACGGTGCGACGCGCGCAGGCAGTGATCGCCCAGGCGGGACTGACCAGCCGGTACCTGCATGAACCCGCCAATCCCTTCTTGAACCTGCACCACGACATCATCGGCGCGATTCCGCTCATCGGGCCGTTGTGGGTGCTGGGACTGGGTGCGCTCAGGCTTGGCCGCCCGGGCGCGGACGTGACTCTCAAGCAAACGGCCGAACAATCCGTCAGCGTGATGTTTTCGCGCAAAACCCGGGGCGCCTGATCAGCGAATGCGCCCTATCGCGAGCGCCGCGCGCGCTTTCCACGCCGCATTTCCACGTTTGTGCGACAGCAAACAAAAAGCCCCTGACTTCTTTCGAAGTCAGGGGCTTTTTTTAATTCTGGCGGACAGAGGGTCAGCCGAACAATAGCCGGAACACCGCATTAATACTCATATCTTTCAGTACGGCAACCGAAAGGTACCCGCAAAAATACCCCTTTCTGTGTGATTGCTTAATTGATAGAGCACCGTACGGCCGCTTACCCGACCCACCGTGACTCTCGCGCTGGACACATCAGGGAGCTGCCGGAGGTCATCGCGATCATTACTACGCCATCTTATGCAGATGTTTAGCGAACTGCTCGACTGTCATGAGCACCTTTCCACGCGGCCGCCACAACGCATTAAATGCCCGCAGAAGGAAGTTCGTTTCGTTGCTGACGACCACATCAGCGCTAAGGAGGGGAACCATTATTTTGATATCGTCGACAGCATTTCGATCCAGCCGAGCGTTTGGAGTCGCGGTAGGCTCCAGCCCCACGTAGACCAAGCCCCGCATACTTTCGGTGAAGTACGGATACCGCTCCTTCGCGGCGGACCAGCGCGCAGCAACTTCTTCCGGCTTCCGCGTTTTCAGGTGCTTTTTAATTACGGATCGACCCAAAGAGTCTACAAGTCGCTCAAACGGGCCGGTCAAGTGCGCAGCTCCGGCGCCTGAGATTATCAATGCAGAGTTGTCGCGCTCCGCTGTTTGCGTAAGTCGCTCGTCTCTCAAGATTGCATGGATGTCATCGTTCGCCCGGCGTGCTTCTTCGAGATGTCGCTTCGCCTTTTCCCAGAGATCCCACGTCCCATCAGGCGGTGCCTGCTCAATATTGACGAACGCTGTGCGAGCATCTTTGGGCGAAAGATTCGGGTTTGCTTGGCGCATCAAATTGCGAATTATCTCCGAATGCCAAACAGTGGCTAGATCGTCCACAAGCTCGCCGCAGGTGTCCCGCATGAAAGGCGCCCACTGCCGCAACAACAACTCGCGCCGTCTGTCGCTGCCGTAGGTGTATACGACCTCCTTCAGAAGTTGATCGGAGTAGATGGCCACTACTTTGCGACGGCGGCACAGCGCACGCATTGGACTACTTTCTAGCAGCTCAAACGTATCCGGGTGGAAGCAGTTGGAATCAAGCACAACACGAAGGGGCATCGAGTGGTTCTCCAGGAGATTGGCAAATGGCCGCCGAACACTGACAGCCGCGCAATTATGGGGCGCTTTGCCGGCGGGGTAGTTTACGGGGGAGGCTGGGAAAAACCTAACCTTCCTAACCGCACATAGCGAATTGGCCGGAGATCCTTTATTCATGCGGGTTTCCGGAGCTTGAGAAAACCTAACCATTTCCTAACCAAAGCCTAACCCGGTTAGGTTTCTATACCCTAACCTTATAAAAAATAGATATCCTTATAAATCAATGCCTTACGGCGTGGTTAGGTTTCAGGTTAGGTCAGGTTAGGTTTTAAACCTAACCAATATTATTCATACAACTCAATAACTTAAACCCGATTTTCAGGCCCGGTTAGGAAGGTTAGGCTTTTCCCTGCCCTTCCCCAAATGATCGTATCGACCTGCGTTGATAGCTAATGGCAACCCGGGCAGAATATGCGCACCCCCGTTTTAAACCCGTTGGAGACATTGTGAGCACACCGTCAAATTTAGAACGATACAAGAAGGACTTCGAGAGGTTAAAAGCCGATGGCAAGTTGCTTGAACAAGCGTTCGCTCGCTCTTGCTACGGAAAAGAATACGACGACAAAATACTGGAGCGTTTCAACGGCGATAAAGAAAAGGCGACCGCTTATCTCAGTGCCCTGCCCAGCTTTTCGCACACCTACCAAAGCTGGTATTCGGAATGTATCGCGCTAATCAAACAGCTTCTTCCGGACCGGTTAAGCGATTTCGTGCGCTTGTATGAAAAACCCAGGGCACGGAAGGAAATCGACTATGAAAGCTACCGCATTGAGGACGCTTTGCAGGGCCTTCAAGTGACGCGTGGGGGGGAAGTGAAAGTGGACGACACTGCTGCTGCCCCTCTGCTCTCCCAACAGAACGCAATCGTCGATTCTCTGAGTCGGCGATTCGAGAGTTCGCTATATGACATTCGCGCGCTCGTTCAAGCCGACTTGCTGGACTCTGAGTTGGATGCTGCCAAGGAGCTGCTCAAGCATAAGTTCACACGGGCCGCTGGGGCAGTCGCGGGTGTCGTCCTCGAAAAGCATTTGCATGAGGTGTGCGTTCACCACAACATCGCTCTTTCTAAGAAGCATCCAACTATCGCAGACTATAACGAGGCATTGAAAACCGCCGGAACCATTGACACATCGCAATGGCGATTCAATCAGCATTTAGCGGATGTACGCAACCTATGCGACCACAACAAGGAAAAAGATCCAACCATTGATCAAGTCTCGGACTTGATCGACGGGGTTACGAAGGTGACAAAAACAATCATGTAGGCAAAATACACCCACGCCTCTATAGCTGAGAATCACGCTGCACGCACTCCGGCATACTGCCGTAAAGGGCGGAAAAGTGGGGCATCCATCCGGCGAGCAAGATTGATTGAAAACATGCACAAGTCCCAGGTCACTATTGTGAGGGGAGCTGCCCCCAGAATGCGTTCACACTGCGTCGTTCTGCGTCGCCAGGCTAGGCTCCAAATCAGGCTGGAGATGAGCTTAGAGCCTGCCGCCAGGGGGTGACGCGCGGGCGAGTCTTTTCTCGCACATTTAGCGCGCAGGCGTGGAGGGGGGAAGACTGCGCGCCAAGGGGTCCGCGCGCCAGCTTCTTCGCCCACATTTCGCGCGCGACGCCTTCGAAGTCATCGGCCGCGGCCGCCCGAATGGCGTGCTTGTTCTGCTTGCGTTCTGCCATCGGATCCACGCCGGCCGCCAACTGCGCGCGCGCGGCGGCGTGCTTCTCGCGTGCCAACTTGGCGGACACCTCCGGGTACACCCCGAAGGCCATCGTTCTGTCTTTCTCGGCATATCGCTAGTTGTAACGCCAGTACCGAGTACCGTCAGACTTAACCAGAATGTGTAGCCCACCGCCGTCGGCCATCTTGTACGGCTTATCCCGCCCCTTTGCGGCGCGGATTGCGGTGTCTGTCAGCTTGGCGAGCGTGGCCATATCTCCCCTATGAAAACGGGTACTTTTTACGGGAAATGGCCCATCAGGGCCGCGATACCCGGCAAAGTACCCGAAATAGGGGGTTGCTTCCAGTGGTGCTTACTTGGCAAACCTGGGCAAGAAAAAACCCGCACAGCTAATGCTGGTGCGGGTTTCAGGGCATTGCTGGGCAATACCGGTACGAATCTTGGCGGACAGAGGGGGATTCGAACCCCCGATACGCTTTTGACGTATACACGCTTTCCAGGCGTGCGCCTTCAACCGCTCGGCCACCTGTCCTAATTGCTCACGTCGAAGCGGGTCAGAAACACCACTACGAAATTTGCGAATCCGCGATTCTAGCAGAATCTGAACGACCACCACAAGTCGCCAAAGAAAAAGGGACGCACTGGGCGTCCCCTTTGCCTTGCCCCGCCCTCAGGTGGAGGCTGGCGCCTCTTGCTCGCGATACGAACTGATGGTGCCGTCCGGCTCGGTTTCTTCCAGCCGCACCTTGAAGCCCCACAGGCGCGCCAAGTGCTTCATCACCTGCTCGGCATCGTCGCCGGCCAGCGGCCGGCCGCGGCTCTTCAGATGGCGCAGCACGAGCGACCGGTCGGAGTCGCGGTTGAAGCGCACCACCTGGATATCCGGCACCTGGTTGTCGCGGTTGTGCTGCGCGGCCAGCAGGCGGCGGATGTCGCGGTAGCCTTCGTCGTTGTGGATGGCGGCCACTTCCAGCTTCGGATTGGCCTGATGGTCCGAAATCGCGAAGAAGCGAAATTCGCGGATCAGGCGCGGCGACAGGTATTGCGAGATAAAGGACTCATCCTTGAAGTTGCGCATGGCGAAGTCCAGCGTCTTGCCCCAGTCGCTGCCGGCAATGTCCGGGAACCACTTGCGGTCCTCGGGCGTGGGGGCCTCGCAGATGCGGCGGATGTCCGACATCATCGCAAAGCCCAGTGCATAGGGGTTGATGCCGCCATAGCCGCGCTCGTCAAAGCCGCGTTGGCTGACGACGTTGGTGTGGCTTTGCAGGAACTCCATCATGAAGCCGTCGTCCACCAGGCCCTTCTCGTGCAGGCGGTTCAGGATGGTGTAGTGCCAGAACGTAGCCCAGCCTTCGTTCATGACCTTGGTCTGTGACTGCGGATAGAAGTACTGGGCGACCTTGCGCACGATGCGCACCAGTTCCTTCTGCCATGGAGCAAGCTTGGGCGAATACTTCTCGATGAAGTACAGCAGGTTCTCTTCGGGCTCGGGCGGGAACACCGAAGCCTCGGCGCGCGTGTCCTTGTCGGCTTCCAGGCGCGGCAAGGTACGCCACAAGTCGTTGTATTGCAGCCGGGCGTGCTCCTGGCGTTCGGCCTGGCGCGCGGCCTCGCCCTTGAACGACATGGGCGTCGGGCGCTTGTAGCGGTCGACCCCGTGGTGCGACAGCGCGTGGCACGAGTCCAGCAGCGCCTCCACCGCATCGATGCCGTAGCGGTCTTCGCAGGACATCACGTACTTGCGCGCGAACACCAGGTAGTCCAGCACGCCGTCCGCGTCCGTCCATTGGCGGAACAGGTAGTTGCCCTTGAAGAAGGAGTTGTGGCCATAGCACGCATGCGCGATCACCAGCGCCTGCATCGTCATGGAATTCTCTTCCATGAGGTAGGCGATGCAAGGGTTGGAGTTGATGACGATCTCGTACGCCAGCCCCTGCATGCCGCGGCGGTAGTATTGCTCGTTGCGGATGAATTCCTTGCCGTACGACCAATGCGGATAGCCGATGGGCAGGCCCGCCGACGCATAGGCGTCCAGCATCTGTTCCGAGGTGATCACCTCGATCTGGTTCGGATAAGTGTCCAGCCCGAATTCCGCCGCGACCTTGGAGATCGCTTCGTCATAGGACTGGATCAGTTCGAACGTCCATTCGGAACCTTGGGAAATCGGCCGCGCGCCGCTGGCCGATGCCGGCTCCACGAGAGCACCCACGATGGCATTCATGCGGTTTCCTTCTTGAACAGGTCATGGAACACGGGGAAGATCTCGCCGCGGTCGCAGATGCGCCGCATGACGAAATGCGGCTCCAGCTTCTGTTCATACTCCGCCCACAGGCTGCTCTTGCGAGCCTCTTGCGAGTCGGGGATTTCGATATAGGCGAAATAACGGGTCGACGGCAGCAGATGCTCGGCCAGGAAGCGCGCGCTCTTGCCGGCGTCGGCGCCGAACGAATCGCCATCGCTGGCTTGCGCCGCGTAAACGTTCCAGGCCGCGGGCGGATAGCGCTTTTCCAGGATCTCGCGCATCAGCTCCAGCGCGGACAGCACGATGGTGCCGCCGCTCTTGGGGTCGTAGAAGAACGTCTGCTCGTCGACTTCCTCGGCGTTGTCCGTGTGGCGGATGAAGACCAGGTCCACGTGCTCGTACTTGCGCGACAAGAACAGGTACAGCAGCGTGAAGAAGCGCTTGGCCAGGTCCTTCTTGCCTTCGTCCATGGAACCGGACACGTCCATCAGGCAGAACATGACCGCGCGCGCCATCGGAATGGCGACCGACACCCGGTTGCGGTAGCGCAGGTCCAGGTCGTCCAGGAACGGCACGCGGGCAAGGCGCTCGCGGCAGTCCTCGACGTCCTGTTCCAGCGTGCGGATCTCGGTGGCGGGCGCACCCGCCGCACGGGCCTTGGCCAGCGCCTCTTCGGCGTCTTCAAGATCGGCGCGCGCCTTCACGTTCAGCGCCACCCGCCGCGCCAAGGACGACTTGAGCGTGCGGCTGATGCTCAACATGCTGGGCGAACCGGTCGTGGTGTAGCCCGCGCGCTGCCATTTCTTCTGGCTGACTTCACCCAGCTGGTTGCGCGCCAGATGCGGCAGTTCCAGATCCTCGAAGAACAGGTTCAGGAATTCGGCCCGCGACAGGCTGAAGGTGAACTGGTCTACCGATTCGCCTTCGCCGGGCTCGGACCCGCCCTCGCCTTGCCCGCCCTGCGGCCGGTCGATGGTGTCGCCCTTGGCAAATTCACGATTGCCGGGGTGCACCATCTCGCGGTCGCCGCCCGATCCGTGCCGGAACGTCGGCTCGGAAATATCTCGGGCGGGCAGGTTGATCTCTCCGCCTTGATCCATATCCTGAATCGAGCGGTCACGGATCATCCCGTGAACCGCCTTGCGGATCTGGTCCTTGTAGCGCCGCAAAAAGCGCTCACGATTGACGGCGCTTTTATTGCGCCCGTTAAGACGGCGATCGATCAGTGAATTCATGATTCACCTCGCTCAGGAAGACTTCCTCACACGGAGATACCACTCGCACAGCAGTCGGACCTGCTTTTCCGTGTAACCCTTTTCAACCATCCGATCCACGAAGCTCTGATGCTTGGACTTGTCCTCGGCTGACGCCTTGGCGTTGAACGAAATCACCGGCAGCAGATCTTCCGTGTTCGAGAACATCTTCTTCTCGATCACTTCGCGCAGCTTTTCATAGCTGGTCCACGTCGGGTTGCGGCCATTGTTGTTGGCGCGCGCCCGCAGCACGAAGTTCACGATCTCGTTGCGGAAGTCCTTCGGGTTGGCGATGCCCGCCGGCTTTTCGATCTTCTCCAGTTCGTCGTTCAAGGCGCTGCGGTCGAAGCTTTCGCCCGTTTCCGGATCGCGGAACTCTTCGTCCTGGATCCAGCAATCGGCAAACGTCACGTAGCGGTCGAAGATGTTCTGACCGTACTCGGAGTACGACTCCAGGTACGCGGTCTGGATTTCCTTGCCGATGAATTCCGCATAACGCGGCGCCAGGAAGCCCTTGATGAACTCCAGATAGCGCCGGCGGATTTCCTCGGGGTAGTCCTCGCGCCCGATCCGTTGCTCCAGCACATACATCAGGTGCACCGGGTTGGCGGCCACTTCCGTCTGGTCGTAGTTAAAGACGCTGGACAGGATCTTGTACGCGAAACGCGTGGAGACCCCGTTCATGCCTTCGTCCGTGCCGGCGTAGTCCTTGTATTCCTGCAAGGCCTTGGCCTTCGGGTCCACGTCCTTCAGACTTTCGCCGTCGTAGACGCGCAGCTTCGAATAGATGCTGGAGTTCTCGGGTTCCTTCAGGCGGGTCAGCACCGAGAACTGCGCCATCATGTCCAGCGTTCCCGGCGCGCACGGGGCGGCCGACAGCGAGCTGTGATGCAGCAGCTTTTCGTAGATGCGGACTTCTTCGGACACCTGCAAGCAGTAAGGCACCTTGACGATATAGATCCGGTCAAGAAAAGCCTCGTTGTGCTTGTTGTTGCGGAAGGTCTGCCATTCGGACTCGTTCGAGTGGGCCAGGATCGCGCCGTTGAACGGAATCGCGGAGAAGCCCTCCGTGCCCTTGAAGTTGCCTTCCTGGGTTGCCGTCAGCAGCGGATGCAGCATCTTGATCGGGGCCTTGAACATTTCCACGAACTCAAGCAGCCCCTGGTTGGCCAGGCACAGTCCGCCGGAATAGCTGTAGGCGTCCGGATCGTCTTGCGAATGGCGGTCCAGCTTGCGGATGTCGACCTTGCCGACCAGCGACGAGATGTCCTGGTTGTTTTCGTCGCCCGGCTCGGTCTTGGCGATGGCGACCTGGCGCAGCACCGACGGATTCAAGCGCACGACACGGAACTGCGAGATGTCGCCGTCGAATTCCTTCAGGCGCTTGACGGCCCAGGGCGACATGATGCCGCTCAGGTAGCGCCGCGGAATGCCGTATTCCTTTTCAAGCGTGTCGCCGAAGCGTTCCGGA
This sequence comes from Achromobacter sp. 18P8.1.1, assembly GCF_057799415.1. Taxonomy (NCBI): domain Bacteria; kingdom Pseudomonadati; phylum Pseudomonadota; class Betaproteobacteria; order Burkholderiales; family Alcaligenaceae; genus Achromobacter; species Achromobacter sp. 18P8.1.1. The sequence continues at coordinate 39,746 of NZ_JBYOKH010000039.1, read as the reverse complement.
TGGAACAGACCCAGGGGCGTTTCGTTGACGGGCGAACCCTTCAAGGCATAGATGGGATAGCTTTCCATCAAGGCCTTGAGCCGTTCCGCGATGGACGACTTGCCGCCGCCCACCGGTCCCAGCAGATAAAGGATTTGCTTGCGCTCTTCCAGCCCCTGTGCGGCATGTTTGAAGAACGCGACGATCTGGCCGATCACGTCCTCCATGCCGTAGAACTCCTGGAACGCCGGATAGCGCCGGATGGTCCGGTTGGAAAACAAACGGGAAAGACGTGGGTCGTTGCGCGTATCCACGATTTCGGGTTCGCCAATCGCCGCCAGCATGCGCTCAGCGGGGCTGGCGTACGCCATGGGATCGCGTTTAGCGAGGTTCAGATATTCCTCAAGGGAAAGCTCTGACTCCTGCTCTTTTGCATACTGCGACTTGAAGCCTTCGACGATGTTTTGCACGGAAACCTCCTACAACACGCGAAAAATTCAGTACGTCCCTACGTGTCCCCATTGTGCCTCAGTGCCTGCGCATTACTAGACAAACTAGCGATAAGCATTGTCGGCCAGGTGTTATGTTGCTTTCGCCACACAGCAACCATGAAGCACGATCGGGGCCCTTTCCATTTAGGCCGCATCCCGCAGATACAAGTTCCGTCAGGGAATGCAACTTACGTGAAGAAGTTATCGGGCATGCCTTCAGCATATTGCTATGGCGAGCACGCTTACCGCGGCCGCACATGAAATGGTCAGCAATCATTTGAAGGGATGAGCGATATCCCGGTGGATTCTTATGATTCGGGCGTAAACCCGATGCGCCCGCTATGCGATGGCAGCGGACGGTCTGAACAGCGCCTTGGCGTCCTTGTTCAGCAGCGTGCCGGTTCGGTCGTGAAAAGCGCCGATATCGCGGCACGGGAATCCGTGGTGACGTGGGCGCGTAGCACCGTGCGGTGAAGGCCGTTAGCACGTAGCGCCAAGTCATGACCCTATGCTAAAGCCAATTGACCGTTTTGTGGCAATTCATTTGACGCATCGGCCAAAATAGTGATGAGGGTTTTCGCCATGAAAAAACCTGTGTGGGAATCGCTCGCAAACTTGATGCGATCGCCATGCCGCATGCGGCGCGGATGCGCTGAGAAAGGCATTTCGCGCGGTTTCAATCGCACAATTAGCAGCCGCGCATGCCGAGTGCTAGTACCCCTTGCGCGAACGCGGATACTTCGCGCGATGGTTGCCGCAGCCAAGCAAACGCGCATCGCCTTCAACGAATAGAATCACGCATCTCGACGCACTCCGCGTTGACCTGAACACGCGATTTTCCGACGCTGCGTCATGTTGCTCCGCTTGCGGCAAGCCTTGGGCCTGATTCTGAACCCTGCGAAAGCGGCGGTTCAACGCGGCGCCGCCATCGGTTTCGCAGCCCTGCTGCTGACGTTAAGCGCTTGCGGAAAGCCCCCGCCCGACCTGTCCAACGATGCTTATGTCTGGCAGCGCCAGTGGACGCCAGCCGTGCAGGAAGCCTTGTCCGGCGGCGCCGACGCCGTGCAGGCGTGGCGCGTGCTGATCGCAGAAATGAGCGCTGACGGCCGATGGTTCGATGCCGCGCCGGACCTGAACGCCCTGGCCGCGGCCCGTCGTCCGGTCGTCATGGTGTGGCGGCTGGATGGCCGGGTCGATGCGTTGAACGCGGAAGGCACGGCGACGCGGATCGCCGCGGCGCGCCAGGCATGGCGCCACGCCGGCATCACGGTGGCGGGCGTTGAAATCGATTACGACTGCGCCACGTCGAAACTGCCGGCTTACCGGGACTTCCTCGCCGCATTGAAACGCCGCCTGGGCCCGGACAGCGCCTTGTCGATCACCGCCCTGCCCACGTGGCTCAACAGCCCCGAACTGGACGCCTTGCTCAAGGTGGCCGATGAATCGGTGCTGCAGGTGCATGCGGTGTTGAACCCCACGCAAGGCCTGTTCGACGCCAAACGCGCGCACGCATGGTTAAGCGCCTTTGCGGACCGCACCCAAAAGCCCTGGCGCGTAGCGTTGCCCACTTACGGCAGCCGTGTCGCCTGGGATGAAGACGGCAACGTGGCGGCCATCGAAAGCGAACGTCCCGCGCTGCAGCCGGGCGGCCGGGCCACGGAGCTTGTCGTGACGCCGGCCGCCATGGCGGCCTTTGTCGACCAGATCCATCAATCCCGCCCGCGGGGCCTGGCCGGCATCGTCTGGTTCCGGCTGCCCACCGCGCGCGACGAACGCGCCTGGAGCCTGGCCACCTGGCGAGCCGTGCTGTTGCGCCAAGCGCTGCAACCCAAGCTGCACGTCGGCGCGCAAGCGATCGCCGATGGCGGCGGCACGCAGGACCTGGTGCTTTCCAATACCGGCAACGCCGACGGCGCGCTTCCCTTCATCGTCCGTTGGAACGGCGTTTGCCGCGGCGCGGACGGCATCAACGGCTACACGCTGGAACGCGACGGCGCGGGGCTCTACCTGCGCCGCGCGCAAGACGGCCTGCTGCGCGCGGGCGGTCAACGCCCTATCGGCTGGATACGCTGTGAAACCCCACCCACCACCTTCCATGTACAACCGTAGATCGATCATCCGCCTGACCTTGTTGGCGTGCGCTGTCGGCGCAGGCATTGCTGTGGCTTGCGGTCCGGACTTTCCGGCGCAGTTGCTGGACGACCGGACCGGCACCTTGAGGAGCACGCCAGCCAACTCCTTCAGCTTCGAGGTGGCGCGCCTGGTTGCGCCCGCCGACGCGCTGCGGGCGCAGGAATCGGCGGCATTGCCCGACGGCAGCTACCGGCAAGACGCCATTCCGGAAGACTTCGACCCCGCGCTCAACGCCGCGCAACGCGCTACCGTCCGTGCGATGCGGGCGATGCCCGACGGCGATCAGGCTTACGCGGCGGGCGATGGCCTGCCCGACGCCATCCGCCTGTACGCCGCCGCAGCGGTCGACATCCGGTCCGCCGCGCCCGCCGATGCCGACGCGGCGCTGGCGCGAGCCCGAGCGCGTTTGCTCGACATCCTGGCGTTGCCCGAACGCCAAGGGGCTGCGCGCAGCGTCTGGGCCGCTTATATGTTGGCTGAAATCGGGGCCGGCGAAACCGGGGACGCGGCAGTCGCCACGCCCAACGGCTCATCCGCCGCGTATGCGCGCGTGCGTCAGCTAGCGCAAAAGGGCGCGCCAGATCCCCTGGGCCTGGCGGTCGCCAGCTACGGCCAGGAGGCCCGCCTGCTGCTCAATGGATCCCTGGGAACGTGCGCGGCCGAGGACTTCCTGGCCGCGACGGCGTGCCCCGACGCCATTGCCACCCCCGCATTGAAACAGGCGATCCGCCTGTATGCGGAGCAGGCGGCGCGCGGTTCAGGCAGCGGCATGGCGTCGCTACGCCTCATCGCAAGCTGGGCGTTGGCGACACCAGTGCGCGCCAGCCGGCTGATCGATGACCCCGTCGCGCAACGGCTGCTGGTCGCCTATGCGCTGGCCAGAGTGGGCGATATCGTGGACGGCAACCCCGACAGCGCGTTCGACATGTTCGCCACGTTCGACCTGAACGGGCAGCGCGGCTACGCCGATGCCGGAGCCGGCGCGGGCAACGTCACGCCCAACCCCGCGCTGCAAGCACTGGCGACGGCGCTGGCCAAACAAGACGTGAGCCGCATCCAGGACGCCGATCGCGTGACCGCGCTGGCCTATCGCGTGGGCCGCTACGATCTGGCGCAAGGCCTGGCCAGCCGGCTCGACACGCCGCTTGCCTGGTGGGTGCGCGCCAAACTGGCGATCCGCCAGGGGGACATGGCCGCGGCGGCGCAAGCCTATGCGCGCGCCGCGAGCGCATTTCCGACCGCCACGGACACCGGTCTTGAAGCCTCGGGCATGGCCCGGCTGAAGGCCGAACAAGGGGTGCTGGCGCTGTCCCGCGGCCAATATATAGAGGCGTTGGACCTGCTGCTGCATGCCTCGCTGCCGGCGGCGGCCGCCGACACCCAGGAAGAAGGCTGGCCGATGTCGCCATACTGGAACGATGCGGCCTATGTCGCGGAACGCGTGTTGACGACGGACGAACTCAAGGCCTATGTAGACCAGCAGGTGCCGGCCTCAGCCGTGCCGCCCGCCCCGGCCGGCTTCGCGCAGTTCGACTACCAGCGCTTCTACGACTGGATGGTGAAGCATCCGATCGCCGATGGGGACCGCCTGCGCGCGCTGCTGGCGCGCCGCCTGATGCGCGAAGGCCGCATGGATCAGGCCCTGGCCTACTTCCCGCAAGACGCCGACGCCCGCTTCGCCACCCTGGCGTATGACGCCGCCGGAGCGTGGCGCGTCACGCCGGCCAGCAGCCATCGGCACGCCGTCCAATACACGGCCGCCCTGCAACAAGCCGGCAGCGCCTGGGGCCGCACGGCGCGGGCAGAAGCCTGGTTCAAGGCCGCGCAACTGGCCCGTCGCCATGGCCTGGAAATCATGGGCTACGAGCAGGATCCCGACTTTGCGGTGTACGACGGCAACTACACCTATGGCGCAGGCCGCAGCCCGGAACCGTGGCGTCAAAGCGCGGATGGCGGCAATCAACCACCCCAAGACACGCCGGCGCAGCGTGCGGAGGCGGCCCTGCCCGGGCCGCTGGTGACACCCGAAGAACGCATGCGCTTCGCCGCCAGCGAAGCCAAGCCGTATGCGCGCTTCCACTATCGGCAGGTCGCAACCGACCATGCGCTGCAATCGGCGGCGCTGCTGCCGAACCGTTCACAGGCGTTCGCCGCCGTGCTTTGCCAAGGCACCCGCTACATCATCGACGACTCGCCCGAACGCGCCCAGGCGGTGTACCAGCGTTATGTAGAGCAAGGCGCCCAGGTACCTTTCAGCGCGACGTTCGGGCGGGAGTGCCCCGCACCGGACTTCCAGGCGGCGGCCTGGTTCCATTACACGCAGGCGTGGAAGGCATGGGAACGCTTGCGCCGCGATCACGGCGGGCTGCTGCTGGCCGCCGGGCTGCTGATGATTATCGCGGGCGCCGCCTGCGTCTTCGCATGGCGCCAGTGCGCGGCGCCCCGCCGGCCGCAGGCGAACGGACGAACTTAGGCGAGCGCGGGCAGCGCCACGCGCTGCATCAATTGCCGCCAGGTGCCAGGCACCCTGGCGCGCAAGCGCATGTCGGCGCCCAGCCGCGCGGCGTCGATGAATTCGTAGCGCTGGGCGGCGTCCAGGTGTTCCAGCATGGGCAGGCGCACCATGCCCGCCGCATCGCCCAGCAGGACGGGCGCCAGATACAGCAGCAGTTCATCCACGCAGCCCGCGGCAACCAGCGCGCCCGACAGGCCCGCCCCCGCCTCCACATGGACTTCGTTGAACTGCTCCTGGGCGAACCAGCGCATCATGGCCGGCAGGTCCACGCGATCCGGCGCTTGGGCCGGCAGCACCACCACGCGCGCGTTCTTGTCGGCCAGGCGGGCTGCCTTGGCCGCGTCTTGGCGGGCGGTGAAGACGATCACTTCGGCGCCATCGAACAGGCGGGCGCCCTCCGGGATCTCGAAACGGCCATCCACCACTGCCTTGCGCGGCTGGCACGGCGTGTCCACCCCACGCACATTGAGTTGCGGATCGTCCTTCAGCACGGTGCCCATGCCCGTAAGCACCACGCAGCTGCGCGCGCGCCAATGGTGACCATCGGCGCGGGCCTCGGGGCCGGTGATCCATTGCGACATGCCGTTATGCAGCGCGCTGCGGCCATCCAGCGACGCCGCCATCTTCATCCACACCCAGGGCAGCCCCCGGCTCATGCGCGAGATGAAACCCGCGTTGACCGCCAGCGCTTCCTCGGCGCACACCCCCGTCACGACCTCGATGCCCGCCTCGCGCAAGCGCGCCAGGCCTTGTCCGTTGACGAGCGGATTCGGGTCCCCGATGGCCACGACCACCCGCGCCGGGCGGGCCGCCAGCACGGCGTCCACGCAGGGCGGCGTGCGGCCGAAATGGCTGCAGGGCTCCAGCGTGACGTACATCGTGGCGCCCTCAACCGATTCATTACGGTGCTGGGCGTCGCGCAGCGCGCAGATTTCGGCGTGCGGACCGCCGGGCGGTTGGGTCGCGCCTTCGCCCAGCACACGCCCGTCGCGCACGATGACGCAGCCGACCCGAGGGTTGGGCGCCGTGGTGAACAGCACGCGGTCTGCCAGCGCCAGGGCGCGTCGCATCCAGTAGATATCGTCGGGGGGGCTTACGGTCGTCATGGCAGGAATTGTATGTCCGTCGCGGCGCCTGCGGGCGCATCCCGCCCCTGCTGGAAGGGGTATGCTCTCAGCATGTCCGTTTTGGGCCGTCAGGCGTCTTTCAACGATCTCGCGCACGGCGGGAGTCCGCAGCAGAATGGCGTCGTACCCCCTGAAATCCTTGGCCTGGAGCCCGGAACATGAAACAAGCGCTGATCGTCATCGACGTACAAGAATCTTTCCGGCACCGTCCGTTTTGGGACGAAACCGAGTACCCGGCCTTCCTGGAGCAAATCCAGGGTTTGATCGATTCGGCCGCCGCCCAGGGGATTCCCGTGCTGCAGGTGTTCCACGTCAGCAAGTCCAGCGACCCGGCCAATCCGTTCTCACTGGCCTCGGGCCACGTCAAGACGCTGCAGGAACTGCGTGTGGCGCCCACCGCCGTGTTCCACAAGACGGTGCATTCCTCGCTGTACGCCGAAAGCGCGGACGGCCGCTCCTTGCATGACTGGCTGTGGGAAAACGGCATCGAAGGCATCATCGTCAGCGGCATCCGCACTGAACAATGCTGCGAAACCACGTCGCGCCACGCCAGCGACGCGGGCTTCAAGGTGGTCTTCCCCACCGACGCCACCCTGACGTTCGCCATGCAAAGCCCGTCCGGCAAGCACTACACGCCGGCCGAGATCCGCGACCATACCGAGTTGGTGCTGCAAGGCCGGTTTGCACGCGTCACGCGCGCCGCCGACGCGCTGGCGGCCTGACCCGGACAAGGAAAGCGCCATGATCCCCGTGTACTTCGTGCTGTCGCGGGGCATCGTCCTGCTGGACCTGGCCGGTCCCGCAGAAGCCTTCCGCGTGGCCAACAAGCTTTGCCCCGGCACGTTCGAGCAGCATTTCTGCGGCCCTTCCGAAGCCGTGGAAAGCGGCATCGCGGGCCTGCACCTTGCCCACATCCAGCCGCTACCGGCCGTCTTGCCCGCGCACGCGCTGGTCATCATTTCGGGCGTGGTGGGCCAGCCCACACGGCTGGACGGCCCGGACGCCCACGCCGTCATCGATTGGCTGGCGGTGCGCCACCCGGCGGACGGCTTCACGCTGATGACCGTTTGCGCAGGCGCCCTGTTCGCCGCCGCGGCCGGCTTGACCCGGCAACGCGACTGCACCACCCACCACTCCTGCCTGGCGCAGTTGGCGGACATCGACCCGACCGCCCGCGTGCACGACAACCGGATCTTCGTCGAAGACGGCAACCTGGTCAGCAGCGCCGGCATCACGGCCGGCATCGACCTGGCGCTGCACATGGTGTCGCGCCACTGCGGGCCGCGCGTCGCCAGCGAGGTGGCGCGCGACATGGTGGTCTATCAGCGCCGCGCCGGCACGGATTCCACGCTGTCGCCGTGGCTGGAGCACCGCAGCCATATGCATCCGGGTGTGCACCGCGTGCAGGACGCCGTCGTGCGCAACCCCGCCGCACCGTGGTCCGCGCAGTCGCTGGCGGACCAGGCGCACACCAGCGCCCGCCACCTGACGCGGCTGTTCCGCGAGCACGCCGGCTGCACGCCGATGGACTACCTGTATCAGATACGCGTCGCGCTGGCGCGCGACCTGCTGCGCGAAACCCGGCTGGACCTGGAGCGCGTGGCGGAAAAATCCGGCTTCGGCTCGGCCCAGCACATGCGCCGCGTCTGGCGCAAATTCCAGCCGCAGACGCCCAGCCTGGCGCGTTCGGCGACCTTGCAATAACGGCGCCGAAGCGCCGTCTATCGTCCTGCCGCACCTCGCCGGGCGCTATTCCTTGCGCAGCTTGCCCGGCAGCAAGGGCCCCTGCATTTCGCGGATGGCCTCGACGAATTCGCCGATGTCCTCGAAGCTCTTGTAGACCGACGCAAAGCGCACGTAGGCCACCTTGTCCAGCTTGCGCAGCTCGGTCATGACCAGTTCGCCGATGTGTTCGCTGGGCACTTCGCGCAGGCCGCTTGCCAGCAACTGTTCTTCGATGCGCGCCACGGCCGCATCCACATCCTCGGTGCTGACGGGGCGCTTGCGCAGCGCCAGGCTCAGGCTGGCGCGCAGTTTGGCGGGATCGTACTCGCTGCGGCTGCCGTTGCGTTTCACAATGGAAGGCAGGGCCAGCTCCACCCGCTCATAGGTGGTGAACCGCTTGTCACAGGACAGGCAGCGGCGGCGACGACGGATCGCGTCGCCCTCTTCCGAGACGCGGCTGTCGACGACCTGTGTTTCGGCATTGCCGCAAAATGGACACCGCATGTGTGTTCCCTAAAGGCACGGATAGCAATAATTGAGCATATTGTAACGATGCGCCCCGCGGGAAGCGCCAATACGGCTTATTCGTCCCCAATACTACGGACAGCCGGCTCGAGGATAGCGCCTGCCGCCCGGAAAGCAAAGGGACGGCGCCTTGCGGGGCCGTCCCTTTGGTCTGGCCCCTGCGGCGGATAGCCTGGGGGCCGGGGAAGTGCTGCTTACTGCTTGCCGTAGACCGGCAGGCGCGACGTCAGTTCGTTGACGCGGGCGCGTACAGCGGCGATGTTGGCTTCGTCACGCGGATTGTCCAACACGTCGGCGATCAGGTTGGCAGTCAGTTCGGCTTCGGCTTCCGTGAAACCGCGGGTGGTCATGGCCGGCGTGCCCAGGCGGATGCCGCTGGTCACGAAAGGCTTTTCCGGGTCGTTCGGGATGGCGTTCTTGTTGACCGTGATGTGGGCCTGGCCCAGCACGGCTTCCGCTTCCTTGCCCGTGATGCCCTTGGCACGCAGGTCCACCAGCATGACGTGGCTTTCGGTACGGCCGGAGACGATACGCAGGCCGCGCTTGACCAGCGTGTCCGCCAGCACCTTCGCGTTCTTGACCACTTGCTGCGCGTAATCCTTGAAGCCGGGTTCCAGCGCTTCCTTGAACGCCACGGCCTTGCCGGCGATGACGTGCATCAGCGGACCGCCCTGGATGCCGGGGAAGATCGCCGAGTTGATGATCTTCTCGTGCTCGGCCTTCATCATGATGACGCCGCCGCGCGGGCCGCGCAGCGACTTGTGCGTCGTGGACGTGACGAAGTCGGCGTGGGGCACCGGATTGGGGTAGGCGCCGCCGGCGACCAGACCCGCGTAGTGGGCGATATCGACCATGAACAGCGCGCCGTTTTCACGGGCGATGCGGGCCATGCGTTCGAAATCGATGTGCAGGGCGTAGGCCGATGCACCCGCGACGATCAGCTTGGGCTTGTGTTCGCGGGCCAGTTGCTCGACTTGCTCGTAGTTCAGGACTTCGTTTTCGTCCAGGCCGTACGAGATGAAGTTGTACAGCTTGCCCGATGCGTTGACCGACGCGCCGTGCGTCAAGTGGCCGCCTTCGGCCAGGCTCATGCCCAGCACGGTGTCGCCCGGCTTCAGCACGGCCATGTACACGCCCTGGTTGGCCTGCGAACCCGAGTTGGGCTGCACGTTGGCGGCTTCGGCGCCGAAAATCTGCTTGAGGCGGTCGATGGCCAGCTGTTCGACCACGTCCACGTACTCGCAACCGCCGTAGTAGCGCTTGCCCGGATAGCCTTCGGCGTACTTGTTCGTGAGCTGCGTGCCCTGGGCTTCCATGACGGCCGGGCTGGCGTAGTTCTCCGAAGCGATCAGCTCGATGTGCTGCTCTTGGCGAACGTCTTCCTTCTGGATGGCGGCCCAAACGTCCGGGTCAGCCTTGGACAAGGTGAGGTTGCGGTCAAACATGACGGGGGATTCCTGAGGCGGTAAGAGAGGAGAAAGCCGTGTCGGGTGGGTAAACCCGAAGAATGCTGAATAGTTTACCGCGTCAGGCGGATTCAATTGCCGCCAACATGGGGGCAAGCGAGGCAAAATACCGGCGATGGGCACGAAAACCACGCTAACGCGTCGTGCCCGGAAACCGCTCTCAACCCGACTTGAGAAACTTTCATGCAAAGCGCCACCCTCATAACCTACTCGCTAGTAGCTGCCGCCAGCGTCATCAGTCCGGGCCCCGCCACCATGCTTGCCATCCGCAACGGCGCGGCGGGCGGCGTGCGCGCCGTCGTGCCGTCCACGCTGGGCAATGTCACCGGGTTGTTCCTGCTGTCGGCCGCGGCCATGCTTGGCCTGGGCGTAGTGCTGCAATCTTCGGCACTGCTCTTCACGGCGCTGAAGATTGCAGGCGCCGCCTACCTGATCTATGTCGGCCTGCGCCACCTGCTGGGCCGCGCCCACATCGCGCCGCCCGAGGACGCCGCCATCGCCGCCCCGCCGCGCCGGCCGGGCCGGCTTTACCTGGAAGCCACGTTTGTGGCCGCCATGAATCCCAAGCCCATCCTGTTCTTCACCGCGCTGTTTCCGCAATTCCTGAACGCGCACGAGCCGCTGCTGCCGCAGTTCTTCATCCTGACCGGCATCTTCATGGCCATGTCGCTGGTGTCGCTGCTCACCTACGGCGCCCTCGCCCGCCGCGCCCGCCGACTGCTGCGCCAACCGCGCATCGTGGTCTGGCTGAACCGCCTGGTCGGCTCGATCTTCGTCGCCTTCGGACTGGCGCTGCTGCGCCTGAAGCGTTCGACCGCCTGACGGACGGTGGGTGGGGAACGCAAAAAAAGGGCCGCAATCGCGGCCCTCTTTACGCAGCGTCAGCGGCTGGCGCTACGCCTCGGTCGCACCGATCTGCTTGGGCGCCAGTTTCGGATTGAGCGTGTAGGTGCCCGTCACCGAGGCGTGGGCCAGCACGTGCTTCTGCATGGCGCGCAGTGCGTCCTCGCCGGTGAAAGAGCCGTTCAGGTTCAGGCTGTGCACGTCCAACGCATACAGCGTGAAGACGTAGCGGTGCACGATCGAATCGTTCCAGGGCGGGCACGGGCCGTCATAGCCGAAATAGTCCCCGCTCATGTCGTGGTCATTGGCGAACCACGAGGAATACGAATTGATGCCCTGGCGCGCATCCATCGGCGCCAAAGGACCGCCCTTGCCGCGCGGCGTGATGCCGTTGGAGAAGGCGCCTTCATCGATTTCGCGCAGATCGGCCGACAGGTCCACCAGCACCCAGTGGAAGAAATCCACGCGGGGCAGGTCGGCCGGAACTTCGCGGCCTTCCTGGTTGACGTCGTCAGGCCGCGACGGCACGTCCGGATCGTGGCAGATCAACGCAAACGACTGCGTTCCCGGCGGGACGTCGTCCCACGAAAACTGCGGGTTGTAGTTGTCTGCCAGCGCGACGTGCGATTGCGCATCGATCTTGCCGAAGGCGTAGCGCTCCGGAATCGACTCGTGATCGGAAAAAGACAAACTCGAAAGTTTCATGTCGTGCTCCTTGAAGTGCCGCAGGGGCGTACCGCCCCTGCCTGTACCCTCAGCGTATCAAAACTTCGCAATCATGGGTTCAAGTTAACACGCGCGAACTTGCGCTTGCCCACCTGGACGACGTAAGTCCCCGCGGGCAATTGCAACGATTTATCCTCGACTCGATCGCCGTTGACGCGCACGCCGCCCTGCTCCACATTGCGCTGCGCCTCGGAACCCGATGCAACCAGGCCCGCTTCGCGCAGCAGCTTCAGGATACCCACCGGCGCGCCGCCGATATTCACTTCGGGCATGTCTTCCGGAATGGCGCCGTCGCGAAAGCGTGCTTCAAAGGACGCCAGCGCTTCGTCGGCCGCGCGCGCGGAGTGAAAGCGCGTGATGATTTCCTGAGCCAGCATGACTTTGGCATCACGCGGGTTGCGCCCGCCATCGGTCTCTTGCTTGAGGGCGGCGATCTCTTCCAGCGAACGGAACGACAGCAGTTCGAAGTAACGCCACATCAGCGTGTCCGAAATCGACATGAGCTTGCCGAACATCGAATCGGGCGACTCCGAAATGCCGATGTAGTTGCCCTTGGACTTGGACATCTTCTCTACGCCGTCGGTGCCTACCAGCAGCGGCATCGTCAAGATGCACTGGGGCTCCTGGCCATATTCCTTTTGCAGCTCGCGCCCGACCAGCAGGTTGAACTTCTGATCGGTGCCCCCCAGCTCCAGATCGGACTTCAGCGCCACCGAGTCATAGCCCTGCATCAGCGGATACAGGAATTCGTGAACCGAAATCGGGATGCCGCCCTTGAAGCGCTTGGTAAAGTCCTCGCGTTCCATCATGCGAGCCACGGTGTAGCGCGATGCCAGCTGGATCATGCCGCGTGCGCCCAGCGGATCGCACCATTCGGAGTTGTAACGGATCTCGGTGCGGGCCGGATCCAGCACCAGGCTGGCCTGCGCATAGTAGGTCTTGGCATTGGCCTCGATCTGCTCGCGCGTGAGCGGCGGGCGGGTGCTGTTGCGGCCGCTGGGGTCGCCGATGGTCGACGTGAAATCGCCGATCAGGAAGATGACGTTATGGCCAAGGTCCTGCAGCTGGCGCATCTTGTTCAGCACCACGGTGTGGCCCAGATGGATGTCCGGCGCGGTGGGATCCAGCCCCAGCTTGATGCGCAGGGGCACGCCGGTGGCGCGGCTCTTGGCCAGCTTGCGGGCGAATTCGGACTCGACCAGCAACTCGTCGCAGCCGCGCTTGGCTATACGCAGATCGGCTTCGACTTCGGGAGTGATAGGGGCTTCTGAGGGTGACATGGCAGGGGGACCAACGCGGCTTCAGCCGACAAAAAGGTGTAAAAAGTGACGAAAACTATCGAAAATTCTAGCCGAATCAGCTAGGATACCGCCCAATCATACGCAACTGCTATCTATACGCAGTTCGCAGTTGCGGTTCGGCCTACCACCCGTTGTTCACAAGATGCGCCCTGCGCCAGCAGCCCTTGCCCCCGAATCCGTGGCGCGCAGGGGCCGTTCGTGTTACGCACCCTGCGAGCTCAAGCCACCTGAGAGGGTATCTTCACGATGAATCGTGGCCTCCACGAACTGGCGAGTAGCATCAAGCGCAAAGTTGCTGCCCTGTTTGCGCCCGTTGAGCCCAAGCCCCATCGCTCGGGACTTTTCCGTCGCACTCTTCTCGTCTCCGCTATCGGTCTGTTTGCAGGCGCCGCCGCCCTCGGCATGGTGCAGCAACCCGACCGCACCGAACTCCCCCCGTCCCGCATCATCCAGAGCGTGCTGCCGCTGACCGCCGAGCAAGTCGAAGTCAGCAGTCCCAGCGCCGCGCCGTACATCAGCGAAACCCGCATCCGTGCGGGCGATACGCTGGCTGCCGTGCTGCAACGCCTGGAGCTGGACGCCCCGAACCTGCAGACCTTCCTGACGCACGACGCCAGCGCCCGCAGCATCTACAAGCTGTACCCGGGCCGCTCCGTCCAGGCCGCCACGGACGACCAGGGCAACCTGATCTGGCTGCGTTACATCCACACCCCCGGCAATGAGACCGACGGCCAGGTCGTGACGCGCATGCTGCACGTGGCCCCGTCCGGCGACAGCTACAAGGCCGAGGAAGTCACCGAAAGCACCGACCGTCAGACCCGCGTTGCCGTGGGCACGATCAAGTCGTCGCTGTTCGGCGCCACGGACGCCGCCGGCATCCCGGATTCGGTCACCATGCAGATGGCCGACATCCTCAGCGCCAAGATCGACTTCCTGCGCGACCTGCGCCAGGGCGACCAGTTCCGCGTGGTCTACGAAGTGCGTTCGCACGACGGCCGCTACGCCGGCGCCGGCCGCGTGCTGGCCCTGGAATTCATCAACGGCGGCAAGACCTACAGCGCCGTCTGGTTCAGCCCCGACGAAAAGAGCGGTTCGTACTACGACTTCGACGGCACCAGCCTGCGCGGCGCGTTCCTGCGCACCGCCCTGAAGTTCAGCCGCATCAGCTCGACGTTCGGCATGCGCATGCATCCCATCCACAAGACCTGGACGGGCCACAAGGGCGTGGACTACGCCGCGCCCTCGGGCACGCCGATCCACTCCACTGCGGACGGCACGGTCGAGTTCTCCGGCTGGCAGAACGGCTACGGCAACGTGGTCATCGTGAAGCATCACGGCAAGTACTCCACGCTGTATGCCCACCAAAGCCGCATCGCCGAAGGCATCACCAAGGGCTCGAAGATCTCGCAAGGCCAGTTGCTGGGCTACGTCGGCGCCACCGGCTGGGCCACCGGCCCGCACCTGCACTACGAGTTCCGCGTGGACAACCAGCCGATCGACCCGCTGTCGGTAGACCTGCCGGTCGCCCGTGCCCTGGAACCTGCGGAAGTCCGCGCGTTCAACCAGGCCGTGGGACCGTACAAGCAGCAGATCCAGCTGCTGACCGAGTTCCAGCAGACGCTGCCGGATGCCCTGACCAACGTGGCCAGCCGCTAACCGGCCCGCCACAGCAAAACGTCCCAAAAAGGCGGCCCGCGCAGATTCTGCCGGCCGCCTTTCTTCTTTCCGAGGCGCCTGTGAATTCCTCCGCTCCCCGCCCGCAGGGCAACCCAGCGCTCTACATCGGCTTGATGTCCGGCACCAGCGTCGACGGCGTCGACGGCGTGCTCGTCCGCCTGGACGCCGGCCAGGCGCCGCAGGTGCTTGCCAGCGCCAGCCTGCCCATGCCCGAGAACCTGCGCCGCGAGCTGCTGGCGCTGAACCTGTCCGGCGACGACGAACTGGCGCGCGCCGCGCTGGCCGCGAACGCGCTTGCCCGCCTGTACGGCCAGGCGGTCGCCGCCCTGCTCCAGGACGCCGGCCTGAAAGCGGACGCCGTGACCGCCATCGGCGCGCACGGCCAGACCGTCCGGCACCGGCCGGACAGCGGCTATACCGTGCAGCTCAATGCGCCTGCCTTGCTGGCGGAATTGACCGGCATCGACGTGGTGGCGGACTTCCGCAGCCGCGACGTGGCCGCAGGCGGCCAAGGTGCACCGCTGGTGCCGCCATTCCACGCCGCGATCTTCGGGGCGCAGCATGGCCGCGCCGTCCTCAATCTGGGCGGCATCGCCAACGTCACGCTACTGGCGCCCGGCCAGCCGGCGCGCGGCTTCGATACCGGCCCGGCCAACGTCTTCCTGGACGCCTGGTGCCAACGCCATCTGGGGCAGCCCTATGACGCCGACGGCCGCTGGGCCGCCTCCGGCCAGGTGGTGGCGCCCTTGCTGGAACAACTGATCGCCAGCGAGCCCTGGTTCGCCCTGCCCCCACCCAAGTCCACCGGCCGCGACCTGTTCAACCTGCAATGGCTGGACGACCGACTGGCCGCGTTCGACGGCCCCAAGCCGGCCCCTCAGGACGTGCAGGCGACGCTGCAGCGCCTGACTGCCAGGACGGTCGCCAATGCCATCGACGCGGCCGCTGCGGGCACGCAAGAGGTCTTCGTGTGCGGCGGCGGCGCGTATAACGCCGACCTGATGCGCGAACTGGCGTATTGCCTGCAGCGTCCGGTGCAAGCGACCGATGCGCTGGGCGTACCCGCACAGCAAGTCGAAGCGCTGGCCTTTGCGTGGCTGGCGCAAGCGTTTGTCGAACGCCGGCCCGCTGGGCTGCCGGCCGTGACGGGCGCGCACGGCCCACGGATCCTGGGCGCGCTCTATCCTGCTTGAAGCGGGCATGAAGGGCGGACCGCACCACATGCCGCCCAAAAACAAAAAGCCCTTCGGCATGCCGAAGGGCTTTTGCTTTCCCGAACCGGTGAGGAATTACACCGAGAACGAGGAACCGCAGCCGCAGGTGGTGCTGGCGTTGGGATTGCGGATGACGAACTGCGCGCCTTCCAGGTCTTCCTTGTAGTCGATCTCGGCGCCGACCAGATATTGGAAGCTCATCGGATCAACCAGCAGTTGAACGCCGGCCTTGTCCAGCACGGTGTCGTCTTCGTTCACGACTTCGTCGAACGTGAAGCCGTACTGGAAGCCCGAACAGCCGCCACCTTGGACAAACACGCGCAGCTTCAGCTCGGGGTTGCCTTCTTCGGCCAACAAGTCCTTCACTTTGGCGGCAGCCGAGTCAGTAAATACCAAAGGAACAGGCGGGGCGGCCTGGAGGTCGACGGTTTCGGTCACTGCATTCATGGTTCACTCCTGGCCGGATAGGCCATATTTCGGTGAGCGGCAACGGCGCTCGCATAGTGTCACTATAGCGCAGGGCTTGACTAGACTCAAAGTTCCAGTTTGATACTGCGCGATGCACGGACGGTATCGCCTTCCAGGACGCTGACGGTAACGCTTTCGGGGACAAAACCCTCTGGGACCGCCAGGACCCCCTGGCTGCGCTGGTATTGGTCGAATTGCAGGGCCAGAGACGCCGCCGTGGTGGATTCGCCCGTGGCCGTCACGGGCCCGGTTTCGGCCTTGACCTGCAGGGGCGCCAGATCCACGGTAACCGTTTCGCCCTTCAGGACGCCCGTGGCCTGGAAACGCAGCGCGCCCGCAAAGGAGGCCCCGCCGTTGCGCCCGCTGCGCATCAAGAGCACCTTGTAGCGCAGGCCGCCGCCTTCGCGGTCGATCTGCACGCCACGGATGTCCACCGAGCCTTCCGGCCCGGGAGGCAGCAATTGTTCGTAGAACGCCAACTGGTCTCGCACGCGGCCAACTTCGGCCTGCACGGCGCGCAGCTGGGTCTCCAGTTCCTGGCGGGCGGCACGCTCGATGACGAGCTCGCCATCGGCGGTATCCAGCTGGCCCTGCGTGTAGCGCAATTGCGTGGCCTGCTGGCGCATGGCTTCTTGCTGCGCCTCGGCCTGCGCCGCGCTGATCACGACGGCATCCTGCGGCTGGGCTTGCCGCTGGGCATGGAAGTAGCCGGCGGCACCACCCAGCAGCACACCGACAAGCAGCCCTGCCGCCACGCGCAGCAGCCCGCCGGCAGGGCGGGATGGATGTGTGGCGGGGGAATCAACTGACATGGGAAGCAGAGGGGCAGCGGCCGGAGCCGCCGCCCGATCCGGGCATCAGGGCAGAATTGCGACCTGATCCAGGCCCGTCGATTCGGGCACGCCGAACATCAGGTTCATGTTCTGGACGGCTTGGCCGGCGGCGCCCTTGACCAGGTTGTCTTGCACGACCAGGACGATCAGCTGGTCGCCATTGCCGGGACGGCTCAGCGCGATGCGCAGGTTGTTCGAGGCACGCACCGAACGGGTTTCGGGCAGGCTGCCAGCCGGCATCACGTCCACGAAGGGTTCGTCGGCGTAGCGTTGCTCGAACAAAGCCTGGAAGTCCGTGTCGCGGGCCTCAGGCAGGATGCGGGCGTAGATCGTGGAGAACATGCCGCGGATCATCGGCACCAGGTGCGGCACGAAGGTCAGGCCGACCTTGCCGCCGGAGATCTTCTCCAGCTGGGCAACGATTTCCGGATGGTGGCGGTGACCGGCCACGCCATAGGCCTTGAAGTTGTCGGACGCTTCCGAGAACAGCGAGCCCACTTCCGCCTTGCGGCCGGCGCCCGACACGCCCGACTTGCAGTCGGCGATCAGGGTTTGGGCATCGACCAGCGGCTTGCCGCCTTCCAGCAGCGGCGCCAGGCCCAGCAGCACGGTGGTGGGATAGCAGCCGGGGTTGCCGATGACGCGCGCGCGGGCGATGGCTTCGCGGTTCAGTTCCACCAGGCCGTATTGGGATTCGGCCAGGATGTCCGGGCAGGTATGGGGAATCTTGTACCAGCGTTCGAAGGTGGGGATGTCCTGCAGACGGAAATCGGCGGCCAGGTCGATGACGCGGGTGCCTGCGGCGATCAGTTCCTGGGCTTGCGCCATTGCCACGCCGTGGGGCGTCGCGAAAAACACCACGTCGCAATCCGTCAGCGTGGCCTTTTCCGGTGCCGAGAAGGCCAGGTTCACGCGGCCGCGCAGGTTCGGATACATGTCAGCCACCGGCAGCCCGTCTTCCTTGCGGGACGTGATGGCGGTCAATTCCACATTGGGATGCTGCGACAGCAAGCGCAGCAGCTCGACGCCGGTATAACCGGTGCCGCCGACGATACCAACCTTGATACGGGTGTTCGATGCTTGGGCCATGATGGTGTGCTCTTCGTAGAACGAGGCTAGATTGTATCGCTCGGGAAACGGGTCTTGCGGCACCGTGCCAAAATTGGTGCGCGAACCCCTTTGTCCGACCGGACGGGGCGCGCGGAGTTCCGCGCGGGGCGGCCGGGGCATCTGTCCCGCGTCCGCCCAAAAACAAAAAACCCGCCGAAGCGGGTTTTTTGCAGCAACATTAACGCTTGCTGAACTGCTTGCGACGACGTGCCTTGCGGAAGCCGACCTTCTTACGTTCGACTTCACGGGCATCGCGGGTCACAAAGCCAGCTTGCGACAGTGCGGGCTTCAGGGTCGCGTCGTAGTCGATCAGGGCACGCGTGATGCCGTGACGGACTGCGCCGGCCTGGCCGGTTTCACCGCCGCCGTGGACGTTGACTTTGATGTCGAACGATTCCAGGTGGCCGGTCAGTTCCAGCGGCTGGCGCACGATCATGCGGCCAGTTTCGCGGGCGAAGAACTCGTCGACGGGCTTGCCGTTGACAACGATCTTACCCGTGCCCTTCTTGATGAAAACGCGAGCCACCGAAGTTTTGCGACGGCCGGTTCCGTAATTCCAGTTACCGATCATGGCGTTTCCTTAGATATCCAGCGTCTTGGGCTGCTGGGCGGTGTGCGGGTGCTCGGCACCGGCATAGACCTTCAGCTTCTTGATCATGGCGTAGCCCAGAGGACCCTTGGGCAGCATGCCCTTGACGGCCTTCTGAATGGCGCGACCGGGAAAACGCTCTTGCATTTTCTCGAAGTTCGTTTCGCGGATACCGCCCGGGTACGTGGTGTGGCGGAAGTACTTCTTGTCCTTCGCCTTGGTACCGGTAACGACGATATCGGATGCGTTGATGATGACGATGTAATCGCCAGTATCAACGTGCGGCGTGAATTCAGGTTTGTGCTTGCCACGCAGACGACGTGCGACTTCGCTGGCCACACGACCGAGGACTTTGCCCTTGGCGTCGATCACAAACCAGTCACGTTGGACTTCATGCGGCTTGGCCACAAAGGTCTTCATGATGGTTCCTAAGAATAAAAAGTTCTTGCTGACTAGAACGTCTAGCCAGTGTTCTTTCCCCAACTAGACAAGAGTCCTGGCGACGTGAAATCGTTGGATTTCAAGTTCCGGGCCTTATCTTTATGACGTCCCGCCTAAGCGTTATTACCCGCCCGTGCAATGGTCAAAATGAGGGAAAGCCTGAAATTCTAACACGGATGATCAAAAAGTGGGCAAGCGCAAAAACCTCAGGCGGTGGCTGGCCGCAAGCCATGTTGCAGCCAGCGCACATGCAATTCAGGGACAAATCCCCGAGGCAGGGACGCGCTCAGGCGCCCAGATACGCTTCCAGCACCCGCGGGTGGCCCAGCAATTCGCGGCCGGTGCCGGTCAGCGCCATGGCGCCGTTCTCAAGCACATAGCCGTTCTGGGCGATCTTCAGCGCCTGGCGCACGTTCTGCTCCACCAGGAACAGGGTCAGGCCGTCGGCGTTGATGGCGCGCAGCGAACGGAAGATCTCCTGCACGACGATCGGCGCCAGGCCCATCGACGGTTCGTCCAGCAGCAACAGGCGGGGCTTGGCCATCAAGGCCCGGCCAATGGCCAGCATCTGCTGTTCGCCGCCTGACAGGTTGCCGGCGATGCCGGTGATCCGCTCTTTCAGGCGCGGAAACAGGTTGAACACGTATTCCAGGTCGGAATCCACGTTCTTCAGGCCGCGGCGGTAAGCGCCCAGCTCCAGGTTTTCCAGCACCGTCATGGTGGTGAGGATGGCCCGGCCTTCCGGCACCTGCACAATGCCGCGCGCCACGAGCTGGTGCGGGGCCAGGTTGGTGACGTCTTCGCCTTCGAACAGGATGCGGCCGCGCGCTTTGGGCAGCAAGCCCGACAGCGCCAGCAGCGTGGTCGATTTGCCGGCGCCGTTGGCGCCGACCAGGGCGGTGATTTCTTTGGCGTTCAGGTCCAGGTCGATGCCGCGGACGGCTTCGATATGGCCGTAGTTGACCTCGAGTCCGCGGACTTCCAGCATGACGCTCATTTGGCGGCCTCCGCTTGTTCGGTGTCTTCGTCGTCTTCGCGGCCCAGGTAGGCCTCGATGACCTGCTCATTGTTGCGGATCTCTTCGGGACCGCCGCAAGCGATGATCTTGCCGAAGTTCAGCACCGCGATGCGTTCGCACAGGCCCATGACGAAGCGCATGTCGTGCTCGATCATCAAGATGGTGTAGCCGCGGTCGCGGATCGCCAGGATCTCGCGCATGAGTTCGGCGCGTTCGCCGGTGTTCATGCCCGCGACCGGCTCGTCCAGCAGCAACAACTTGGGCTCGGTGGCCAGCGCGCGCGCCAGCTCCAGGCGGCGCTGTTCGCCGTAGGACAGGTTATCGGCCAGGTCGTTGGCCTTGTGATCCAGGCGCATCCACGTCAGCAGCTCGTGGGCGCGCTCGCGGGCGCGCTTTTCGTGCTCGCGGTAGCCCGGCAGGCCCAGCAGCAGGCTGGGGAAGCCGTAGTTCATGTGGCGATAGGCGCCCACCACCACGTTTTCCAGCAACGTCATCTCTTTGAAGAGACGGATGTTCTGGAACGTGCGCGCAATGCCCATGCGCGTGATGCTGTGCGGCTTCTTGGCCAGCACGCTTTGGCCGTTGAACGTGATCGAGCCGCCGCTGGGCGGCAACAGGCCGGTGATCAGGTTGAACACCGTGGTCTTGCCGGCGCCGTTGGGGCCGATCAGGCCGAAGATCGCGCCTTCGGGCACGGACAGGCTGACGTCATGCAGCACATGCAAGCCGCCGAAGCTCTTGGAGACGGAAGAAAGCTCAAGCATGGCGCTTGCCTCCCTGGCCGCCCCGGCCTTGACGCGCCCAGCGCTTGAAGCGCGCCGGGTCCCAGATGCCTTGCGGCAGGAACAACACAATCACCACCAGAATCACTCCGTTCGCGATCAGACGCAAATCCGCGAAGCCGCGCAGCAGCTCGGGCAGCACCGTAATGATGAAGCTGCCCAGGACAGGACCCGCCAGGCCGCCGATGCCGCCCAGGATGGCCATGGTCAGGATTTCAACGCCCCGGTCGAAACCGTATTCGTTGGGACCGATGAAGAAGGTCAGGTGCGCGTTCAGGGCGCCGGCCAGGCCTGCGATCATCGCGCCGGCCACGAAGGCCAGCATCTTGTTGGCACGCACGTCGATGCCCATCAGGCCCGCGGCCGTTTCGTCGCCGCGGATGGCGTCGAACGAGCGGCCGATCTTGGAGGCGCGCACGCGCCAGAGCACGAACAGGACGATGACGACCGCCAGCACCACATGCCACCACTGCGTCAGCTGCGGGATGCCGTTCAGGCCCAGCGCGCCGCCGGTGAGGGACTCGGTGTTCAGGATGGTCACGCGCACGACTTCACCGAAGCCCAGCGTGGCCATGGCCAGATAGACCCCTGACAAGCGCAAGGTCGGCAAGCCGATCAGCGCCGCCACCAGCGCAGGCGCCGCCATGCCGCCGGCCAGGGCGACCGTGAACGGGGCGTCGTAGTTCATGGTGAGCAGCGCGGCGGTGTACGCCCCGATGCCCATGAAAGCGGCGTTGGCCATGGCCAGCATGCCGCAGGCCAGGGTCAGCCAGATGGAGAGGGCCAGCAAGGCATTGGTGCCCAGCGTGAGCACCAGGTTGCCGTAGATGGCCCAGAAGTTTTCGAATCCGCTCATTCTTTAAGCCTTGCGTTGAACCACTTTGCCGAACAGACCTTGCGGGCGCACCAGCAGGATCAGGAACAGCAGGCCGAAAGCCACCGCATCGCGCATGGTGGAACCGACGTACGCAACCGACAGCACCTCGGCGAAGCCCAGGAAGAGCCCGCCCAGCATGGCGCCGCGGATGTCGCCCATGCCGCCCAGGATGATGACCGCGATGCCCTTGTGCAGCATCGGCTGGCCCATCAGGGGGAACAGCGCGTTCGAGTACAGCCCGATCAGCACGCCGGCCACGCCGCCCAGGGCAGCTGCGGCGAACGAGGTGGTGACGAACAGGCGCTCGACGTTGATGCCCAGCAGCCAGGCGGCCTTGGGCGATTCGGCAATGGCGCGCAGCGCGCGGCCGAATTGCGTGCGGCGCATGACGTACATCAGCACGGCCATCAGCGCGAACGACAGGAAGATGATGCCCAGCTCGATGACGGTCAGGTGCAGACCGGCAACTTCGATCACTTCCTCGGGCACGGTGCCGTGCGGGAAGCGCAGGTTGCTGGCGCCGAAAATGCTTTGGGCGCCGTTATTCAGGATGATGCCCACGCCAATCGTGGCGATCATGGGAATCAAGTGCGGCGCGTTGCGCTTGCGCAGGGGCTTGAGCACCAGGTAGTCGATGATGACCCCGGTGAAGCCGGCCACGAAGAACGCGACCATCAGCGCACCCCACAGGGGCAGGCCGAATTGCTGAACGACGAACAGTGCCGCGTAGGCGCCAACCATGAAGACGGCGCCATGCGCCAGGTTGATCACCCCGAGCACGCCGAAGATCAGCGTGAAGCCCAGCGCGAACAGTGCATACACACAGCCCAGCGACAAGGCATTGACGAATTGTTGTTCGAACATGATGGGACTTTCCAGATCTATGAGGGCCTCCACGCGCCCGCTGCGTGGTCCGGCTCTCCCCGAGGGAGGCCATTTTTGTCTTGGGACGGCCCTACGATAAAAAGCGCCTTGCGGACAGCGCTGCCGTCCGCAAGGCGCATCCCCCCGCGCGGGGATGCGTACTGCTTACTTCTCGATGACGTACTTGCCGTCCTTGGTCACGCTGACGATCGGCGCCTGGTCGGCGTCGTAGCCGGCCGGCTTGCCGGCGCGGTCGTTGGCTTGACGGAACTTGAACGCGCCAGTGGCACCGGTCCAGGTCACGGAAGGCAGGGCGTCGCGCAGGGCAGCGCGGTCCTTGGGCAGTTCGCCGGTGATCTTGGTGTTCTTCAGCGCCTGGGCCACGATGTACATGGCGTCATACGACTGGGCTGCGAACTGGTCGGGCGAACCGTTGAACTTGGCCTTGTAGGCGTCGATGAACTTGACGTTCTCGGGGGCCTTGTTCTCGATCGACCACGGGCTGCCGATCCACAGATTGTTCGATGCGCCGCCAGGGGCCAGGTCGAAAATCTTGACCGAGTTCATGCCGTTGCCGCCGATGACGGGCACGTTCAGGCCCAGTTGGCGGGCCTGCACCATGATGGGAGCGCCTTCGGCCAGCAGTGCGGACAGCACGATGGCGTCGGGGTTGGTGCCCTTGATCTTGGTCAGCTGGGCCTTGAAGTCCACGTCGCCCTTGGCGAACGTTTCGGTCGTGGTGACCGGGATCTTCTGGTCTTCCAGGGCCTTCTTGAAGTTGTCGTAGCCGCTCTTGGTGAAGACGTCGTCGTTGCCGTAGAGCACCGCCACGTTCTTCAGGCCGGTCTTGGCCTTGACGGTGGAGATGGTGGCCGGCAGCACGTCGGCTTCGGTGACCGAGTTGCGGAACACGTAGTTGCCGATGGAGGTGATGCCGTCAGCGGTGTTGGACGTGCCGAAGGCGACCGTCTTGGCAGCCTGGGCGATCGGGTCGGCGGCTTGGGCCGAGTTCGACAGCGTCGGGCCGAAGACCATCAGGACGTTGTCCTTGAAGATCAGTTTCTTGAAGACGTTGATGGCTTCTTCTTTCTTGCCTTGTTCGTCCTCGACCACCAGCACGAGCTTGTTGCCGTTGATACCACCCGCAGCGTTGATTTCGTCAGCGGCAAGCTGGAAACCATTGCGGATCGAGACGCCGTACTGGGCGGCGCCGCCGGACAGGGCTTCCGCCACACCCAGCTTGATGTCAGCCGCGTGCGCAGCCGGGACGATACCGGCGGCGATCAGCGCGGCCAGCAGCTTCTTGGTCTTGGATTGCATGGTTGATACCACCTTAAAGTCTGTCTCGGAATATTGGTAATCCGGGCTGGTGTAATCCCGCCGGATTGACGTCTTATGCCGCCTAAAGGCGCCATGATTGCGCGTCAAGACCCGGGATATTACTCCTTTGTATCAGGCCGAAACTCGAATGTGGTTCGAGAAAAGCCCGAAAACCGCCCATTTTTTTGTAAAAAACGCGGTATTACTAGCAAAAACCCTACTCTCCGCCGAATGCCGTTCAGCCTGCGGCGGACCTCCCTGCTACCTGCCCGACAGCGCCACGCCCAGGTACTGGCCATAGGCGCTTTCGGTCAAACGGAACCACGGCATCTCGCTGTCGCGAAAGCCCATATAACTGTCGAGTATGGCCTTGAACTTCGGGTCTTTAGCCGCCAAGTCCTTGTAAGCCTGTTGCGTCGTTTCGAACGCCACGTCCATGATGGCGCGCGGAAATGTGCGGATTTGCGCGCCGCTTGCCGTCAGTTGCGCCAGCGCCGCGGGGTTGCGGGCGTCGTAGCGCGCCGTCAGGGACACATGCGCGGCCAGCGACGCGGCCTGCACCACCGCCTGGTAGTGCTTGGGCAGCTTGTTCCAGGCCTCGTCGTTGATGTAGAGGGAAAGCTGCTCGCCGCCCGCCCACCAGCCGGGTGCGTAGTAATACTTAGCTACCTTATTCAGACCCAGCTTGTCATCGTCATAGGCGCCCGCGCCGGCCACGGCCTGCAGGCCGTCTTTTTCGAAGGCCTCGGCCAGCGGCTTGGCCGGGTCCGCCGGTTGCGGCGACACGCCCATGCGCCCGAGCACGTCGGCGGCCAGCCCGCCCACCCGCATCTTCAGGTCTTTCAGGTCGGCCAGGCGTTTGATTTCACGGGTGTACCAGCCGCCCATCTGCGCCCCGGTGTTTCCCAGCGGGAAATTGATGATCTTTTCCGGCTTGAAGAGCTCGCGGGTCAGGCGCAGGCCGTCGCCTTCGCTCATCCAGGCGTTCATCTGGCGCGCGTTCAACCCGAAGGGCACGGCGGCGTCGAAGCAGAAGGCGGGGTTCTTGGCGAAAAAGAGGCGCGACGATCCGTGGCCGCATTCCACCTTGCTGGTGGAGACGGCTTCCAGCAGGTCCGACGCGGGGACGATCTCGCCGTCGGGGAAGTGGCGAATGTTGAACTTGCCGCCCGTGGCTTCCGAGACGAATTTGCAGAAATGCTCGCCGGCGCCGATGCGCAGGTCCAGGGCAGCGGGGAAAGCAGACGACAGGCGCCAGCTCAACGACGGCATGTCCTGCGCGAACGCAGGCGTGCTGACGGCGGCCCCCGTGGCGACGGCGCCGAGTCCGGCGTGCTTCAAGAATGAACGTCGTTGCATCTCTTTGCTCCTTACTGCAACACCTGGGACTTCGAGCAATACCCGCCGGATATTACACGGGGATATCGGTGTTGGTGGCTAGAGGAATTCCCGAGAGGGGGGAGATGATGGGTTGCGCGCGTTGGACGCCTGCGTCCTGGCTGGTCGGGTGCCGCGCTTCACCCATCCTACGGGGGAGGGTTCCGATGTCTTGGGATGGCCCAGGTTCACAGGATGGGTGTAGCGCGAGGAAACGCGGATCAGGACACCGGCATGCGCCGCGCGCAACCCATCGTTTCCCCCGGCGATCACGTTCCCGCGATGGCCATTTGCTCGATCAGGATCGAGCCGGTGGTCTTGGTGCCGCGCGAAATGGTGTCCGCGCCCACGGCGACGATCTGCTGGAACATGTCCGCCAGATTGCCGGCGATGGTGATTTCCTGCACGGCATGCTGGATCTTGCCGTTTTCCACCCAGTAGCCGAATGCGCCGCGCGAGTAATCGCCCGTGACGTAGTTGACGCCCTGGCCGATCAGTTCGGTGACGAGGAAGCCCGTGCCCAGCTTCTTCAGCATGGCTTCGAAATCGTCGCCGCGCTTGGTCAGCGTGGAGCTGAACACGAGGTTATGCGAGCCGCCGGCGTTGCCGGTGGTAGCCATGCCCAGCTTGCGGGCCGTGTAGGACGACAGGAAATAGCCTTCCAGCACGCCGGCCGACACCACGCTGCGGCGGCGCGTGCGTACGCCCTCGTCGTCGAAGGGCGAGCTGCCCATGCCGCCACGGATGTGGGGGTCTTCGGTCAGGTTGATGTGCTTGGGGAAGATCGGCTTGCCCAGCGAATCCACCAGGAAGCTCGCCTTGCGGTAGAGCGCCCCGCCGTTGACGGCCTGGGTCAGCGCGCCGACGAGCCCCAGCGCCAGCGGCGCTTCAAACAGGACGGGGAACTTGCCGGTGCGGATGCGGCGGGCCGACAGGCGGCTTAGCGTGCGCTCGGCGGCGTAACGGCCGATGGCCTCGGGCGAGGCCAGCTTGGCCGGATCGCGCTCGGACGTGTACCAGTAGTCGCGCTGCATGCCGTTGCCGCGGCCCGCGATGGGCGCCACGGACAGGCTGTGGCGCGAATACGGGTAGCCGCCCAGGAAGCCCCGGGTGTTGCCCATGACGAACTGGCCTTCGTAGGTGCCCACGGTGGCGCCGTCGGTGTTCGTGATGCGGGCGTCGACGTCGCGCGCAGCGCGTTCGGCGCGCAACGCGAGTTCGGCGGCTTCTTCGGTGGACACGCTCCAGGCGCGGTGCAGGTCCAGGTCGGGGAATTCGGTGGCCAGCTGGTCGGCGTCGGGCAGGCCGGCGGCCGGATCGGCAGCGGTATGGCGGGCGATGTGCCAGGCGGCTTCGACGGTCTGGCGCAGCGCCGCTTCGGAAAAGTCGGAGGTCGAGGCGGACCCGCGGCTCTGGCCGGCGTAGACCGTCAGGTCCAGCGAGCGGTCGCGTGTCTGCTCAACGGTTTCGATGTCGTTCTTTCGGACCGAGACCGACAGGCCCAGGCTTTCCGAGACTTCCGCCGCGGCGTCGGAAGCGCCGATCTGGCGCGCGTAGGCGAGGGTTTGTTCGACGAGTTCGGAAAAACGCGCGTGATTCGCCGCCAGCGGCAAGGATGAGGAGGATTTAACCATTGCTGTCCAATTTGCAGAGACGGTTATCATAGCCAAGTCTGTCATTGCGCAGTTTTCCATGAATTCCCATACTGAAGAAGAATCCGTCGACGACGGTTACGATGAAAACGGCTACGACCGTCCCAGCAAGTCCCAGGTCAAGCGTGAAATGCACGCCCTGCTGGACCTGGGCAAACAGCTGATCGAACTGTCCCCCGAACGCCTCAAGCAACTGCCGCTGGCCGAACGCCTCTATGAGGCGATCCGCATGGCGCAGCGCACGACCGGCCGCGAAGGCCGCCGCCGCCAGGTCCACTTCGTGGGCAAGCTGATGCGCGACGCCCCCGCCGACGAGATCCGCGCCCAGCTCGATGTCTGGGAAAACGGCTCGCGCGAAGAAACCGCCGCCATGCACCGGCTGGAAACGTTGCGCGACCGCCTGCTGGACGACGACGATCTGCTGACCAAGCTGCTGGCGAACAATCCGCAAGCCGATGCGCAGCAACTGCGCACGCTGATCCGCGCCGCGCGCAAGGAAAAGCTGGGCAATGCCTCGCTGCTGCAGGGCCAGGAACCGCAGAAGAAGCACTATCGTGCGCTGTTCCAGGCCTTGAAGACCCTGACGCTCTGATTTCCCTTCCCTGAATTTCCCGCCGGCCGTCCATGAACGCTTCCACCGACCTGCTCGATTGCATCGAGATCGAAACCGCCCCCAATCCCACGCACGCCGTGATCTGGCTGCACGGCCTGGGCGCCGACGGCAATGACTTCGCGCCCATCGTGCCGGAACTGGACCTGCCCGCGGGCCTGGGCGTGCGCTTCGTGTTTCCGAACGCGCCGGTGCAGCGCGTGACGATCAACAACGGCATGTCGATGCGCTCCTGGTACGACATCCTGGTGATGGACCTGGTCCGCGTGGAAGACGCCAAGGGCATCCGGGCATCCGAGGCCGCCATCCACAAGCTGATTGCGCGCGAAAACGCCCGGGGCATCCCCACGTCGAACATCGTGCTGGCCGGGTTTTCGCAAGGCAGCGCCATGACGCTGCACACGGGCCTGCGCCTGCCGGAGAAACTGGCGGGCATGATGGCGCTGTCGGGTTACCTGCCGCTCGCGGATACCGCCGAAGCCGAACGCCACAGCGCCAACAACGCCACGCCGATCTTCATGGCCCACGGCCAGTACGACCCGGTCGTGTCGCTGGCGCGCGCCGAGGCGTCGCTGGCTGAACTCAAGCGCCTGGGCTACGACGTGCGCTGGCACACGTATCCCATGCCGCATTCGGTGTGCGCCGAAGAAGTCCGAGACATTTCGGCGTTCTTGAATGGCGTGTGGGGTTGATCTCGGGTTGATGATGGGTTGCGCGCGTTGGGCGTCAGCGCCCTCTCGCGCCTGATCTCGCGCTTCACCCATCCTACGAAGCACGGCAAGCTTTCGCCTGTCCGGCGCGCGAAACCCATCGTTTCGCGCCGGCCGCTATAGCCCACGCCCAAACGGCCAAATCCCATTCCTGTATACCAAGTGGTATTCAAGCCCTGAATTTTCCGGGCTTGGCTGGCGCTCGTCCATAGAGAAAAACGCCAATCGCAAAATACTTGTCGCCTGTTTGTATTGAATATAGTATTCGATCCATGCCTTAGGGCCCGGGCAGTGATCGTTCGGGCTTCCCTGTTGTTGTTGTCGATTCCATCCCATTGGCCGTGTTGCGCCGGGTTTCGGCGTGCCATACAAGACGCAGGAGAAAGTCCCGTGAAATCCTTGCCATTGCCCCGCCTGGCGGGCGTAGCGCTGCTTGCGCTGTTCATTCCGCTGGCCGCCCACGCCGAAGCCCTGAATCCCCCCGTGAAGGTCCGCTACGAAGAGGTGGTGCGTTCCATCCTCTACGTGCCCAAGTACGTGGCCCTGTCGCAGGGGTACTTCAAGGATGCCGGGCTGGACGTGTCGATGAAGACATCCCAGGGCACCGACAAAGGCATGACGGCCCTGCTCTCGGGCAGCGCCGACATCGTGCTGATCGGTCCCGAGGCATCCATCTACGTGCAGAACAGCGAATCGCCGGTCAAGCCGAAGATCTTCGCCGGCCTGACGGCCACCGACGGGTTCTTCCTTTTGGCGCGCAAACCCATCGAGAAGTTCGACTGGTCGATGCTCAAGGGCAAGGACGTCATCGGCTTTCGGCCGGGATCCAACCCCATCGTGTTCCTGGAAACCGCGTTGCGCAAGCACGGGCTTGACCCCCAGAAGGACGTGAAGCTGCTGAACAACATCGGCATTCCGGCGCGCGCCGGCGCGTGGATGGCGGGGCAAGGCGAATACGGCATCTTCCTGGAACCCGAGGCCGGCGAACTGGTGCGCAACGGCAAGGGTTATATCGTGGCCTCCGTCGGCCATGAAGTGGGCCAGGTGGACTACACCGTCTTCACCGCCACCGACAAATACATCCGCGACAACCCCAAGGTCATCCAGGCCTGGACCGATGTGGTCGCGCGAGCCGAAAAATACGTGAAGGACACGCCCGCCGCCACGCTGACCCCGCAGATCATGACGTTCTTCCCCGGCATGGACCAGGGCGCCGTGACCGAAGCGATCGAACGCTACAAGCAGTACCAGATCTGGAAGACGTCGCCGCTGGTGACGGCCGAGGCCATGGCGAAGCTGCAGGACATGCTGATCGCCAGCGCCGTCATGAAGGAAACCGCCCGCGTGAAGTATGAAGACGTGGTGGTGGCCGACTTTGCCAAGAAGGTGCCGTGATGGGAGCCGCCGTCCATAACCTGAAGCCGGCCGTCGCCACGGCGAAGATCGAGCTGCGCGAGGTCTGCCTGTCGTACTTCACGACCGAAGGCGAAACCGAGGCGCTGTCGAACGTGTCGTTCACGCTGGCGCCGGGCGAATTCGTCAGCCTGATCGGGCAAAGCGGCTGTGGCAAGAGCACCCTGCTATCGCTGATTGCCGGGCTGATCCCGCCGACCTCGGGCGCCGTGCTGATCGACGGCCAGGGCGTGACCAAGCCCAATCCGCGCATCGGCTACATGCTGCAGCAGGACTACCTGTTTGAATGGCGCACCATCCTGGACAACGTGATGCTGGGCGCCGAGATCCAGGGCCGGCGCGATGCGCGCAGCGAGGCGCGCGCCGTGCATCTGCTGGAGAAGTGCGGGCTGGGCGCGTTCCTGTCGCACACGCCGCGCCAATTGTCCGGCGGCATGCGGCAGCGCGCGGCGCTGGCGCGCACGCTGGTGACCGAGCCCGACGTGATCCTGCTGGACGAGCCCTTTTCGGCGCTGGATTCGCAGACGCGGTTGGCGATCTCGGACGAAGTGGTGGACATCCTGCGCCGTGAGGGCAAGACGGTGGTGCTGGTCACGCACGACATCGGCGAGGCCATCGCCATGACGGACCGCGTCATCGTGCTGTCGCGCCGGCCCGGCCGGCTGAAGAGCCAGTACCGTATCCACTATGGCGACGGCGCCCGGCCGACGCCCTTCCAGGCGCGCTCGCGGCCGGAGTTCAACACCTATTTCAAACAGCTCTGGGACGAGTTGGACGTCCACGTGGAGGGTTGACCCATGAATGCGCCCATCGCCAATACCGTCCCTCTGCGCGCCGTTCCCGCGCCCAGCGCCAAGTATCTGGACTACCTGCGCCGCGACCGCGCCCGCAAACGCAACATCCGGCTGTCGCAGGCGCTGCTGCTGGTGGTCTTTCTGTGCGCCTGGGAAATCCTGCCGCGCATGCACATCCTGAATCCGCTGCTGACCAGCTACCCGAGCGCCCTGTGGCCCACCTTTATCGAACTGTGGAACAACGGCCAGCTCGGCAAGCACATCATGACGACGCTGTCGGCCACGCTGGTCGGCTTTACGCTGAGCATGGCGATCGGCATCGTGGTGGCCGCCGCGCTGTGGTGGTCGGACTTCCTGTACAAGGTGCTGGACCCCTTCCTGGTGGTCGCCAACGCCATGCCCAAGATCGCCTTCGTGCCGATCTTCTACCTGTGGCTGGGGTCGGACTACGCCGTGTACGGCATGGCCGTGGCCATCGCGGTGTTCGTCACCATCATGGTGGTGTATGCCGGCTTCCGGGGTATCGACCTGAACAAGGTCAAGCTGGCCCACACGTTCGGCGCCAGCCGCTGGCAGGTGCTGACCAAGGTGGTGCTGCCCGGCAGCGTACCCACCCTGATCGCGGCCGTGAAGATGAACATCGGCCTGGCGCTGGTGGGCGTCATCGTGGGCGAATTCCAGTCCGCGGATTCCGGCCTGGGCTTTTTGATCATGAACGGCAGCCAGGTATTCAAGCTGAACATCGTCATGACCGCCATCGCCATGCTGGCGCTGATCTCCAGCGTGATGTATCTCATCATCTACCGCGTCGAAGCCGCCGTGGCGCGGCGCTACGGATAAGGAACCGCCATGGAATTCCCGCAATGGGTACAGGATCGCGTCGTGGCCCGGCAAGGCTGCCTGCATCCGTATGACGAACTGCCCGCCGCCCGGACGGCGGTGGTCGTGGTGGACATGCAGCAGTACTTCACGCTGCCCGGCTACCAGGGCGAATGCGCGCCGGCGCGCGAGATCATCGCGCCGGTGAACCGCCTGTGCGACGCCGTGCGCGCGGCCGGGGGCACCGTCGTCTGGGTGCAGACCGCATCCGACAACGCCGACGCCTTCTGGTCGCACCATCACGGCGTGATGCTGACGCCCGAACGCAGCGCGCGCCGGCTGGAAACGCTGCGCCGCGATTCGCCGGGGTTCCAGCTGCATCCGGACCTGCATGCGCACGACAAGGACCTGCGCGTGGTCAAGCGCTTCTACAGCGCGATGGCGCCCGGATCGTCCGAGCTGGAACTCCTGCTGCGCGGACTGGGCGTGGACACGCTGCTGATCGCGGGCACCGTCACCAACGTGTGCTGTGAATCCACCGCGCGCGACGCCATGATGCGGGACTTCCGCACCATCATGGTCGACGACGCGCTGGCCGCGGTGACGCCCGCCGAGCACGAGCATTCGCTGCACGGCTGGATGCTGTTCTTTGGCGACGTGTTGTCGGTGGACGAGGTGGCGGCGCGGCTGACGCCGGCGCAAGCAGCCAGAAAGACCGCCTGAGGGACCTGACCCCGCACGGGGTCAGGCCATCGGGTCAGACCATGGGGGTCAAACCAGACCCAGCCAGACCCGGCGCATCGTCGGGTCTTCCGGGTCGGCGTCGTTGGTGAAGCCCAGGCTCGTCATCAGCGCCAGCATGGGCCGGTTCGTCGACAGCACCAGGCCGTCGATGTATTCCAGCCCCTGCTCGCGCGCCGCGTCGATCAGCGCCGTCATCAACTGGCGGCCCAGGCCGCGGCGCTGCCAGTCGTCGCCGATCACCAACGCGTACTCTGCCCCGCGCCCGTCGGGGTTGCGCAGGTAGTGCGCGAAACCCACGATGACTTCGCGCGGATGGCCGCGGTTGGCCGGGTTGGGCACTTGCGTGGCCGCCACCAGCGCCAATTCGCGGTGGTAGTCCACCTGCGTGTAGCGCGACACCATGCGCGGGGTCAGTTCG
Organism: Achromobacter sp. 18P8.1.1; assembly: GCF_057799415.1. Lineage (NCBI taxonomy): Bacteria > Pseudomonadati > Pseudomonadota > Betaproteobacteria > Burkholderiales > Alcaligenaceae > Achromobacter > Achromobacter sp. 18P8.1.1. The sequence continues at coordinate 7,185 of NZ_JBYOKH010000039.1, read as the reverse complement.
CGCATCATCGACACGAAGCGCATGTAGCGAGAACGCTCCGACAGGCCGCGGATGAACTCCTGCAAGGCGTCGCCGTCTTCCGGGCGGATCGGGCGCAGCACCCACGGGATGCCGTCGCTGAAACGACGCACCTGCACCAGGCGCGCCGGGTATGGGTGGATCGCCATGTGCGGATAGCCCGAGGTCTGCGGCGTTTCACAGCCCGGGGTTTCAGTCAGTAGCAGGCGCAGGCCGCCGGCGCGCAGATGCGTTTCGCCGGCGTAGAGAGGATCGATGTCCAGCGTTTCGATGTCGGGCAATTCCGACACCATTTCGGACACCAGCACCACCGCCTGCTGCAGGGACTCGGCGGCAATATGGCCGATGCGCGGTGCCAGGACGCGGCGCCACAAGCGGCTGCGTTCGATCAGTTGCCGGGCCAGGAAGCCGTTGAGCGGCGGCAGGTCCATGCCGCGATCCGACACAGACAGCATCGCGTCCGGGCCGCCCGCGCCAAAGCGGATGACCGGACCGAACTGCGGATCGCGCCGCACGCGGATGGCCATCGGACGGGATTCGGGCTCGACCGCGGCAACCTCCACCGGCATGTCGCGCAGCGGTACGTAGAACAGGCCCAGCAGGGTGCGGATTTCAGACGTGTTCAGTTCGCGCCGGCAGTCGGCGCGCACCCGCGCGATGACTTCGCGCGCCGCGGCCAGGTCCGGCACGTGGCTGGGGGGTTCCTGCGGCTGCGTCTGCAGCAGCAACTGCTGGTTGTAATGGTGGGACGCCAGCACGCCAAACGCGTCGGCGGCGGATTCCGGCGTCCGGAAAGCGGACGTGCCCGCGTCGTCCAGCATGCGCCGCAAAGGCCGCATGCCGGCGTCGCCCATGAAGCAACTGACGACGGGCTTTTTCGCCTTGGGCGCGATCTGCGCCAGTTCGCGCGCGACCGCCGGCATGTCGGCCAGCGCATCGGGCGCCAAGAGCACCAGCACGCCATCGACGCCCGCGTCGTCCAGCACGGTTTCCAGGATGGCGCGGATGCGCTCCGGCGTCAGCGGCGTATAAGTGATGACCGGATTGGCGCTGGCCGCGTCCGGCTCCAGCATGCCCTCAAGTGCGCGCCGCGTGGCGGGCGCCAGTTCGGCGCGCAGCACGGCGGCGTCGGGGCCGATCAGGTCCATGGCCAACTGCGGGGGGCCGTTGCCGTTGGAGATCAGCGCCACGCGCCGGCCCTTGGGGCGGCGCGTGTAGCCCAGCACCTTCACGGCCGAGAACAGCTGCACGAAGTAGCGCACACGCACCGCGCCGGCGCGGCGCAAGGCGGCGTCGAAAATGGCGTCGGCGCTGTCGGCGTCGGACCGGCCGGCCTTCAGCACGATGACCGGCTTGACGCTGGCGGCGGCGCGCAGCGTGCTCATGAATTCGCGGGCGGGGCCCACGTCTTCCAGATACAGCACGATGCTGTCGGTGCGCGGGTCGCTGGCCAGGTAGTCCAGCACCTTCGACAGGCCCACCACTGCCTCGTCGCCCAGCGACACGGCGGTGGAAAAGCCGATATGCACGTCTTCGGCCCAGTCCATGACCGCCGCCATGATCGAGCGCGACTGCGCCAGCAGCGCCACGCGGCCGGCACGCGCCAGCACCGGGTGCTGGCTGAAGTTCAGGCCCGCATGGGGACGCTGGGCGCCGAAGGAGCGCGGCCCCAGCAGTTCGCAGCGGTTTTCTTCGGCCCAGGCCCGGCACAGGGCCAGCGTGCCGCGCGGATACGGGTCGGGCAGTTCGTGGGGCAAGAGGATTACCGAGCGCGGCGCCAGCGGCGACAGGCGCCGCAGCGTTTCCGGCAGCACGGCCGGTGACACGCAAACCAGGGCCAGATCAGGCCGTTCGCCCGGGGCCAGCCCTTGCAGGGTGGCGGGCAGTTCAGGCGCGGCCCCCGTTTCGCAGGCCACCACGGTGGTTTTCGCCTTGAGCGCGGGCGACAGGGAGGCCGTCGCCGGCAGGGGCCTGTCGGCAACGATCACCAGCGAGCCGGGTTCGAACATCGGGGCAAGAGCGTGTCGCAGCATAGGGGGCAGGCGCTTATCGGGCCCTAATCTAAAATACCGTTCATCGTAACAAGACAATCCCGTCGTCCGCTTGATGTGGACCCTGCCTGACGCCGCTTTGTGGCGCCGCAGCCGCTATCATTGCCACCTATGACCTCCAACGCCTCCTCCCCCATTCGTACCCGTTTCGCGCCTTCGCCCACGGGCTTCCTGCACCTGGGCGGCGCGCGCACCGCGCTGTTCTCCTGGGCCTTCGCGCGCCATCACCAAGGCACCTTCGTGCTGCGCATCGAAGACACGGACGTTGAACGCTCCACGCCGGAAGCGGTGCAAGCCATCCTGGACAGCATGGAATGGCTGGGCATGCAGCCCGACGAAGGCCCCTTCTACCAGATGCAGCGCATGGACCGCTACCGCGAAGTGGTCGCGCAGATGCTGGCCGCCGGCACCGCCTACCACTGCTACAGCTCGCCCGAAGAAGTGGAAGCCATGCGCGAAGCCGCCCGCGCCCGCGGCGACAAGCCGCGCTACGACGGCACCTGGCGCCCGGAACCGGGCAAGACGCTGCCGGCCATCCCCGACGGCCGCAAGCCCGTCGTGCGCTTCAAGAACCCCCAGGAAGGCGCCACCTCCTGGAACGACATGGTCAAGGGCACGATCAGCTTCGACAACACCGAACTGGACGACCTGATCATCGCGCGCCCGGACGGCACGCCCACGTACAACTTCTGCGTGGTGGTCGACGACTGGGACATGGGCATCACGCACGTCCTGCGCGGCGATGACCACGTCAACAACACCCCGCGCCAGATCAACATCCTGCGCGCGCTGGGCGCGACCCTGCCCGAATACGGCCACGTGCCGATGATCCTGGGCCCGGACGGCGAAAAACTGTCCAAGCGCCACGGCGCGGTCAACGTCATGGAGTACGACAACGACGGCTACCTGCCCGAGGCCATGATCAACTACCTGGCCCGCCTGGGCTGGAGCCACGGCGACGACGAACTCTTCTCGCGCGAGCAGCTGGTGTCGTGGTTCGACACCAAGCACCTGTCGAAGTCGGCCTCGCAATGGGATCCGAAGAAGCTGAATTGGGTCAACGCCCACTACATCAAGCAGATGGACAACGCGGAACTGGCCGAACGCGTGGCCCCGCGCGTGGCCAACCGTGGCGGCCATCCGGAAAAGATCGACCTGCCGGGCGTCATGGGCCTGCTGAAGGACCGCGCGGAAACGCTGGAGCAACTGGCTGACGGCGCCATGCTGTTCTGCGCCGAGTTCAAGCCGGCTGCGGCCGAGCTCGTCGAACAGCACCTGACCGCCGCGGCACGCGAAGCACTGGCCGATTTCGCCCAGCGCGCCCAGGACACCGACTGGACCCGCGAAGCCATCTCGGCGCTGATCAAGGCCGTGCTGGCCGACCGCGGCCTGAAGATGCCGCAACTGGCGATCCCGCTGCGCGTGGCCGTCACCGGCCAGACGCAGACGCCCGCCGTGGACGCCGTGCTGGCCCTGCTGGGCAAGCAGACCGTGCTGGCCCGCCTGGCCGCAATCTGAGGCCGAGAGGAGGGTTGGCCGGAGGCTGGCATGGCGTTATCCCGTAGGATGGGTGGAGCGCGCGCGTCTTTGCGCAAGAAGAACGCTCTCGAACGCGCGCAACCCATCACGCGACCGTCATTTCATAGCGAAATCGAAGAGGCATTGGGGCACTGCTTGATGGGTTGCGCGCGCTGGATATCGGTGTTCTCGCCATTACCCTCCGCGCGCTCCACCCATCCTACAGCCTCTCAGCCGGGGCCTCCATCACCCCCATCCCCCCGGCGCCGTCAGCCGCCGGCCTGAATCGCCGCCCGCGCCTTCAGCGCCCGCGCAAAGAACGCGCCCAAGAGCGGCAGCAGCACGGCAGATCCGCCGAACAGCGCGGCGGCGCCGATCTCGTCGACCACCGCGCCCGCCAGGGCCACGCCGGCCGCCTGTCCCATGAACAGGCAGGACGCGAACCAGGCCACGGCGGTGCCGCGCGCCGACGGCACCATCTGCGTCGCGTTGGTCTGCAGCGTGGCGTGCAGCAGGTAATAGCCGAAGCCGGCCAGCACGCTGGCAAGCAGGCTCCACATCCAGACCGGCCCCAGCAGGTAGGACAGGAACGCCACGCTCAGCACCAGGCCGCCCGCGATCGCCAGGCCGCGTTCGCCCAGGCGCTTGAGGATGCGGCCGGCCACCACCGTATAGATCAGGCCGCCCACGGCGTACACCGCCACCAGCGCGCCGGCCGCGGTCAGCGAAATATCGAAGCGTTCATGCAGATACGACGGCGCGAACGCCAGGGCGCCGAACACCAGCAGGCCTTCGGCGAAGACCGTCGCCAGCACGATGCGCGCCCACGGCGTGCCCAGCACCAGGCGCGCCTGCGCCACGAAACCTTTAGTGCCGGCCCCCGCCTCGACCCGGCCGAAGCCCGAGACCTGCTGGCGCCGCACTTCCAGGTGCAACAGCACGCCCACGGCCAGATACCCCACGACCAGCGCGGCAAAGGCCCAGCGCCAGCCGATGGTGTCGGCGAACAGTCCGCCGGCCAATTGCCCGGCCGACATGCCCAGGATGGTCCCGGTCAGGAAACGCGCCAGCGTCGCCTGCCGGCGTTCGTAGGGCACGTTGTCGCCAATCCAGGCCATCGACAGCGGCACGATGCCCGCCCCCGCCGCACCTGACAGCGCGCGGCACAAGACCAGCACATCCAGGGACTCGGCCATGACGGCGCCCGCGCTGCCCAGTGCGCAGGCCACGGTCGCCACGCTGACGACGCGGTACTTGCCGTAGCGGTCGCCGACAGGCCCGAAGAACATCTGCAGCACGCCGTAGGCAACGGCGAACGCCGTCACGGCGCGGGCGGCCTGGCCGGTGGTGGTGCCGAATTCCGCCGCCAGTTGCGGCAGCATGGGATCACAGATGCGGAAAGCGCTGGCGCTGACGAAAGCGGCCAGGGCAAGCAGCGCGATAGCGCGTGCTTCGGAGGACATGGCGGGCATGGAGGTCCGGCGGCGAGGCGAAAGTCGAAGCCCGCACCTTACCGCAGCCCGGCCGTCTTGGCGAAGCCGCCGGGCGGAGTGTCCGCCCGGCGCAACGCTTAGTAAGGCAGGCGGTAGCCCGGAGGCATGCGGCGCGCGGTCACGACCTGGCCGCCGGTCTTCAGTTCGCGCAGCGTCAGCTTGGTCTTCTCGACCTTTTCGACGCGGTAGCGGTTCAGGTAGATCGGATCGTTGGCGTCCACCAGTTCGCCGGCGGATTTGGTGGTCCGCATCGTGTAGATGCCGTCTGCCACCGTCCAGCAACCGGTCTCGCGCAGGGCGGGACGCGCCTTGCGGCCGATCTTCAACAGGGTTTCATAGGCCATCGTGCCATCGGCGGACAACACGATCAGCGATTGCAGGTCGCCGCTGACGTCGCGCGGCTTGCTGTTCGACAACCACGTGCCGATCATCGGGTCGCCGCTTTGGGCGGGTACGCAAGCCACCGGCTTGGGCGGTTCCGCGGGCTGGGCCTCGGTGATGACGGCGGGTTTCCTGGCGACGCAACCGGCCAGGACCAGAACGGCGCAGGCGATGCCGGCCGAACGCAAATACACACTGCTCATGTCTTCCTCAACACGTCTGTCGACGCGCCGCACCGATCACACCGGCACGTCCTTCGCGCAGCAAACATGACGCACTCTAAAGAGCCGCCTGGGAAGAATCAACGACGATCCGCGCGGAGTGCAATTGCGCAACAGTCGGGCGTTCAAAGCCCCGGGTTTAGCCCTGGAAAACGCACGAATGCGTTGGTTTCAAGCGACACTGCGGCCGCCCCGCACCGCTTTGGCGCGCAGCATTTCTTCCATGCGCGCGGCCGCCGGCGAGAGGCTGCGCCCCGCCAGCCGCGTGATGCCCAATTCGCGTTCGATCCGCGGCCGCGACAGCGGCACGAACGCCAGCCCGGGCGAGTCCGGCGGCACGCCCAGCCGCGCCAGTACAGTCACGCCCACGCCGCGTTCCAGCATGGCCAGTAGCGACATCATGTTCGACACGAACACCTGCCGGTCCAGCATGAAGGCGGCCTGCGGATAGCCGGCAAGCTGCCGGTGCGCCACGGTGCCCACGAGCGGCAGGCCCGCGATCTCGCGCCACGTCACCGACTTGCGCCCGGCCAGCGGATGGCCGCGATGGCAGACCAGGCCGAAGGCGTCGCGCAGCAGCGGCTCGAACGACAGGCGGCGATCCTGCAACACCGGGCTGCACACGCCCAGTTCGACCTCGCCTGCCAGCACCATGCGTTCGACGCCTTCGGAGTTGTCGTCGAACAGGCGCAACGCCACCGCCGGATAGCGCTCGCGGTAGGTGGCCACGAGTTCGGGCAGCCAGTGCGTCGCCACGGTGGCCACAGAGGCCATCGTCAGCGTGCCGGCGCCGTTGTTGGCCAGCCCGGACAGCGCGCCCGCCACGCGGTCGTGATGCTCGACCAGTTCGCGCGCCAGCGGCAGGCAATCCTGCCCGAAGCGCGTGAGCGTGTTGCGGTTGCCGCGTTCGAACAGCGGCTGCCCCAGGCGCTGCTCCATTTCACGGATGGACAAGGACAACGCCGGCTGCGAGCGGAAGGCCCGGGCGGCCGCCGCGCGGAAACTGCGCAGCTCTGCCACCAGCAGGAAATGCCGGTAATGCGTAATGGACAGGTCAGGCAAGGATCGCATCGGGCAGCTTGATTTGGAAAACTTATCGAATCATAGGAAAAATAAAGTTTTCTGATCATAGGGGCGCACTTAAGATGGCCGCAAGATGAACGCTGCCGCCCCCACTTCCGCCCCCATCGCCACGGACCCGCTGGATTTCAGCCTGGCCGACCGCCTGCCCGCCCGCGCCGCGGGCCGGGGCCGCCTGATCGTCGGCGCGCTGCCGCAAGACGGCCGGCCCGGCCTGCTCTTCGTGCCGGGCGCCTATCACGGCGCCTGGTGCTTTGCGCACTATCTGGACTACTTCGCCGCCGCCGGCCTGGCCTGCGCGGCGCTGGACCTGCGCGGCCATGGGGCGCTGCCCCAGGACGCGGCGTTTGCGGCCACCACCATCGCCGACCTGGGCCAGGACGTGGCCCACGCGCTGGATGCGCTGGAAGGCCCCACGGTCGT
>NZ_JBYOKH010000038.1:0-62634 GCF_057799415.1 Achromobacter sp. 18P8.1.1 | reverse complement strand
GCGTGCGCCGCTTCCTGCAAACCTATCTGCAGCCGTGGCGCCTGAATGCCGCTGACGGCAAGCCGGCCACCAATACCGTCACGGGCTATTACGAACCCCTGGTACGCGGCTCGCGCCGCCAGGGCGGAAACCACCAGTGGCCGCTGTACGCCGTGCCCGCCGACCTGCTGACGATCGATCTGGGATCGATCTACCCGGAGCTGGCCGGCAAGCGCGTGCGCGGCAAGCTCGAGGGCAAGCGGGTCGTGCCCTACGACACCCGTGCCGCCATCGAGTCCTCTGGCCGCCGCCCGCCCGTCGTGGTGTGGGTGGACGACCCCGTGGACAACTTCTTCCTGCAGGTGCAGGGCTCGGGCCGCGTGCAGCTGACTGACGGCCCCGACGCCGGCAAGACCATCCGCGTGGCGTACGCCGACCACAACGGCCAGCCCTACGTGTCCATCGGCCGCTGGCTGATCGACCGCGGCGAGCTGACCGCCGACCAGGCGTCCATGCAGAACATCCGCGCCTGGGCGCAGCGCAATCCGAAACGCGTGCAGGAAATGTTGAACGCCAATCCGGCGGTCGTCTTCTTCCGCGAAGAGCCGGTCATCGACCCCGAACAAGGTCCGAAGGGCGCTTACGCGATCCCGCTGGCGCCCAAGCGCTCGGTCGCAGTCGACGCTACGTTCGTGCCGTTGGGCACCCCCGTGTATCTGGCAACCACGTTCCCGGCCTCCGACCGGCCGCTGCAGCGGCTGGTGTTCGCCCAGGATACGGGTACGGCCATCCGCGGCGCGGCGCGCGCCGACTTCTACTGGGGTTACGGCGACGAGGCCGGCCAACAGGCGGGCCGCATGAAACAACGGGGCCAGATGTGGGTGCTGTGGCCCAAGCAAGCTGGGGAGCCCTCGGCAAGATGAGCCATCAAATCGTCGTTTGCGGGGCCGGCATCGTCGGCCTGTCCACCGCCCTGGCGCTGGCCCGCCGCGGCCAGCGCGTCGCCGTCCTGGCGCCGCGCACGTCGGTGCCGGCCGCCGATCCCAACCGCTACCACCCGCGCGTCTACGCCATTTCGCCCGCCAGCCAGCGCTTTCTGGCCGAGCTGGGCGTCTGGGACGCCATGCCCGCATCCCGGCTGATGCCCGTCGAAGCCATGGAAATCCACGGCGATGCCGACGGGCAGGTCAACCTGAACGCCTGGCAGGCGGCGCTGCCGCAACTGGCCTGGATCGTGGAATCCGGTGAAATCGAGCGCGTGCTGATTCAGGCGGTGCGGATGTTCGGCATCCCCTGGCTGGAAGACCGCTGCACGGGCTATCGGGATGGCGCGATCGATACCGAAAGCGGCACCCGCATCCAGGCGGAGCTGTTCGTGGGCGCTGACGGCGCGGCTTCGCCGCTGCGCACGGCGGCAGGCATGAAACACGACGCCGTGTCCTATGACGACACCGGCCTGGTCGTGCACCTGGACGCCGAACGCGCCCATCAGGGTACGGCCATCCAGTGGTTCCGCGATGACGGCGTGCTGGCGTTGCTGCCGCTGCCCGACACCGCGGACGGCCCGCAAGTGTCGATGGTCTGGTCCATGCGCACCGAACCGGCGCAAGCGTTGCTGGCGTTGCCGCCCGAGGCGCAGGCTGCAAAGCTGGAAAACCTGCTGGCCGAGGCCTCCGAAGGCCGCCTGGGCCGGCTGAAAGTCCGCAGCAAGCTGCACGGCTTTCCGCTGACGCTGGAACGCGCCCAGATGGTGGCGCCCGGCATCGCGCTGGCCGGCGACGCCGCGCACCGCCTGCACCCGCTGGCGGGTCAGGGCCTGAACCTGGGCCTGGGCGACGTCGAGGCGTTGGCGCGCACGGTGGCGGGCCGCGAACCCTACCGCACGGCGGGCGACCTCCGGGTGCTGCATCGCTACCAGCGCGCGCGCGCCGAACCGGTGCTGGCCATGCGCCTGGCTACCGACGGCCTGCACAAGCTGTTCGCATCGCGCGCCACGCCGCTGGTGTGGTTGCGCAACGCGGGCATGCACTGGGTCGAAAAGGCGCCGCTGGTCAAGCGCCGCCTGATCGCGGGCGCTTCGGCCAATTGAGCCCGGTCGGGCATGCTTTTGGAACCTTGGCACGGGGCGGGAGTCTGACTGAGATCCGCGCTGCGTCCGGTCCCCGCCCGGCCAACCCCCTTCGGGATGCGTTACGCTTGCCTCCAAAGAACACGATAAGTACAGGAGTACTGATGAACTTCCGCATCTCCGCCACCCTGGCGGCTTGTTTCCTGGCCGGTGGCCTGGGTCTGTCCACCGCGGCGCTGGCGCAAGCGCCCGCCAAGGGCGACAAGTCCGTGTCCACGCAGTCTGTCGGCCAGCCGGGCAAGGGCGAAAAAAGCGTGTCCACCACGCAGATCGACCCGGTGGCGGATGCCGTCAAGGAACGTTTCCAGCAGCGCTTCACCGGCATGGACGTGACGGCCGTGCGCCGCACGCCGTATGGCCTGTTCGAGGTGCAGTTGGGCATGGACCTGATCTACACGGATGAAAAGGTCACCTGGGTCATGGAAGGGCCGTTGATCGACGCCATGACGCGCCGCGACGTCACCCGCGAATCCCAGGAAAAGCTCAGCGCCGTCTCGTTCGACCAGCTGCCGCTGGACCTGGCCATCAAGCAGGTCAAGGGCGACGGCTCGCGCAAGGTCGCAATCTTCGAAGACCCCAACTGCGGCTACTGCAAGCAGCTGCGCAAGACGATGGAAGACCTGGACAACGTCACCGTCTACACGTTCCTGTACCCGATCCTGTCGCCGGACTCCAAGGACAAGGTGCGTGACGTCTGGTGCGCCAAAGACCAGGGCAAGGCTTGGGACGACTGGATGGTGCGCGGCAAGAAGCCGGCTACCGCCAGTTGCGACGTGCCCGAAGACAAGCTGCTGGCCCTGGGCCATCAGTTGATGGTGCGCGGCACGCCCACGCTCTTCTTTGCCGATGGGTCGCGCGTCAGCGGCGCGATCCCGCTGGACCAACTCAAAGCCCGTTTGAACTGACCGGCGCCGTGCGCCGGCCGGGCAGGCTGGCGCGACAAGCGCCACGCCTCCCGGAGACAGCACTTGAAAATCGCAATTCTCGACGATTACCACGACGTAGCCCGGCGCTATGCGGATTGGACCTCGCTGGGCGGCGACGCCGAGGTCCAGATCTTCAACAACTTCATTCCTGACGAACAGGTCGAGGCCACGCTTGAGCTTTTCGACGTGATCGTGGCGATGCGCGAGCGCACGCCGTTCCCCGCCGAGCGCATTCGCGCGCTGCCCAAGCTGCGCCTGCTGATCACGACCGGCATGCGCAATAACGCCATCGACATGCCCGCCTGCACCGCGCAGGGCATCGTCGTGTGCGGCGCGCCCGGCAGCGCTGACGCCAACACCGCCACGGCTGAACTGGCCTGGGCGCACATCCTGGGCCTGTTCAAGCACCTGCCCGCCGAAGACGCGGCCATGCGCCGCGGCATGTGGCAAACCGCCATGCCCGAGCCCCTGGCCGGCAAGCGCCTCGGCGTGCTCGGCCTGGGCAAGCTGGGCGCCGCCGTGGCCAAGGTGGGCCAGGCGTTCGGCATGGACGTGGTGGCCTGGAGCCCCAACCTGACGGACGAGCGCGCCGAGGCCGCCGGCGTCAAGCGGGTGGACAAGCACGAACTCTTCGCCACGTCCGACGTCGTCAGCCTGCACCTGATCCTCTCAGACCGCAGCCGTCATGTCGTGGACGCCACCGCCTTGGCCGCGATGAAGCCCACCGCCTACCTGGTGAACACGTCGCGCGCCGGCCTGGTGGATAACGAAGCGCTGATGGATGCGCTGGTGAAGTTCCGCATCGCGGGCGCGGGCCTGGACGTCTATCCCGAAGAACCGCTGTCGCCCACCGATACCGTGCGCGACCTGGACAACGTGATCCTGACCCCGCACCTGGGCTACGTCAGCCGCGAGAACTTCGAGGCGTTCTATCAGAACTCGCTGGAAGCCGTGAAGGCGTTCCAGGCGGGCAAGCCGATCCGGGTGTTGAACGCCTGATCAGTGATGGGTTGCGCGCGTTCAATGGCGGTGTTCTTGATGCCGGATTCCGCGCGCTCCACCCATCCTACGGGGCACGCGCGTCATCGGTAGGATGGGTGGAGCGCGAAAAAATGGCCGCAAGGACGCGGCCATTCAAAGCGCGCAACCCATAGGCATCAGCTGCGCGTGAACATCACCTTCTTTTCCACGATCGCGCCCGGCTCCAGCGCTTCCGGCGTATCGCCGCAGGCGTCGTCGCCGTCTTCGTCCGGATCCACGGCGTCAAACGCCGTGTCGCCGTTGGCGTCCGGCACGCCGGTGGGCTTCAGGCCCACGAAGTCGAACAGGTCGCGATCCATCAGATGCGACGGCACCACGCGCGACAGCGCGTTGAACACGTTCCACGAACGGCCCGGGTGCTGTTTGTCCCAGTCCTTGATCATCCGGCCCACTTCCTTGCGCTTCAGGTTTTCCTGGGAGCCGCAGAGGTTGCACGGGATGATGGGGAACTGCTTGAGTTCGGCATAGGCGATCAGGTCCGTTTCGGCTACATAGGCCAGCGGGCGGATCACCGTGTGGCGGCCGTCGTCGGACACCAGCTTGGGCGGCATGCCCTTGGCCTTGCCGCCGTAGAACAGGTTCAGGAAGAACGTGGCCAGGATGTCGTCGCGGTGGTGGCCCAGCGCGATCTTGGTCGCGCCCAGTTCGGAGGCGACGCGGTACAGGATGCCGCGGCGCAACCGCGAACAGAGCGAGCACATCGTCTTGCCTTCTTCCAGCACGCGCGTGACGATGGAATACGTATCCTGCGTCTCGATGTGGAAGGGCACGCCCAGTTCTTTCAGGTACTGAGGCAGGATGTGGTCGGGGAAGTCAGGCTGCTTCTGGTCCAGGTTCACCGCGATCAGTTCGAACTTGAACGGCGCGCGCTTTTGCAGCTGGAGCAGGATGTCCAGCATCGCATAGGAATCCTTGCCGCCCGACAGGCAGACCATGACGCGGTCGCCTTCTCCGATCATGTTGTAGTCGGACAGCGCGCGCGTGGTCTCGCGGGCCAGGCGCTTGGTCAACTTGTTGCCTTCGTGGCGGGCCTTTTCCGCAGCAAGCGCGCTTTGCGCGTGCGGCGTGGGGGCCCTTTCCCCGCCGGGCCGCCCCAAGGGGAAAGCGCCCCCTTGGGGGGCAGCAAGCGCGCTTTGCGCGTGCGGCGTGGGGGCTACATTCTCTTCGGCTTCGGTACGGAAGCGGATAGGGGGAGCGATATCGTTCATGGTCAACGCGTGATCTGGATTTCCACGCCTACCGCCGCACAGTCGGAAAAGGCCATGGGTTTGCTGATGCGCAGGCGCAGCGAGCGGATTTCCTGGAAGTCGGCCAGAAGGCGCGCGGCGACTTGTTCGGAAAGGGTTTCGATCAGGTTCACATGCGCCTGGGTGCATTCCTCGACGATGGCCTCGCGCAGCCGGCGGTAATCCAGCACGCTGTGGATATCGTGGTCGTCGACCGAGCGCTGAATGTCCACGTCAAACTCGGCATCGACGTGCAGGGGCTGGGTGGCGCGTCGCTCGTGTTCGAGGATGCCGATGCGGGCGTCGAGCGCAAGCCCGGAAAGGATGATGCGGCGTGTGGGCATGATGAAAACCTGGGTGGGACAGCCGGAATTGTAAGGCGACAGCGGGTCAGGGACGGCGCGCTGGCTACAATTCGGCCATGTCCGGGCGTCTTTGAGGACGCCGGCGCAGTCAATAAGGGGTGAAATGCAACAGATGCACGATGCGGTCATTGTAGGCGGCGGCCCGGCCGGCGCTTCCTGCGCCCTGTGGCTGGCCAGGCTGGGTCTGTCCCCGCTATTGGTCGAAGCCAGCGCCCGCCTGGGCGGTCTGGGCAATGACAATCCGTTCGCCGACGATTGGATCGCGGTGCTGCCCGGGGTGACCGGCCAGCAGGTGGCGGCCAACATCGACACCAGCGTGCGCGCAGCCGGCGTGCCGCTGCGCCTGGAAACCCGCGTGACGGGCGTCTTGCCTTGCAAGGGCGGCATCCAGGCCACTCTGACCGGTCCCGACGGCGGCCAGACGCAGGTGCGCGGACGCACGCTCGTCATCGCCTCGGGCGTGCGCGCCAAGGGACTGCCGGACCACCCGCCGGGCGCATCCTGGCCCGGCGTGCTGACCGGCCCGGGGTCCCCCATCGTGGCGCAGGACTATTCCGGCCTGTCGGTCGCGGTGCTGGGCGGCGGCGACAACGCGTTCGAAAACTACGTCTATGTGCGCAACCGCGGCGCCCGCGCCGTGCATCTGTACGCCCGCAGCGTCCGCGCCCAGCAGCAATGGGTGACGCGCGCCGGCCGCGAAGGGGTGCGCATCGGCCCGTACCAGGTGGATCCCGCCCGGCGCAGCGTGGACGGCCAGCAGTACGACCTGATCCTGGTCTTCTACGGCTGGGAGCCGCAAGCCGCCTTCGCCGACGGCCTGCGGCTGGCCCGCGACGACCGCGGCTACATTCGCACGGATTTCGCCACCGCCGAAACCAGCGTGCCGGACATCTACGCCGTGGGCGAAGTGGCGCACCGCATGCATCCCTGCGTAGTCACGTCGATGGCGGACGGGGTCGTGGCGGCCAAGGCCATCCAGCGCCGCTGGGAGCGCGCAGGGGAATAAGCCTGCCGCCGTCCGGACAGGCGGGCCTTATTTGGGTAATAATAATTATTCTCAAATAAGAACCGGATCCGTCCATGCCTTCCCTGCGCGCCGCCGCCGAACACCATCGCGTTGACGCGGCAGTGAGCCAGCCCGGCGGCGTCGCCCTGCACGCGGGCGTGTTCCGGCGCAACGCCACCCGCTGGCGCGACGAACCGCTGCACCGCGGCCTGAAAGTCATCATGCTCGATGGGGATGTGCACAGCCGGATCGAAGACCGCACCGCCTTGCGCTTGCAGGGCCCCACGCTGTTCCTGGCGTGGAACACCGGCCAGGCGCAAGGCGCGGACGCCTTCGAGGCGGGCGTGGACCAGCAGTACGCGATGGTCAGCCTGCCGGAGACGGCGTTGTGGTCGGAACTGGGGCTGGAGCCTGACTTCTTCAAGCGACTCTCGCCGGGGCAGCCGTCGAGTGAGCCGATCGTCTGGCACGGTGCCGCCGGGCGCGACGCGCGCCGCATCGCCGACCAGGTGCGCGTCTGCGCCTTCGACGGGGCGGCGCGCCGCCTGTATCTGGCTGCCAAGGGGCTGGAACTGGCGGCCGTGGCCTTGGCGCAGGCGACCCGGACCGCCGCCTTGTCCGCGGAACCCACCCACGCTGCCGCGCGGGAACTGGACGCGGCGCATGAAGCGCGCCGCCGGCTGTTGGCCGACCTGCGCCAGCCGCCAGGGGCCTCCGAACTGGCGCGAGATTTCGGTCTGCACACGCGCAAGCTGGAACAGGCGTTCAAGCGCGTGTTCGGCCTGAGCATGGCGCGTTGCGTGCAAGAGGCGCGGTTGTTGCGCGGCCGCGATCTGATACTGAACGGCGGCATGAGCGTGTCGGAAGCCGCCTGGCACGTGGGCTACGCGCCCGCCCATTTCTCGGTAGCGTTCCGCCGCCGCTTCAACGCCAGCCCCAGCGCCTTGCGCTGATGCCGGGCGGGCCGCTTCAGCGCGGCAGCAGGAACCCCAGCACCGCGTCCATGAACGCCTCGGGCTGTTCGACGTTCGACAGGTGCACCACCGGCAATTCCAGCGACTGCGCGCCCGGTACCGTGGCCGCGATGGCGGCGCCGTGGCTGGCCGCCGTCACGGTGTCGTCGCGCCCTGAAATGACCAGGGTCGGCGCCGTGATCAACGCGATGGTGCGCCGCAAGTCCGCGTCGCGCACGGCCGCGAACGCGCCCGCCAGGCCATGCTTGTCGGTGGCCATCAGCCCGGCGCGGAACGCGTCGATGACGGGGCCGCCGGCGTGCAGCAGGCGGGCGGGGAACCAGTTTCCCAGGAACATGGCGGTTGTGTCCGTCATGTCGGGCGCCTCCAGCGTCGCGGCGATGCGCGCGTCCCATTGCGGCGCGGGTCCCAGGTAGGCGGACGTGTTGGCCAGGATCAGGCGGTCGATGCGATCCGGCGCATGCACGCCCAGCCATTGCCCGATGAAGCCGCCCAGCGACAGACCCAGGAAGTGGGCGCGCGGGATGTCCAGGCCGTCCAGCAGCTCAATGACGTCGCGGCCCAGCCGGTCCATCGAATAGGCGCCTGCCGGCACGCCGGACGCGCCGTGGCCGCGGGTGTCGTAGCGCAGCACGCGGAAGTGGCGCGACAGGGCGGGGATCTGGCCGTCCCACATGTGCAGCGTGGTGCCGATGGAGTTGGACAGCACCAGCACCGGCAGGCGGACGTCGCCATCGATGCGGTAGGCGATGCGCACGCCGTCGCCGGTGGTGAAGAAGGAAAGGTCTTGCATGGCGGGTCTGCCTGGTCGGGTGGAGATGAGGTAAATCGTAGTTGCGCGCCGATCCGGAAGAAATTACAAAGTCCGGACCATCATTATCAGAAAAACAGACATCAGAGGCACGCATGAGCGACTTCACCCTGCACGACCTGCAGTGCTTCGACGCCGTGGCGCGCGCGGGCGGCTTCCAGGCCGCTGCCGTCGCGCTGCATCGTTCGCACCCCGCGGTGTTCGCGGCCGTGGCCAAGCTGGAGCGCCAACTGGATCTGGCGTTGCTGGACCGCAGCGGCTATCGCGTGCGGCTGACGCCTGCGGGGCAGTCCTTCCACCGCCGCGCGCAAGGCCTGCTGCGCGAACTGGAAGGCTTGCGCACACACGCCGCGCAGTTGGCGATGGGCGAGGAAAGCGACCTGCATGTGGTGATCGGCGACTTCTGTCCGCGGCCGTGGATGCTGGCCATGTTGAACCGCTTTTCCGCGCAGTGCCCCGGCACGCGCCTGCATCTGCACTTCGAGGCCGTGGGCGGCCCGGCCGAACGCCTGCTCGATGGCGACGCGGACCTGATCCTGCATCGCGTGGACAAGCAGGATCCGCGCATCGAATGGCTGGACCTGGCCAAGGTGCCGTTCGTTCCGGTGGCGGCGCCGGGGTTCCTGCCCGCCGCGCGCGGCCGCGCCATCAGCTTCCCGCAATTGCGCGAGGCCACGCAATGCGTGATGCGCGACACGGCCCGCCATACGCCGCCGCGCGATTACTTCATGGTCGATGGTGCCCCGCAATGCACGGTGCCTGACCAGCTCATGAAGAAGGACGTCATCCTGCAAGGCATGGGCTGGGGCCATCTGCCGCGTTTCCTGATCGAAGACGAATTGCGCGACGGCCGGCTGGTGTCGATTGCCAGCCGCCATCTGCCCGGCAGCATCGAAGAACTGGTGGCCGCCCGGCGCAGCGATCGCCCGCAAGGCCCCGTCGCGAACCGGTTGTGGCTGGCCTTGCAAGCGGCGTCCGCAGAAATTCGAAAGCCTTAGTCCCAAAATCGAAAGCCTTTTCGATTGCCCGCAATTCCCCCATTGAAGATGATTATCAGTCTTATTTGAGGACGGATCGTCGGAGGGAATTGTGGGTATCAAGACAGGTGGGGGCCGGCGGGCCCGGCAGGGCGGGGCGCGCGTGGGCCGCGCGGTCTGGCTGGGATGCGGCGCCATGATGTTCGGCCTGGCCGCGGGGGCGGCCTCGGCGCAGACGGCGCCGGAAACCACCACGCTGGCGCCGGTGACGGTGCGGGGCGAGGAAGCGGGCGTGACCGAAGGCAGCGCGTCCTACACCGCGCCCAGCGTCACCATCGGCGGCAAACTGCCGTTGTCGCTGCGCGAGATCCCGCAATCGGTGTCCGTCATCACGCGCCAGCGCATCGAAGACCAGAACATGACGTCGCTGGAAGACGCCATGGCGCAGACCCCCGGCATCACCACCGACCTGGCAGCCACCGCGGCCATTCCGCAGTTCTATTCGCGCGGCTTTCAGATCGAATACTTCCAGTATGACGGCGTGCCCATGCAGACGGGCGGCGCGTCGTGGGCGCAGCCGGATCTGTTCATGTTCGATCACGTGGAGCTGCTGCGGGGTGCCGCCGGCCTGTTCAACGGCGCCGGCCAGCCAGGCGGCGTGATCAATCTGGTCCGCAAGCGCCCCACGCGAGAATTCCAGTTCTCGGGCTCGGCCAGCGCCGGCTCCTGGGACAACTACCGCGGCGAAGCGGACTTGTCTTCGCCGCTGAACGCCTCGGGGTCGGTGCGCGGCCGCGTGGCCGCCGCCTATGAAGACCGCAAGTACTTTTACGACGTCGCCAACTCGCAGAAGCAGGCCTACTACGGCATCCTGGAATCCGACCTGACGCCGGACACGCTGTTGACGCTGGGCGGCAGCTATCAGCAGCGCGATTGGCTGCCGTTCATGATGCAGATGCCGCGCTACAAGGACGGCGGCGATCTTGGGTTGACGCGCGGCACCTATCTGGGCGCCGACTGGAACCGGTGGGATTTCGAGAACACGCAGATCTTCGCGGAACTGGCGCACCGATTCTCGTCGGACTGGACGGTCAAGCTCAACGTCAACCAGGCCGAAGAAACCAGCAAGTTGAAGTACGCCTATGTGCGCGGCGCGGTGGACCGCGCAACCGGGCTGGGCCCGCGCCTGTACGGCGGCGGCAACCAGTACCGCAATCGGCAACTGGGTATCGACCTGATGGTGTCGGGCGCGTTCGAAGCGCTGGGCCGGCGCCATGAGCTCGTCTTCGGCGGCAACTGGTACGACCGCAGCGCGCGTTCGTACAACGCCTATTCGCTGCCGGGATTCCCGGCGCAGCCGGTGGACGTCTTCCACTACGACGTCCGCGACTATCCCGAACCTGGCGATCCGCAATGGGGCAGCCAAAGCGACGTGAAGACGCGTCAGTCCGGCGTCTACGCGATGGCCCGCCTGAAGGTGGCCGACCCGCTGACGCTGGTGCTGGGCACGCGCATGAGCTGGTGGCGCACGCAGAGCGAAAACCTGATGACGGACGTGACCGCCCCGGCCGTCACCGAACACGGCCGGATGACGCCGTATGCCGGTCTGGTCTACGACATCGACGACCACTGGAGCGCCTACGCCAGCTACGCCGACATCTTTCGCGTGCAAAGCGACCTGCGCACCGCCGACGGCGGTTCGCTGCCGCCCGTGGTGGGGTCGAACTACGAAGCCGGCGTGAAGAGCGAATGGCTGGACGGGCGCCTGAACACCTCGTTCGCGCTGTTCCGCATCACCGAACGCAACCGTGCGCAGAGCGACCCCAACTATCCGGAAGTCGGCGACTGCTGCTACCAGGCCAGCGGGCAGGTGCGCAGCCAGGGCTTCGAGGCGGAAGTATCCGGCCGGCTGGCGCCGGGCTGGGAAGTGGCGGGCGGCTACACCTTCAACACCACGCGCTATCTGAAGGATGCGGAGAACGGCGGCGCGCCGTTCCGCACCTTCACGCCCAAGCACATCTTCCAGCTCTGGACGACCTATCAGCTGCCCAGCCAATGGAACCGCTGGAGCGTCGGCGGTGGCGTCAATGTGAAAAGCGGCGTCTACACCGAAAGCGCGGTGCAGGGCCCCGTCTCGGGCAGTTCGGTGCGCGTGTCGCAGGGCGGCTACGCCATCTGGAACGCGCGGATCGGCTACCGCGTGAGCGACCACGTGTCGCTGGGACTGAATGTGAACAACCTGTTCGACAAGGTCTATTACCAGCGGCTGGGCAACGCCGACATGGGCAACGCCTACGGCGAACCGCGCAGCGTCATGCTGAACATGCGCGTCAAGTATTGATCGAACCCTCAGGAGAAAAGCGATGAAGATTTCCTTGCAACAGGCGCTGCGCGCCGCCGCCTTCGGCGTTGCGCTGTGCGCAGGTTTGCCGGCGCAAGCCGCCCCGGCGGCGCCCACCCCGCAGGCGGCCGCGGTGTCGCCCGTCTTGTCCGCCGGCGAGTACCGCTGGACGATCGACGACGGCCGGGGCGAACCGCCCTACACCTTGCGCCTCTACGTGCAGCCGCTGCCCACGGGCGACTACGCGCTGACCGGCAGCCTGCTGCTGGACGACGCCGAGCTGGGCGCCTCCGGGTCGGCGCGGGTGCGCGATGGCAAGCTGGTGCTGGACCTGACTGCCAGCGGCGGCGTGCTGCAAGCGCCGATGGAAGACAGCAAGCGCGCCCTTTACCCCAAAGGCGGTGCGCCGGCGCGCGTGGATTCGGCGGGTTTCGCGACGATGCGCGCGCTGCTGGATCCCGCGACGCTAGGCGGCGTCATGCAGCGTTATCAGACCAACGTCATGACCGGCCATCTGGTGCAAGGCCCGATGTACGCCAACAGCGTCATCCGCCGTCAGCCGTAGCGCGCAGGCGGGGCGGCGTTCACCTCAGGCGAAGGCCGCCCTCCAGATTGCAGAATAGGCATTTGCCCCCGCGACGCCCACACTCTGTCTCCACAAGTTGATCAATCAATGATCACGTCGGGAGACAAGCATGTTGCACGCGCATCGCTGGCTGGCTGCCGGCGCGGTGGCATTCGCCCTGGCAAGCCAGGCCCATGCCGCCTGGCCTGAACGGCCGATCACCCTTATCGTTCCGGCCGCGCCCGGCGGCACTACCGACATCGCCGCGCGGCTGATCGCGGACAAGCTGGGCACCCGGCTGGGGCAGCAGGTCATCGTGGAAAACCGCGCGGGCGCCGCAGGCATCATCGGCGCGCAGACAATGGCGCGCGCCAAGCCCGATGGCTACACCTTGCTGATGGGCAACATCGGCCCCAACGCCATCAACTACGCGCTGTACAAGACGCTGCCCTACAAGCCCGCCGACTTCGCTCCCGTGACGCTGGTGATCTCGGTGCCCAACGTGCTGGTCGTGAACGAAGCCTCGTCCGCCCGCACGGTCGCCGACCTGCTGGCCCTGGCCAGGCAGAACCCGGCCAAGGTGTCCTTCGGCAGTTCCGGCGCGGGACAATCGCCGCATCTGTCGGCCGAACTGTTCAAGCAACGCGCCGGCATCCCCGGCACGCATGTGCCCTATAAGGGCGCGGGCCCCGCAGTGGCCGCGCTGCTGGGTCAGCAGTTCACGTTCATGATCGACAACCTGCCCAGCTCGATGCCGTTCATCCAGTCCGGCAAGCTGCGCGCGCTTGCCGTTACGAGCGACCGCCGGCTAGCCGAACTGCCAGACGTGCCGACGATGGCCGAAGCCGGCGTGAAGGACATGGTGGTGACTGCCTGGTTCGGCCTGGTTGCGCCGGCCGGCACGCCGGAGGACGTCATCGGCAAGCTTTACGCCGCCACGCGCGACGTCGTGCAGAGCCCCGAAGTCAGCGACCGCTTCAAGGCCATGGGCGGGCAGGCCGGCGGCAACACGCCCGCCGAATTTACCGCGTTCATCGGCCAGGAGCGCGCTCGCTGGAAGCAGATCGTGGACACGGCCGGACTGGCACAGGAGCAATAGACGTGATCGACAAGATCCAAGCATCCATGGCCGAGGCCGTGGCGGTGATTCCCGACGGCGCGTCCGTGCTGGTGGGCGGCTTTGGCGAAGCGGGCGTGCCTTACGAGCTGCTGCAATGCCTGGCGGAATCGGGCCGGCGCGACCTGACCATCATCTCGAACAACGCCGGCACGTTCGAGCGCGGCATTGCGGCGCTGCTGATCCGCAAGCAGGTCCGCAAGATCATCTGCTCGCATCCGCGTCCGCCCAATTCCGATGCGTTCGCGCGTGCGTTTCGCGCTGGCGAGGTGGAACTGGAATGCGTGCCGCAGGGCACGCTGGCCGAACGGCTGCGCGCCGCGGGCGCGGGGCTGGGGCCGTTCTACACGCCCACCGGCTACGGCACCGAACTGGCCGCGGGCCGTCGCCAGGAAGTGATCGACGGCGTGGGCTACGTGCTGGAGCATCCGCTGCGCGGCGATTACGCGCTGATCCGCGCCCATCTGGGCGACCGCTGGGGCAATCTGATGTACCGGCACGCGGCGCGCAACTTCAACCCGGTGATGTGCATGGCCGCCGGCCACGCCATCGCGCAGGTCGACGAGGTCGTGCCGCTGGGCGCGTTCGTGCCCGAGCAGGTCATGACGCAAGGCATTTTCGTGAAATCCGTGGTGCGGGTGGAGGCCTGACATGCAAGACATCACCGGCTTGACCCGCCAGCAGATCGCGCAGCTGCTGGCCAGCGACATCCCCGACGGCTCCATCGTCAACCTGGGCATCGGCATGCCGACGCTGGTGGGCGACTACCTGCCCTCCGACAAGGACATCCTGCTGCACAGCGAAAACGGCATCCTGGGCATGGGCCCGGCCGCCAGCGGCGGAAACGTGGACCTGGACCTGATCAACGCCAGCCGCCAGCCCATCACGCTGCTGGACGGCGCCTCGATCACCGAGCACACCGTGTCGTTCGCGATGATGCGCGGCGGCCACCTTGACTACGCCGTGCTCGGCGCGTTCCAGGTATCGGAGTCAGGCGACCTGGCCAATTGGAAGACCGATGCGGCCGACGCCATTCCCGCCGTGGGCGGCGCGATGGACCTGGCCGTGGGCGCCAAGCAGGTCCTGGTCACGATGGAGCACCGCGGCCGCGACGGCACGCCCAAGGTGCTGCGGCAATGCACGTATCCGCTGACGGGCAAGGGCGTCGTGACGCGCATCTATACCGATCTGGCGGTGATCGACGTGACGCCCGGCGGCTTGAATGTCTACGCCATGAAGGCAGGCGTTACCGCGGCCTTCCTGCGTTCCGTGACCGAGGCGCCGCTGCATTTCCCGGCGACGCCGCGCGTGATCGTGCTGGATCCAGCCGGCACGCCGCGCTACGCCTGACGGTGTGCATCCGCCTTCGGGCAAAGGAGACCCCCTGATGATCCGTTCGCTTCTGATCGCCGCGTCGCTCGGCGTCCTGTCCCTGGGTGCTGTCGAAGCCGCCCCGGCCTACCCCGACAGGCCCATCACCTTGCTGATCCCGTATCCGCCGGGCGGCAGCGCCGATATGCTGGCCCGGCCGCTGGGCGCGGAACTGCAGAAGAAGTGGGGTCAGCCGGTCGTGCTGGAATACAAGCCGGGCGCGGGCGGCGCCATCGCGTCCGCGCAATTGGCGCGCGCCAAGCCTGACGGCTACACCTTGCTGATGGTGCTGGCCGCGCATGCCATCAACCCCAGCCTGTATCCGTCCTTGCCCTACGATACCCGCCGTGACTTCGCGCCGGTCTCGCTGGTGGCGACGTTGCCGATGCTGGTGGCTGCGCCGTTGTCCACGCCGGCCAGCACCATCCCCGAACTGATCGCCTACGGCAAGAGCCATCCCGGCAAGCTCAGTTTCGCGTCCGCCGGCAACGGCAACACCAGCCATCTGGCCGCCGAGATGTTCAAGAACCAGACGGGCGTGGACATGATGCACGTGCCGTACAAAGGCAGCGGCCCCGCGGTCGTCGCCTTGCTGGGCGGCGAGGTGTCGTTGATGTTCGACAGCATCTCCACGTCGTTGCCACAGGTGCAGGCAGGCAAGTTGAAGGCCATCGCGGTCACCGGCGAACGCCGCTCGCCCTTGCTGCCCGATGTGCCCACGGTGGCCGAAAGCGTGCCTGGCTTCGTGGTGAACGGCTGGTACGGGGTGCTGGCGCCGGCGGGCACGCCGCCCGATGTCGTCAACGCCTTGAGCCGCGGCATCGCCGACGCCGTGGCGTTGCCCGCGTTGAAGCAGCAACTGGCGGGCTATGGCTATGAAACCGTGGGCTCTACGCCGGCCGACTTCGCCAGCCATATCGACCGCGAACTGGACGCATGGAAAAAGGCGGTGGACGCCTCGGGGGCCAAGCTGAATTAAGCAGGGGCCCGATGGGCCCCTGTGCCGTGTCCCCCGACGCGCGGCGCTATACCGTCAACACGCAATCCAGCGCCTCGGGCGCGGTGAGCCTCACGCGGTACGCGCGCAACTCGTCGCGGCGGAACACGTGCACTGTCACGCGATCACCGGGGCGATACTGCGCCAGCAGCAGGTCCAGGCCGGCGGGTGCATCCACCCGCAAACCATCCACCGCCACCAGCACATCGCCCGCCGACAGGCCGGCCTGGTGGCCCGCGCCGCCTTCCAGCACGGTGGCCAGCAGCAGCGAGTCGCCCTGTTTGCGCGTGCGCACGTCCAGCGACGGGATGTTGGCCGCCGTCTTCCATTGCAGCGTGATGCCTTCGGCGGCCAGCAGTTCGGCCAGCGGCACGTCGGCCGTGCCGTAGGCATGGCGCGCGATGAAGCGGCGGGCATCCACGCCGGTGGCTTCCTGGATCAGCGCGGGCAGGCCGTCTTCGGGCAAGCCCTGCGGATTGCCCTGATAGAAGTCGCGGCCATAGCGCTCCCACAGCAGGCGCATCACGTCGTCCAGCGAATGGCGGCCGGCGGAGTCGCGGCGGATCAGCAAGTCCAGGCCCAGCGCCACCAGCGCGCCCTTCGTGTAGTAACTGACCAGCGCGTTGGGCGAGTTCTCGTCCTGCTTGTAATAGCGCGTCCACGCGTCGAACGAGCTTTCCGCCACCGACTGCTTGGCGCGGCCCGGCGTGCGGGCCACGCTGGTGATGGTCTTGGCCAGCAAGCGCAGGTAGTCGGACTGCGTGATCGCGCCCGAGCGCAGCAGCAGCAGGTCGTCGTAATAGGACGTGAAGCCTTCGAACACCCACAGCAGGCGCGTCAGGTCGGGCTGCTCAAGGTGGTAGGGGGCAAACGCCTGCGGCTTGATGCGCTTGACGTTCCAGGTATGGAAGTATTCATGGCTGACCAGGCCAAGAAAGCCGCGGTAGCCTTCGCCCTGGCCTTGCTGGCCCAGCACCGGCAAGTCCTTGCGGGACGTCATCAGCGCCGTGCTGGCGCGATGCTCCAGGCCGCCGTAGCCGTCGCCCGTCACCATGGTCATGAAGACGTAGCGGTTGGAACTGTCCAGGAACGGCGCGCGTTTCGTGCGGGGCTCGAAGAACGCGATCTGCGTCTCGCAGATCTTTTTCACGTCGCCCGTGATGCGGGCCAGATCCAGGTTCGGCGTCACGCCAGTAAACACCAGTTCGTGTTCCGCGCCGTGGGCCGTGAACGTCGCCACATGGGGCGTGCCCATTTCCACGGGATGGTCGATCAGCGCGTCGTAATCCGGCGCCAGGTACAGGCCGAAGCCGTGGCGGCGGGCGGCGCCCTTGTGGCCGCGGGCCTCGGGCAGGCTGGTGTAGACCTTCCAGCCGTCCAGGCCGCGCGGCGGCGCCAGGTCCACCAGGCAGGGCAGGTGGTCCTGGCCATGCACGCGCAGGAACACGCTGGTGCCGTTGAAGAAGCCGTGGCTTTCGTCCAGATGCGCGCCGCGCACCGACAGGTCCCACGCGTAAACCACGTATTCGACCCGCAACGGGCCGTCGCAAGGCGCGGCCTGCCAGGTGTGGTTATCGATTTTGTCGACATTCACGCGCCGCGTGCCCGCATGGGCCGACAGCGATTCGATCTGGCGCGAGAAATCGCGGATGAGGTAGCTGCCCGGAATCCAGGCCGGCAGCGACAGGCGCTGGCCTTCAGGAGAAGGCGTATCGATGGTTAGGGTTATCCGGTAGCGGTGTCCTGCCGGATCGAACGGCGCAAGGCGGTAAAGTATCGGAAAAGCGGCATCTGATTTTTTCATGCTTCTATCTTATTACTGGAGACATTCAATGAGCGAGTCGTTTGTACTGGTCGAGACCCGGGGCCGCGTCGGCCTGCTGACGCTGAACCGCCCCAAGGCGCTCAATGCGCTGAACGATCAACTGATGGATGAGCTCGGCGCGGCACTGCTGGCGTTCGAAGCGAATGCCGACATCGGCTGCGTGGTCATTACCGGCAGCGAGAAGGCCTTTGCCGCAGGCGCCGATATCGGCGCGATGAAAGACTGGTCGTACATGGATGTGTACGGCAGCGAATACATCACCCGCAACTGGGAAACCTTGAAGCGCATCCGGAAGCCCGTAATCGCCGCCGTGGGCGGCTACGCGCTGGGCGGCGGCTGCGAACTGGCCATGATGTGCGACATCATCATCGCCGCTGACACCGCCAAGTTCGGCCAGCCGGAGATCAAGCTGGGCGTGATCCCGGGCGCCGGCGGCACGCAGCGCCTGCCGCGCGCCGTGGGCAAGTCCAAGGCCATGGACTTGGCGCTGACCGCCCGCATGATGGGCGCCGAAGAAGCGG
This sequence comes from Achromobacter sp. 18P8.1.1, assembly GCF_057799415.1. NCBI lineage: Bacteria > Pseudomonadati > Pseudomonadota > Betaproteobacteria > Burkholderiales > Alcaligenaceae > Achromobacter > Achromobacter sp. 18P8.1.1. Next base: position 44,464 of record NZ_JBYOKH010000038.1, on the reverse strand, counting down.
AGCGCGCCGGCCTGGTGTCGCGCGTGGTCCCCGCCGACAAGCTGATGGAAGAAGCCCTGGATGCCGCCACCGTCATCGCGTCGATGTCGCTGCCGTCCGTGATGATGGCCAAGGAATGCGTGAATCGCGCGTTCGAAAGCTCGCTGAACGAAGGCCTGCTGTTCGAACGCCGCGTCTTCCATTCGCTGTTCGCCACCGGAGACCAGAAGGAAGGCATGGCCGCGTTCACCGAAAAGCGCAAACCGGACTTTAAACACCGTTAAGCCTTGTTACGTCCGCGCAAGCGGCGTGTGCATGTCCTGATACACCCGACGCGCCCGGCAGGGCGCGTTTTTCATGGGCGCCGAATACGGGTTTTCCCGTTGCGCCTTGAAACGTCTGGGCAGCACCTTGTTGCAGACTTCTTCCCTATCCTGATTAGGCGTCATCAAGAGGTGCCGCGCCAGAGCGGCTTGCCCAACCTGGCAAGTCCCGCGCGGCGGCTCGCTTGCAAACAAAATCAAGAAGGAGCCTTGCATGCGTACTTTTATCGCCAATCGCCGGTGGTCCGCCGCGGTCCTTGCGGGCGCGCTCAGCGCCTGCTTCGTGACCGCCACTCAGGCTCAATCGCCGCAGCCCACGCTGCGCCTGGTGTCCGAAACGCCCTATCCCGCCTCGGCTGCCGCGCCGCAGATGAGCGAGCAGGATCTGCGCGACACGGCCATCGATGCCTACGTCTACGCCTATCCCATGGTGTTGATGGAGCTGGCGCGCCGCAAGGCCACCGCCGTGCAAAGTCCGCTGGACGGGCGCGCGCCGGTGAACCAGTTCGGCCACAAGACCGCTTTCCCTGACCCGCGTGCCGCCGACACGCCGTGGCCCAGCGCCGACGCGCTGTACTCCAGCCTGTGGTTCGATGTTTCGCAGGCGCCGCTGATCGTGAACCTGCCCGACACGGGCGGGCGCTATTCGGTGCTGTCGGCGCTGGATATGTGGAGCGACGTGTTCGCCTCGCGCGGCACCCGCACCAACGGCCCCGGCGCGCAATCCTTCGCCATCGTCGGCCCCAACTGGCAGGGCAGCGTGCCCGCCGGCATCGACGTGATCCGCAGCCCGACCTCGACCGGCTGGTTGATCGGCTGGACCCAGACCGGCGGTCCGCAGGACTACGCGGCCGTCAATCAGATCCAGGCCGGCATGACTGCTGTGCCGCTTGTCACGCAGACCGCCGCGACGCCGATGCGCAGCGGCCGCTACACCGCGGGCAACGCCTATCCGCAGACCGGATCGGGCGTGGGCTCGGCCCCGATCGGCAGCGGCCTGCCGTTGCCGACGCCGGTAAACCTGCCCGAGGGCACGCCCGCCGAGCAGGCGGCCAGCATGGACGCGGCATCCTTCTTTGCACTGTTCTTCGATGTGTTGCGCAACAATCCGCCGCACGCCAACGATTCGCCGATCCTGGACCGCATGCGCCGCATCGGCTTGGACAGCCGCCAACCGTTCTCGTATGGCCGCCTGAGCCCGGCCGTGCAGCAGGCCCTGGCTGACGCCCAGCCGCTGGCGGGTCGCCGCATCGCCGATGGCGTGTCGCGCCTGGGCACGCCGATCAACGGCTGGAACACCGTCCTGTCGGGCATCGGCACCTACGGCACCGACTACGCGCGCCGCGCCGCCATCGCTTATGCGGGCCTGGGCGCGCCGACGCCGGAAGACGTGCTGTACCCGGTGACCGTGGCCGATTCGAAGGGCCGTCCGTTGAACTCCAACGAGGACTACGTGCTGCACTTCGACAAGGGCCAGCTGCCGCCCGTTAACGCGTTCTGGTCGCTGCACGTCTATAACGACAAGCACGGCTTTGCCGACAACCCCGCCAACCGCTACGCGCTGCGCAGCACCGACGGGCTGAAGTACAACTCGGACGGCTCGCTGGACATCTACATCCAGCGCCGCGACCCGGGCGAGAAGAAGCGTTCGAACTGGATCAGCACGCCGGCCGCCGACGGTCCGTTCCTGTTGAGCCTGCGCCTGTACTGGCCGCAAGACACGGCGCTGGATGGCCAGTGGGCGCCGCCGCCGGTCAAGGAAGACTAAGCCCGAGAGCCGGTTAACACCGCCTGCCGGAACAAAGCGGCCCCGATGTCGGGGCCGCTTTTTTAGAGTGCAAAGGCGGGTTGCGCAAGGCTTGAGCAGGTGGAACAAGGGCCGCGCTCGCGTCCCTATTTTTCGTGCGGTATCTAGTACGCCCGGGCCGTTGTTTGCACCTTACAAACCCCCGAAAGTTCATTTGCTCGAGCAAAAAGAATCACGCTATACTCTGCGGGTTTGACGCTTGCGGGATAAGAACACGTGGCGGCTGGTAAGCGGTGGATGGGCGCGGATTGCAGGGTAGAGACGCTAAATTAGCGGATGCTGAAAAGCATGGGCTGAAAGGCGAACCCAGGCAAGCCGAAGCCAGACACTAGCGCGTACTGAAAGCGGTGCCTTTGACCTATGTAAGGACAAAGCATCAGGTTTCAAGTGCGGGCACGCCGGTTCTGATAGGGGCAAGAAGTACAGCGGGGAAGTTTGATGCAGCAGAACTCGATGCAACATGTGCAACAGGGTTTGTTGGACCAGGACGAGATGGACAAGGTTCTGGTTCTCAGCGACGCGGATCGCGCGGCGCTGAATGCTCAAGCTAGCCGCGGGCTCCTGTTGGCATTGGCGGCGCAAGGCGCCATGGGGCTCGCAGCAGCAGTAATTGCGGGGGTTGTCGGAGGGGCAGCGGCTGGTTGGTCGGCGCTGGCGGGGGCGGGAGCGTATTTCATACCCAATGCGTTGTTCGCATTGCGCCTGGTTGTCAGCGTTCGGGCCGGTCGAGCCAGTCCCTTTACCTTTCTCTCTGGTGAGTTGATCAAGTTGTTCGCAACGGCATTGCTGTTGTGGGGGCTTTCGCGTGTGGCGCAGGACACCCTGGTGTGGCCCGCTGCATTGCTCGGTCTGATACTCACATTGAAGGGTTACCTCCTGCTTTTGATGTTCCGCAAGTTGTCTTAGCGCCGAGTAGTCAGTAGCGGCAAACGTGATCGTGGAATCGTCCGGCTCGCAAGGGTTCGGGCATACAGCAAATAGGGTAGGATTCAAATGGCTGCTGCCAGCGACGTGTCGCCTCAGTCCGCGTATATTCAGCATCACTTGGTGCATCTGAACAATACCGGTGAGAAACAGAGCGCAATTGCTCAGTTCGACATCATCAATTACGACTCGTTGTTCTGGTCCGGCCTGATGGGTCTGATCGTGATTTTCTTCCTGTGGCGCGCTGCTCGCCGCGCCACCAGTGGCGTGCCGACCCGCTTCCAGGCTTTCGTGGAAATGATCGTCGACATGGTCGACGACCAGGCCAAGGGCATCGTCCACAACGCCAAGAGCCGTCTTTTCATCGCCCCGCTGGCGCTCACCGTGTTCCTCTGGATCATCCTGATGAATGCGCTGGACTTGCTGCCGGTTGACCTGTTGCCCTCCATCTGGCGCCTGACCGGCCTGGGTGCGGAGCACGGCGATCCCCTCTATTACCACCGCATTCTGCCGACCGCCGACCTGAACGTGCCGATGGGCATGTCGCTGGGCGTGCTGCTGCTGATGTTCTATTACGGCATCAAGATCAAGCACCCGGGCGGCTTCGTCAAAGAACTGTTCACCGCGCCGTTCCATGCGCATGGCCTGGGCGCCGTCGTGCTGGCCCCGTTCAACCTGCTGCTGAACCTGATCGAATACGCCGCCAAGTCCGTGTCGCTGGGCATGCGGTTGTTCGGCAACATGTTCGCCGGCGAACTGATTTTCATGCTGATCGCCCTCCTGGGCGGCGCCTGGACCGGCTTCAACGGTGCCAGCATCGGCTTGGGAATCGGCCACATCCTGGCCGGCTCCATCTGGGCGATCTTCCACATCCTGATCGTTCTTCTGCAGGCCTTCATCTTCATGATGCTGACGCTGGTGTATCTCGGCCAGGCACACGAAGGCCACTGATCCCCCGAATTTCCTGCGCTGGCCACCCGGCCAGCGTGGGATAGCAAGATTATCTTGCATTGAGCTGTACCCCTTATTTTTCAATTTTTGACTTCAGATTTCTAACCAAGGAGTTGTCATGACCAACGTCGCTTTCGTTGCCCTCGCTTGCGGTCTCATCATCGGTTTGGGTGCTATCGGCGCTTGCATCGGCATCGCACTGATGGGCGGCAAGTATCTGGAAGCTTCGGCTCGTCAGCCTGAGCTGATGAACGCTCTGCAAACGAAGATGTTCCTGCTGGCTGGCCTGATCGACGCGGCATTCCTGATCGGCGTGGGTATTGCCATGCTGTTCGCCTTCGCCAACCCGTTCGTCGGCTAAGGCAGCGCCCGCCGGCGAATAGGCGGGTCATGACGCTGGCGGCGATGAGGGCGCAAGTCCCATCGCCGGTCAGCAAAGTATCGAGTGCTCCGTGACGCCCCTTTCCGGGTGCGGTCGGAGCCGCAAGGTGTTAAAGGAACGACCGTGAATCTGAACGCGACGATCATTTTCCAGATGCTCGTGTTCTTCGTTCTGGGCTGGTTCACGATGAAATTCGTGTGGCCTCCTCTGACGAAGGCGATGGACGAGCGCCGCCAAAAAATCGCCGACGGCCTTGCCGCCGCCGAGAAGGGCAAAGCCGACTTGGCTCAAGCCCAGGCGCGTGTCAGTCTTATCGAGGCTTCTGCCAAGTCCGAAAACCACGCCCGCATCATCGAGGCCGAAAAGCAAGCCGCCTCCCTGATCGAGCAAGCCCGCCGTGAAGCGGAAGCTGAACGCGCCCGTATCGTGGCTCAAGCAGCTCAAGATGCCGCGCAGGAAGTTCAGCGCGCTCGTGACTCGCTGCGCGACGACGTTGCCGCGTTGGCTGTCAAGGGTGCTGAACAGATCCTCAAGCGCGAGGTTGACGCCCGCGCCCACGCCGAGCTGCTGAACCAGCTTCGCGCGCAGCTTTAATCCGGGACCGTCATGGCTGAACTTTCCACTGTTGCCCGTCCCTACGCTGAAGCGCTCTTCAGCGCAGCGCGCGACGACAAGGCCGGCTTGCCGGCTTGGGCCGACCTGGTCAGCGAAATGTCGCAGGTCGCCTCCAACCCCGACGTGCGCGAGGCCATGGCCGACCCGCGTCTGGGCGACAAGCAGCGCGTTGAGCTGTTTTCCGGCCTGATCAAGGTCGAACTGCCGCAGGCCGCCCGTAATTTCATCGAGCTGCTGGTTGAAAACGACCGACTGCTGCTGCTGCCCGACATCGCCACGCAATTCGTGGTGCTGCGGAATCGTCACGAGGGCACGGCGCAGGCGGAAATCACCAGCGCGTTCGAACTGAGCGACGACCAGGTCAAAGAACTGGTCGCCGCGCTCGAACAAAAATTCGGCCTCAAGCTCAAGCCCAACGTCACCGTCGACAAGTCGTTGATCGGCGGCGTGCGCGTGGCTGTCGGTGACCAGGTGCTCGATACTTCCGTACAAGCCCAATTGGTCCGCATGCGCGATCAGCTCGCCGCTTAAGGCAACTAACAGGATTCCAGGAGTCAATATGCAACTCAATCCCTCCGAGATCAGCGAACTGCTCAAGAGCCGCATCGAGGGCCTGGGCGCTTCGGCTGATGTCCGTACTCAGGGCACCGTCGTGTCCGTGACCGACGGTATTACCCGCATCCACGGCTTGTCCGATGTGATGCAGGGCGAAATGCTCGAATTTCCCAACAACGTTTTCGGTCTGGCGCTCAACCTTGAGCGCGATTCCGTCGGCGCCGTTATCCTCGGCGACTACACCGGCATCTCCGAAGGCGACCAGGTCAAGACGACCGGCCGCATTCTGGAAGTCCCGGTCGGTCCGGAACTGAAAGGCCGCGTGGTAAACACGCTGGGCGAGCCGATCGACGGCAAGGGCCCGATCAACGCCAAGGCAACCGACATCATCGAAAAAGTGGCGCCTGGCGTTATCGCCCGCCGCTCGGTGTCGCAGCCGCTGCAAACCGGCGTCAAGGCTATCGACTCGATGGTGCCGATCGGCCGCGGCCAACGCGAACTGATCATTGGCGACCGCCAGACCGGCAAGACCGCCGTCGCTGTCGACACGATCATCAGCCAGAAGGGCAAGGGCGTCACCTGCGTGTACGTCGCCATCGGCCAGAAGGCTTCCACGATCAACAACGTGGTCCGCAAGCTGGAAGAGCACGGCGCGATGGAATACACCATCGTCGTGGCCGCTACCGCTTCTGACTCGGCCGCCATGCAATACCTGGCTGCTTACGCCGGTTGCACGATGGGCGAATACTTCCGCGATCGTGGCGAAGACGCCCTGATCGTTTATGACGATCTGACCAAGCAAGCCTGGGCCTATCGCCAAGTGTCGCTGCTGCTGCGCCGTCCGCCGGGCCGTGAAGCCTACCCGGGCGACGTGTTCTACCTGCACTCGCGTCTGCTGGAACGTGCTGCCCGCGTGAACGAAGACTACGTCGAAAAGTTCACCGATGGCGCCGTCAAGGGCAAGACCGGTTCGCTGACCGCACTGCCGATCATCGAAACCCAGGCAGGCGACGTTTCCGCCTTCGTTCCGACCAACGTGATCTCGATCACCGACGGCCAGATCTTCCTGGAAACCGACCTGTTCAACGCCGGTGTCCGCCCCGCAATCAACGCCGGTATCTCGGTGTCGCGTGTGGGTGGTGCTGCGCAGACCAAGGTCGTCAAGAAGCTGTCCGGCGGTATCCGTACCGACTTGGCGCAGTACCGTGAACTGGCCGCCTTCGCGCAGTTCGCTTCCGACCTGGACGACGCTACCCGTCGCCAGCTGGAACGCGGCAAGCGCGTGGTCGAACTGCTCAAGCAGCCGCAATATCAGCCGCTGCAAGTGTGGGAACTGGCCGTCACGCTGTACACGGTCAACAACGGCTACCTGGATGACGTGGACGTGGCCCAAGTGCTGTCGTTCGAGAAGTCGCTCAAGGATCAACTGAAGGCCAAGCATGCGGCCATGATCCAGCGCATCGAAGACACCAAGGAACTGTCCAAGGACGACGAGGCCGAATTGGCCACCGCCGTTCAGGAATTCAAGAAGCACGGTGCTTTTTAAGAAAGTGATGGGTTAGGCGTCTGCAACGCCTCACCCATCCTTACCGGATGGTTGAGGCGTGAGCGGAACCCATCGGCCAGTCTTCACAGGAAAGCGCAATGCCCGGAATTAAGGAAATCCGAACCAAGATCAAGAGCGTGCAAAACACGCGCAAGATCACCAAGGCGATGGAAATGGTCGCCGCATCCAAAATGCGCAAGGCGCAGGAACGGATGCGTGCTGGTCGTCCGTACGCCACCAAGGTGCGCGAGATTGCTGCGCACCTGATGCAGGCCAACCCCGAGTACAGCCACCCGTACCTGGTCGAACGCGAAATCAAAGCGGTCGGCGTGGTCATGGTGACGACTGACAAGGGTTTGTGCGGCGGCTTGAACACCAACATCACTCGCGTGACGTTGGGCAAGCTGAAAGAGTTCGAGAAAAACGGCATCGCCGTGCAAGCGACCGCTTTCGGCAATAAGGGCGTGGGTGTGCTGACCCGTATCGGCGCCAAACTGGTTTCCCAGGAAGTGCAACTGGGCGACAAGCCGCAACTGGACCGCCTGCTGGGCGCGATCAAGGTGCAGCTGGACGCCTACCTGGATGGCCGCATCGACGCGCTGTACGTGGCATCGACCCGCTTCGTCAATACGATGAAGCAGGAGCCGCTGTTCTTGCGTCTGCTGCCGTTGGCCAGTGGTTTGGAAGATCCGTACCAGACGGGTGCTGATAGCCTGGCCAAGACGTCGGAAGTGAAGTCGGACTACAGCTGGGATTACATCTACGAACCCGACGCCCGTAGCGTGATCGACGACCTGCTGCAGCGTTACGTTGAAGGCCTGCTGTATCAAGCCGTGGCCGAGAACATGGCTTCGGAGCAGTCGGCCCGGATGGTCGCCATGAAGGCGGCGTCGGACAACGCCAAGAAGGTCATCGGAGAGCTGCAACTGGTCTACAACAAGACCCGTCAGGCCGCGATCACCAAAGAAATTTCGGAAATCGTAGGGGGCGCTGCCGCCGTTTAAGGCAGGCAGCTCCCATCTAAAGCTATCAAGCAAGGAATCGACATGAGCAACGGAACCATCGTTCAGTGCATCGGCGCCGTGGTGGATATTCAGTTCCCCCGCGATCACATGCCCAAGATTTATGAAGCGCTTACTCTGGCCGACGACGAGTCCTCCTCGTTCGCCGAAAAGGGTCTGACGCTGGAAGTGCAGCAACAGTTGGGCGACGGCGTGGTGCGTACCATTGCGCTGGGCTCCAGCGACGGCCTGCGCCGCGGCATGAAGGTCACCGGCACGGGCGCCCCGATCTCGGTGCCGGTCGGCACCGGCACGCTGGGCCGCATCATGGACGTGCTGGGTCGTCCCATCGACGAAGCCGGCCCGATCCAACACGAAGAAAAGCGTGGCATCCACCAAAGCGCTCCCCGCTTCGACGAACTGTCGCCGTCGGTGGAACTGCTGGAAACCGGCATCAAGGTTATTGACTTGGTCTGCCCGTTCGCAAAGGGCGGCAAGGTCGGCCTGTTCGGCGGCGCCGGCGTGGGCAAGACCGTGAACATGATGGAACTCATCAACAACATCGCCAAGCAGCACAGCGGTTTGTCGGTGTTTGCCGGCGTGGGTGAGCGTACCCGCGAAGGCAACGACTTCTACCACGAAATGGAAGAGTCGAACGTTCTGGACAAGGTCGCGATGGTGTTCGGTCAGATGAACGAACCCCCGGGCAACCGTCTGCGCGTGGCGCTGACCGGCCTGACGATGGCCGAGAAGTTCCGTGACGAAGGCCGCGACATCCTGTTCTTCGTGGACAACATCTACCGCTACACGCTGGCCGGTACCGAAGTGTCCGCACTGCTGGGCCGTATGCCGTCGGCCGTGGGCTACCAGCCCACGCTGGCTGAAGAAATGGGCAAGCTGCAAGAGCGCATCACGTCGACCAAGACGGGCTCGATCACCTCGATCCAGGCCGTGTACGTCCCTGCGGATGACTTGACCGACCCGTCGCCTGCCACGACCTTCCAGCATTTGGACTCCACCGTCGTGCTGTCGCGTGACATCGCTTCGCTGGGTATCTACCCGGCCGTGGACCCGCTGGATTCGTCCAGCCGCCAGCTCGACCCGCAAGTCGTCGGCGAAGAGCACTACGCCGTTGCTCGTGGCGTGCAGCAAACGCTGCAGCGCTACAAGGAACTGCGCGACATTATCGCGATTCTGGGTATGGACGAACTGTCGCCCGACGACAAGCAGGCCGTGGCCCGCGCTCGTAAGATCCAGCGTTTCCTGTCGCAGCCGTTCCACGTTGCTGAAGTGTTTACCGGCTCGCCCGGCAAGTACGTTCCGCTGGCCGAAACCATCCGTGGTTTCAAGATGATCGTGAACGGCGAGTGCGATGCCCTGCCGGAACAGGCCTTCTACATGGTCGGTTCGATCGACGAGGCCTTCGAGAAGGCCAAGAAACTGCAATAAGGAACCGATATGGCTACCCTGCATGTGGATGTCGTCAGCGCAGAGGAAGCGATCTTCTCCGGTGAGGCGAAGTTCGTGGTGCTGCCTGGCGAAGCGGGTGAACTGGGCATTCTGCCCGGCCACACCCCGCTGATTTCGCGCATACGCCCCGGGACGGTCAAGATCGTTCGTGCCGACCAAGGCGAGGAAAACATCTTCGTCGCCGGGGGCATTCTGGAAGTGCAGCCGGGCAGCGTGACGGTTCTGGCCGACACGGCTATCCGTGCCGCCGACCTGGACGAAGCCCGTGCCCTGGAAGCTCGCAAGAAGGCCGAAGAGGCCCTTGCGAACGCCAAGGACAAGGCTGACATCGCGGTCGTCGAAGCGGAACTCGCCATGCTGGCTGCGCAAGCCATCGCGGCGCGCAAGCTGCGCCAAGGCGGTCGTTCGCACTAAGCGGCAAAGCAGTACCCCGGGGTTCGCTCCGGATTGGAAAAAGCGGCCAATGGCCGCTTTTTTCATGCCCGCGCGTTTCATGCCAGCGCATCATTTGTCCTTGTGCGGGGCGACCGCAATGCGTTCACTACGAATGGCGACGAGGCTTGCACGACAGTAGCCTTCAACTTTGCCTACATAGCCAAAGGGGAAAGCGTGCGAGAAGTCCTGGATTGCGGGGTGCTGCTGGCGCCGGGCCATGAAGGCGCCATGCGCGATTGGGTCGCCCGGCATCAAGCCCGGCTGACGCGGATCCGGCTGCACCTGGTGCCGCTGGTTCGCACACACGCAGCGGAGGCCAATGCCGAGCTTCTCGCGGCTCCTGCGCACGGCGCGGGCGTCCACCCACATCTGCTGCAGGACGTCCAGGTGCTCGCGCGCCTGGCGATATCGCTCAAGCGCTATGACGGCTGCATCCTGCCTGTGACGCCGTCCACGGTCGCGTGGGCGCGCATGGCCCTGGCTCAGGCAGGCGCCGCGCTGACGACGCCTATCCTGCTGCTGATGGACGACATGAAGGCCCCCGCCATCGAAGACCTGCTGGGCTTAGGCGTGGCGGACTTCATCGCGCAGCCCGCCTGCCTGGAAAGCATGCGGGTGCGCCTGGACCGGATGGCGCGGCCCGCCGTGTGGCGCCAGCCGCCGCGCGCCAGTGTGCGGGAACCGGCGGCCAGTTATCCGGGCGGGTCAGAAGCCGCAGCGCACGAGGCGGCTCGCCCGCGGTTGCCGGCAGAACTTGTCGAACAGGCCGCGGCCGGCATGCGCGAGGCACGGCGCCTGCCGGCGCAGGAGTCGTTCCGCCTGGCCAAATCGCGGGTGGTGGACGGTTTCGAGCGGGACTACATTCGCCACGCGCTGTCACGCCACGGCGGCAACGTGGCGCAGGCCGCGCGCGCCTGCGACAAGCACCGGCGCGCATTCTGGGCGCTGATGCGCAAGCACGGCATCGAGGCCGCGCCGTATCGGCAGGCGGCGCTGGCGCGTCGGGCGGAGTATTGAAATACCGGGGATCGACCCCGCGCCGACGCCGAAAAAGTTGAAATGCCCGGCAGAACTGCCGCTCACTTGCGCCCAAGCAAGCCGGGTCTGCCGGCCTGGCGCGCCTTGTCAGCTTGGGGAAGTAAAATCACGGCTTCCGATCATCGAGGATAGTCGTGTCTGCTTCCAGCTTGAAGAACGATGTGTTCTTGCGCTCGCTCTTGCGCGAGCCCGTGCCCTATACCCCGATCTGGCTGATGCGCCAGGCGGGTCGCTACCTGCCCGAATACCGCGCGACGCGCGCCCGGGCGGGCTCTTTCATGGGCCTGGCTCAGAATCCGGACTACGCGATGGAAGTCACGTTGCAGCCGCTCGAGCGTTTCGACCTGGATGCGGCCATCCTGTTCTCGGACATCCTGACCGTGCCGCATGCGATGGGCCTGGGCCTGGATTTCGCCGAAGGCGAGGGCCCGCGCTTTGCCCGCCCCGTGCGCACCGAGGACGACGTGGCGCGTCTGGCCGTGCCCGACATGGACAAGCTGCGCTACGTGTTCGACGCGGTCAGCGTCATCCGCCGCGAACTGGACGGCAAGGTGCCGCTGATCGGCTTTGCCGGCAGCCCGTTCACCATCGCCTGCTACATGGTCGAAGGGCAGGGCAGCGACGACTACCGCCTGATCAAGACGATGCTGTATTCGCGTCCGGATCTGCTGCACCGCATTTTGGAAATCAACGCCGAAGCCACGCTGCAGTACCTGAACGCGCAGATCGCCGCCGGCGCGCAAGCCGTCATGCTGTTCGACAGCTGGGGCGGGGTGCTGGCCGATGGCCTGTTCCAGCAGTTCTCGCTGGCGTACACGAAAAAGGTCGTGGACGGCCTGACCCGCGAGCACGAAGGCCGGCGCGTGCCGGTCATCGTTTTCACCAAGGGTGGCGGCCAGTGGCTCGAGCAAATCGCGGCTTGCGGCTGCGACGCGGTAGGCCTGGATTGGACGGTGGACCTGGCCGCGGCCCGCCGCCGCACGGGCGACTCCGTGGCCTTCCAGGGCAACCTGGACCCGATGGCGCTGTTCGGCGGCGCGTCCGCCATCCGTACGGAAGCCCGCCGCGTGCTGGACGCCTTCGGCCCGGTGGGCAAGGGCGGCCACGTGTTCAACCTGGGCCACGGCATTTCGCGGTTTACACCGCCGGAAGCAGTAGCGGAATTGGTCGACGAAGTCCACCAACACAGCCGCTTGCTGCGGGGGTAAGTGAGTGAACGCTTCGGTCCAAAGGGCCGAAGTTTGAGGGCCCCGGCGGACACTTGTGCACAGCAAGATTTTGCTCGGGGAAAACCCTTTAGAAGCTAGTTTACAATCTTGGAAGACTGTTTAAGTCTTTGTTTTAATAGACAAAAATCAAGTTTTCCACCGGATTGCAACAGCGTACGCAATCTACGCTTATTCCAAATCTTGACGTTGCCCCAGCCTTTTCCCCAAAGTTATCCACAGGCGGGGGCTGGAGCAAGCCGACGCATTGGGGCGACAATTGCCCCGCTGCGCCTTCCTTAGCAATTTCCCGCCATCCAGGTCTTACCCGCCCCATGCACCCTCCCAGCATCCATGTCTGAAGCGCCGCCGATTACGACTCCCGCAGCGGTTTGCTGGGTGCGCGTGGCGCTGGACGTGCCCTTGCCCGGCCCCTTCGATTACCGCAGCGAGACCCCCGTGCCGGTGGGCCTGCGGGTGATCGTGCCGTTCGGGCGGCGCAAGATGATCGGGGTGGTGGTGGAGAACCCGGCCGAGCCCTCGTTCGACCCGAAGCAAATCCGCCCCATCGAGCAAGTGCTGGACGACCTGCCGCCTTTTGACGAGGACTGGCTGCGCCTGGCGCGGTTTGCCGCGGAGTACTACCAGCGGCCCCTGGGCGAGGTGATGCTGCCGACCTTGCCGCCACCCCTGCGAAAACCCACGGCGTATCAGGGCAAACGGTCGGCGGGCGGGCCGGTGGCGCGGCTGGACAACCGCAAGCGCAAGACAGCGCGCGCGCCGGCCAAGGCCGACCAGCCGCCCGAACTGAACGAGGCCCAAGCCGCCGCCGTGGACGCCATTGGCGCCCTGGCCGGCTTCAAGCCCGTGCTGCTGCATGGCGTGACGGGCAGCGGCAAGACCGAGGTGTACCTGCGGGCCGCCGAACGGGTGCTGGCCCAGGGGCGCCAGGTGCTGCTGATGGTGCCCGAAATCAACCTGACGCCGCAGCTGGAAGGCGCGCTGCGCGCCCGCCTTGAGGCGCTGGTGGGCCCGGACGGCCTGGCCGTCATGCACAGCGGCTTGTCCGACGGCGAACGCCTGCAGGCCTGGGCGCGCGCCCAGCGCGGCGACGCGCGCATGCTGCTGGGCACGCGCATGTCGATCTTCGCGCCCTTGAGCAAGCTGGGCCTGATCGTCGTGGACGAAGAACACGATGCCTCCTACAAGCAGCAGGACGGCCTGCGCTATTCGGCGCGCGACCTGGCCGTGTGGCGGGCCCATGACCTGGACATTCCCGTGGTGCTGGGTTCAGCCACGCCGTCGCTGGAAACGTGGCAACACGCCGAGCGCGGCCGCTATCTGCGCCTGACGCTGCCGGCGCGCGCGCGATCCAGCAGCTTGCCGTCGATGCGGCTGGTGGACACGCGCCGCCTGCAGATGAAGCACGGTATGTCGCCGCATCTGCTGGAGGCGATCGGCCAGCGGCTGGAGCGCAAAGAGCAGTCGCTGATCTTCCTGAACCGGCGCGGCTATTCGCCCGTGCTGCATTGCCAGTCGTGCGCGTGGGTCAGTAATTGCCCGCGCTGCACGGCCTTTACCGTGCTGCATCGCACCGACGGCCGCGGCCACCGGCTGCAGTGCCACCATTGCGGCTATCAGGCGCCCGTGCCCCGCGCATGCCCCGAATGCGGCGACCAGGACCTGGCGCCGATGGGCCGCGGCACGCAGCGCATTGAAGAGCATCTGGCCGAGCTTTTTCCCGGCGCGCGCATCTTGCGCATCGATGCGGACAGCACGCGCAAGAAGGGCAGCGCCGAGGCGTTGTTCGCCTCGGTGCATGCGGGCGAGGTCGACATCCTGGTGGGCACGCAGATGGTGGCCAAGGGCCACGATTTCGCGCGCCTGGGATTGGTGGGCGTGCTGAATTCCGATTCGATGCTGTTCGCGCACGACTTCCGCGCGCCCGAGCGTCTGTTCGCCCAATTGATGCAGGTGGCCGGCCGTGCCGGGCGCCACCAAGGCAACGGCGAGGTGCTGATCCAGACCGGCTATCCCGAGCAGCCCGTCTACCAGGCGCTGCTGCGTCACGACTACGCGGGCTTTGCGCGGCATGCGCTGCATGAACGCGAAAGCACCGGCCTGCCGCCGTTCGTCTACCAGGCGCTGCTGACGGCCGAGGCGCGCGAGTTGAAGGTGGCGCAGGCTTTCCTGGAACGCGCGCGCGTGCTGCCCGAAGGGGAGTGGGCGGCCGACTTTCCGGGCCTGGACGCGATCATGCTGTATGACCCGGTGCCGCTGCGGGTGGTGCGGGTGGCCAATATCGAACGCGCGCAACTGCTGGTGGAAAGCAGCAGCCGGCCGGCCCTGCAGGCGTTCCTGGCGTCGTGGTCGCACCATCTGCCCTACATTGCCAACGAGGCGCGCGTGCGCTGGCAACTGGAAGTCGATCCGCTGGAGATCTGACCCCTCGGCATCTGCCGATGCGTCATCCATCCGATTGTTCTATGATCGTCTTCCTCTATCGCGCTGGCGCGGCAGGCCCGCATCGGCGGCTGCGCCCGTCCCCATTTTCTCGCGTAGTACCAGCCCGCTGACGGGCGGCTGCCGGCCCTGCGCCTGGCGGCCGCATCCGCGTTGCGGCGAGCGCGATGCATGACGACCCAACTCAAAATGTCCGCAAGCGAATCTATTGGTCAAGGCATGAATCCCGCCCAGAAAGAGGCGGTGCTTTACCTGGACGGCCCGTGCCTCGTGCTGGCCGGCGCCGGCAGCGGCAAGACGCGCGTGATCACGCAGAAGATCGCTTACTTGCTGCGCGAGTGCGGCTACATGGGCCGCAACGTGGTGGCGCTGACCTTCACCAACAAGGCCGCGCGCGAGATGGACGAGCGCGTGAAGACCCTGGTGGACCGCAAGCTGTCCAAGGGCCTGATCATCAGCACGTTCCATTCTCTGGGCGTGAAGATGCTGCGCGAAGAGGCGCGCAACGCGGGCCTGAAACCCACGTTCTCGATCCTGGACGCCGATGACGCCATGTCCATCATCCAGGAACTGCTGGCCACGACCGACAAGGCCCGCCTGCGCCACGTGCAAGGCATCATCTCGTTGTGGAAGAACGCGTTGCTGGAGCCGGACGACGCCGCGCGCGAGGCGGTCACGCCGGGCGATGTCGAAGCGGCCAACGTCTACCGCAGCTACGCGGCCACGCTGGCGGCCTATCAGGCGGTGGACTTCGACGACCTGATCCGCATCCCGGCGTTGCTGCTGGCCAGCAACGAGGAAGTGCGCACGCGCTGGCAGAACCGCGTGCGCTACCTGCTGGTGGACGAATACCAGGACACCAACGTGTGCCAGTACCGCCTGGTGCAGCTGCTGACCGGGTCGCGCGCCATGTTCACGGCGGTGGGCGACGACGACCAGGCAATCTATGCCTGGCGCGGCGCCACGATCGAGAACCTGGCCAAGCTGACGACCGACTACCCCAACATCAAGCTCATCAAGCTTGAACAGAACTACCGGTCGGTGCAGCGCATCCTGGCCGCCGCCAACCAGGTCATCGAGAAGAACCCCAAGCTGTTCGACAAGAAGCTGTGGTCAGACCTGGGCGTGGGCGAACCGATTCTGGTGTCGGCGATGGACGGCGAAGAGCAGGAAGCCGAATCCATCGCCATGAAGGTGTCGGCCTCGCGCTTCGAACGCCAGGCGCAGTGGAAGGATTTCGCCATCCTGTACCGCAGCAACCACCAGTCGCGCATCCTGGAGCAGGCGCTGCGCAATCTGAAGATTCCGTACACGATCTCGGGCGGGCAGAGCTTTTTCGACAAGACCGAAGTGCGCGACGTGCTGTCGTATCTGCGCCTCTTGGCCAATGACGACGACGACCCCGCGTTCATCCGCGCGGCCACCACGCCCAAGCGCGGCATCGGCCAGGCGACGCTGCAGGTGCTGGGCCAGTACGCGGCCTCGCGCGAGATCTCGCTGCTGGCGGCGGTGGCCGAAACCGGCCTGGAAAGCCTGTTGGCGCCGCGTCAGCTGGACCCGCTGCGCACCTTTGCCGAGTTCATCCGCCGCATGCAGTGGCGCGCTGGGCGCGGCGCGGCCTCGGGCAAGGACGCCGCGCCCGCCGAACCCGCCGGCGTCATCCTGGACGATCTGGTGGAAGCCATCCAGTACGAGCGTCACCTGTTCGAATTGTTCGAGGAACGTCCGGCGCAGACGCGCTGGCAGAACGTGCTGGAACTGACGGGCTGGCTCAAGCGCAAGGCCGAAGAAGACAACATGACGCTCTTCGACCTGGTGCAGCACGTGGCGCTGGTGACCATGCTGGAGCGCGGCGAAGAAGAAGAGCCCGACGCCGTCAAGATGTCGACGCTGCACGCCTCCAAGGGACTGGAGTATCCGCACGTGTATCTGGCCGGCGTGGAAGAGGGGCTGCTGCCTCACCTGGGCAAGGACGACGAAGTCGGCGACCCGGCGCGCGCGGCCGAGAACCTGGCCACGCGCATCCAGGAAGAACGCCGCCTGATGTACGTGGGCATCACGCGTGCGCAGCGCAGCCTGAACCTGAGCTGGTGCAAGCGTCGCCGCCGCGCCCGTGAAGACCTGGTGCGGGAGCCGTCGCGCTTCATCGAAGAGATGGGCTTGGGTGATGTGCGGGTGCAGGAAGACGAAGCCACGGCCGCCATGAATCCCAAGGAGCGCATGGCGATGCTGAAGGCGCTGTTGAAGAAGTAGCGCGCGGGAGCCGACGCCATGAAAGACGACGTCCGATATCACCCGGTGCCCGGCACGCCGGGGCTGGTGCTGGGCCAGGCGCGGTTCAGCGAATTCCAGTTCGACCGCCACTACCATGTGGACTATCACATCGGCCTGGTGACGCAGGGCGTGCAGCGCCAGTGTTTCCGCGGCAGAAGCATCCTGCTGGGCCCCGGCGGCCTTGCCCTGATGCCGCCGGGCGAGATCCACGATGGCGCGGGCGTCGACGCTTATGGTGCTTCGTACACACTGAAGACCTTCCGGCTGTCGGCCGAGCTGATGCGCGGCTTTATCGAAGACGTGTCGGGGGCGGCTGCGGATGAACGCTTTTCTGCGACGCTGGTGGAAGACGCCGCGTTGGCCGCCCGTTTCATGGCGCTGCACAGCGTGTGGATGTCGGGCGCGCCGGATGAGCCGCTGGCGCAGGAATCGCAGTCGCTGGCGTTGATGGGCACCTTGTTCGCGCGTACTGGCGCCGTGCAGCCTGAAACGGTCAAGGGCGGCTTGTCGTCCACGCATCTGCACGCCGTGCGCGACTATTGCCAGGCGCACCTGTGCGAGAAGATCGCGCTGGACGACCTGGCCCGGCTATGCGGATTGAGCCGCTTCCAGTTCCTGCGGCGTTTCACGCATTCGGCTGGCCTGACGCCGCACGCGTGGCTGGTGCGGTTGCGGCTGGAGCGCGCCTGCGCGGCGCTGGCCACCGAGCGGGTGTCGGTGGCCCAGGTGGCGGCGGACGTGGGCTTCTATGACCAGAGCCACTTCAACCGCGCCTTCCGCATGGCGTACGGCGCGCCGCCTTCGGCGTACCAGCCCGCGGCCTAGGCCGCGGACCCGCACGCGAACACAGGTCTTAAGCAACTTGCGCGCGCAGCGCCGACAGGAAGTGGTCCACGTCCTGCTCCTGCGTCGCGAACGACGTCACCAGGCGCACGACGCCCGGACCCCAGCGGTCGTGGTAGAAGCGGAAGCCATCGGCCAGCAGGCCTTCGATGGCCTGGGCAGGCAATTGGCAAAACAGGATGTTGGCGTCGACGGTGCCTTGCAGCGCCACGCCCGGCAGCCCTTGCATGCCGGCCGCCAGCCGCGCGGCCATGGCGTTGGCCTGGCGTGCGTTGCGCAGCCACAGGTCGTTGTCCAGATACGCTTCCAGCTGGGCCGACAGCAAGCGCATCTTCGAGAACAGATGGCCGCCGCGTTTGCGGCGGAACTCCAGTTCACGGGCCCGTTCCGGGTTGAACAGCACAATGGCCTCGGCGCCCAGCACACCGTTCTTGGTGGCGCCGAACGACAGGACCTCTACGCCCGCCTTCCACGTCATTTCCGCCGGCGTGCAGTCCAGGCTGACCAGCGCATTCGCAAAGCGCGCGCCGTCCATGTGCAAGGGCAGGCCGGCATCGCGGCAGATGCCGCCGATGACGTTGATTTCATCCAGCGTGTAGACGCCGCCGGTTTCGGTGGCCTGGGTGATGCTGACGCACGAGGGTTGGACCGAGTGCACGTCGCCGACTTTGCGGCGGGCTTCCACGGCCAGTTCTGCCGGATCGATCTTGGCGGCCTGGCCACCCAGGAGCTTCAGGCGCGCGCCGTTGGTGTAGAACTCGGGCGCACCGCATTCGTCATTGGCGATGTGGGCCTGCGCGTGGCACAGCACGGCGCCCCAAGGGGGCGTCAACGCCGACAGGCTGATGGAATTGGCGGCGGTGCCGGTGGGCACCAGCAGCACGTCCACGTCGCGTTCGAAAATGTCGGCCAGCTTGCGCTGCACGCGCAAGGAGCCGTCGTCGGCGCCATAGGCCGGGGCCTGGCCGGTGCCGGCGCGCAGCAGGGCGTCGAAGACTTCCGGGCTGGCGCCCGCGATGTTGTCGCTGGAAAAACCCTGTTGCAGGGCGGGGACGGATGAGGGCGTAGTCACAGGCAAGTTCCGGCTGATGCGGGGAAAAGGCCACTATGCCGCGGCGCGGACGGGCAAGCTTGTAGAAAATTGCGGGTCGCTCCTACACTGGGCAAGTCTGTCTTGAAGGAGTGCGTCATGTGTCGTTGGCTGGCTTACACCGGTAGTCCCCTGCAGATGGAGAGCGTGCTCTTCAAAGCCAAGCACTCGCTGATCGACCAGAGCCTGCACGCGCGCCTGGGCGCCACCACCACGAACGGCGACGGCTTCGGCCTGGGCTGGTATGGCCGCGCCCCGGCGGGTCAGTCTCCCGAACCGCCGTTCCGCTATCGCAGCGTGCATCCCGCCTGGAACGACCGCAACCTGCGCGAGGCGGCGCGCGCGATCCATGCGCCGCTCTTCGTCGCGCACATCCGCGCGGCCACCGATACGCCCGCGCAAGAGACCAACTGCCATCCGTTCCGGCACGGGCAGTGGCTGTTCGTACATAACGGCGTCATCCGCGACTATCCGCTCTTGCGCCGGGATCTGATGCTGATGATCGCGCCGGCGTATTTCGGGTCGCTGGAAGGGTCGACGGATTCCGAGGTGATGTTCCTGCTGGCGCTGACGTTCGGCCTGGAGGAAGACCCGATCCCGGCGCTGGCCCGCATGGTGGGCGCGGTGGAAGAGACCGGGCGGCGTCATGGCGTCACGCATCCCATCAACATGACCGTCTGCGCACTGGACGGCCACCGCCTGATCGCCGTGCGCTATTCCAGCGAGGCCGAATCGCGCACCTTGTTCCACAACACCTGCGTGCGCCACCTGCGCGAACTGTATCCGCAGGACGCGCAGATCGCCGCGCTGGACGAGAACGCCTTCCTGCTGCTGTCCGAACCCTTGAGCGAGATGCCGGGAGCCTGGGAAGAGGTGCCCGAGGCGACGGCGATCATCGCCGGGGGCGGGGACGTGCAGCACCATCCCTTCGTGCCGATTCCGCCAGGCGCGTGACGCGAGCGGGTGCTTGGTGTCCGCCAAGGGGACACCTTTATCGGCGATAAAAGGGGTCATCAAGCACGTATTCCTCATATGGGGGAGAATGCGTGTCGCATGACTTTGCGACGTCCTGGGCCGCGAAAGCACCCTAACTGAATAAGGAAGTTGCATGACTAATAGCAAAACCCCGCAGGCATCTGACGCATTGGCGGTGTTTACGCACACGGGGAGCGCCCCGGATCGCTTTGAATTGCATGACAAGGGCGTGGTCAGCCAGCATGGCGACACGCGTAATTACGCGGCTTTCGCGGACATCCAGGATCTTTGCCTGTTCGCCTCCGGCCCGGCCGCGGCGGTTCAGGTAGACAGCTTTGCCTACCGCACGGATTCGGCCCAAGACTGGACCGTGGTGCCCAGCGGCACCAGCGAATTTCCCGCATTCATGGACGGATTCCGCTCGCGCTACGTCGAGCAGCGCCTGCCCGTGCTGGAAGCCATGATCGCCAATGGCACGCGCGTTCCGTTCCGCTATATCAAGGCCGGCGAGTTCCCTGGCCTGGAAACGCAAGAACTGGCCCTGTCGGCGCAAGGCCTGCACATCGGCGGCGCCACCTGGCCCTACGAGTCGCTCAAGCGCATCGACCTGAACGACTGGACCGAGACGGTCACCCTGCAAGACGACAGCGGCAAGACGGTGTTCTCGTGCCTGGCCACGCGCATCCTGAGCTCGGACCTGTTGGTGAATCTGGTGTACGACCAGTTGGGGCAGACGGCGGAATACGCCTGACCGGGACACGACCCCAAGCGGCGCCGGGCGCGCCAGCTTTTCCCGGATGAAGAAAGGGCCGCTTGCAGCGGCCCTTTTCCATTCAATGCCCCGCGTGCAGCGCGGGGTTCAAGGTGCCCCAGGCGGCGGTGCGCACCAGGCACTCCACGGCGCCCGTCTGCGAGTTGCGGCGGAACAGCAGGCCATGTTGGCCCGCCAGCGACACGGCTTTCACCACGGCGCCTTCCGGCGTCAGCACGCGTGTGCCGGCGGTGACGTAGCAGCCGGCCTCGACCACGCAATCATCGCCCAGCGAGATGCCCAGGCCCGAGTTGGCGCCCAACAGGCAGCGCTTGCCGATGGACACCACCTGTTTGCCGCCGCCGGACATGGTGCCCATGATGGAGGCGCCGCCGCCGATGTCGGTGCCGTCATCGACGATGACGCCTGCGCTGATGCGGCCTTCGACCATCGACGCGCCGAGCGTGCCGGCGTTGAAGTTGCAGAATCCTTCGTGCAGCACGGTGGTGCGTGCCGCCAGGTGTGCGCCCAGCCGCACGCGCGCGGTGTCCGCGATGCGCACGCCGCCGGGCACGACGTAGTCGGTCATGCGGGGAATCTTGTCGATGCCGCGGATCTCCAGGGTCTGGCCGATGGCGCGCAACTGCCAGCGCAAGGCGTCGACCTGGTCGATGGCGCAGGGCCCGACGGAGGTCCACGCGACGTTGGCGAGCACGCCGAACAGGCCGTCCAAGTTGGCGTCATGGGGGCGGATCAGCCGGTGGCTGAGCAGATGCAGCCGCAGATAGGCGTCATGCGCGTCGACAGGCGCTTCGGCAAGCGAGGGGATCGCGGTGCGCACGGCGACGATGTCGACTTTGCGGCGTGTGTCCCGGATGAGGGCCGTGGGAACGTGCTCACCAAGCGCGGCGCGCGCTTCTTCAGGCGTCAGATGCCGGGTGCCGCCGGCAGGGGTGTGATCGGCCAGCGACGGACGCGGATACCAGGTATCAAGAATGGTGCCGTCGGCGGCAAGAGTGGCAAGGCCGTAGGCGATGGCGCTTTGAGGTGCGGGGGCGGCGGACATGGCGGGGAGTTCTGGACTGGAATTGGGAGGATTCTAGGCGATTGAAGGTTTTGGCGGTATTTGATGGTTATTCGTAGGCGTCGGCGGAGCTTCGTCGGTTGCGGGGCGGTTGCCGGCGTTTCAGGTTTTCGTAGGTCGCCCATCGGCGCTGTCGGCGTGACGGCGCGCGCCCACGATTGCGGTCCGGAGCCTTCGCTCCGGACGTCCCCGTCGTCATCCTCGTCCGCCTTCGGCTCCCTTCGGATTCCCTCGGGCGCATCAAGGTTGCGCGCCGTCACGCCGACAGCGCCGACGGGCTACCGAAGTCTTGGATCGCGGCGCAGTCAGGCCGCTGTTTACTGACGAGATTTGCGTGGCCCGCCTCAAGCGACCGCGCAGGCGGCCGCATTCGGCATGCGCATTGTCGAGGCGTCGGAGCGGTGATCGCTTGCGCGCCGGTGAAGAGCAGTTTGCTAATGATCCCCGCAGTCACGGGGTGGGGTGGAGCGACGGGTGGCGCGCGGCAGAGCTGTGTGCGTAGCCAGACCTGCGCGCGCCACCCGTCTAATAGGAAGACTGTCGATGCGATCCGGCTGATCGTGCGTCGTAGGATGGGTGGAGCGCGGCAAATCTGGCATGAGGACGCGGGGGGCCATCGCGCGTAACCCATCATGGTGGCAG
This sequence comes from Achromobacter sp. 18P8.1.1, assembly GCF_057799415.1. Taxonomy (NCBI): domain Bacteria; kingdom Pseudomonadati; phylum Pseudomonadota; class Betaproteobacteria; order Burkholderiales; family Alcaligenaceae; genus Achromobacter; species Achromobacter sp. 18P8.1.1. The sequence continues at coordinate 22,111 of NZ_JBYOKH010000038.1, read as the reverse complement.
GCATCGATGATGGGTTACGTGCGGCATACGCCCGTGTACTTGGGCCTGCCGGATCGCACTCCACCCATCCTACGGAGCACCATCAACCACATCGCGACGCAAGACGATGCGTAAGCTCCCCAAGGCCGCCCGCGCGGCCGGCGGGGAGCGGGCACCGCAAGATCCTTCGCCCCTCAAAATTGTTGACGAGAATCCTAAGCACACGGTTCTCCCCAGCGACGGTGAGATTGCAGCCACCAGAGTCCGTCACGGCGGTCCCGCGGGGAGTGCGGGGAGTCGATAAGCCCGAGGGAATCTGAAGGAACTGCCGCAGGCAGCGACGAAGATGACGACGGGGAAGTCCGGAGCGAAGGCTCCGGACCGCAATCGTTGACCCGCACTCCCCGCGGGACCGCCGTGACGGGCGTCTAAAGAACCATCAACGTCACAAAAAAACCTAAGCCAATTCCCGAAGCAACAATTCCCAGAACTTCAACCGCTGCTCCAACGTCGACACCAGAATATATTCATTCAACGTATGTGCCCCGTCGCCGTCGGCGCCCAGGCCGTCCAACGTCGGAATCCCCATCGCCGATGTGAAGTTCGCGTCGCTGCCGCCGCCGGTCATCGGGGCGTCTTCCAGCAGGAAACCTGCCCGGTCCGCATAGCCTTGCACCAGTGCCAGCAGGTCTGCCGCGGCTTGCGTCTTCACCATCGGCGGGCGGTTCAGTTCCACGTTGATGTCCAGTTCCACATCCGGACCCACCGCGCACAGCTCGCGCATGCGGCGCAGCACGTCTTCCGCGGCCCCCATGTCCGGCACGCGGAAATCCACCACGCAACGGCACAGGGCCGGCACCGTGTTGGTGACCGTGCCGCCGGCGATGGTGCCGACGCTGACCGTGATGCCGCGGTCGTAGTCGGTCATCGCTTCCAGCGCCAGTACCTGGTGCGCCATTTCGCGGATCGCGCTGCGGCCCTTTTCGTGTTGCATGCCGGCGTGGGCCGGGCGGCCCTTGACGTTCAGGTTCAGCATGCCCGTGCCCTTGCGCGCGGTGACGCACTTGCCGCCGTTGGGGCGGGCCGGTTCGCAGACCAGCGCGTACTTGGCGTTGGCGGCGAAGCGTTCGATGTGCACGCGGGAAGCGTGGCTGCCGGTTTCTTCGTCGGGCACCACCAGGAAGTCCACGGGCAGCTGCGTCGCGCCCGGGCGGGCCACGCCGGCCAGCGCCGTCAGCGCCAGGTAGATGCCCGCCTTCATGTCATAGCTGCCGGGGCCGTAGAGGCGGTCACCGTCGATGCGTACCGGGTTCTCCAGCAGCGTGCCGACCGGATGCACCGTGTCCATGTGCGCCAGGATCAGGATGCCGGGGCGCGTGTCGCCGGGGGCGCGGTTGGTGGCGTACAGCAGCGGGCCCGTGGTGGGGCCCAGCGACGATAGTTCCACCGTCAGGCCGGCGGCGGCCGCGTAGTCGGCGATGATGCGCGCCATCGCGGCGATGCCTTCCGGAAAGTTCGACGGCGATTCGCATTGCAGCCAGCTTTGGATGCCGGCGACGATCTGTTCAGTGCTCTGAGTGTTGGACATGGCGGTATCGGTATTCAGCGATGGAGAGGAAGAGGGCGATCAGGCGACCTGCTGGCCGGCCAGGCGGGCCAGTTCGGCGGCATCCGGCATCTTGCCGTCGAACCACAGGCTGGCGCACACGGCCGACATGGCGCGGCCGTCGTGGCCGATGCCGGGCACCACTTGCAGCGTCCAGCCGAACGGCACGCCGCGGCGTTCGGCTTCTTTCTTGCCGAACTCGTAGTAGTTTTGCGCACGCGCAAAGCGGTGCGGGCCCTGGCGCATGGCGGCGGGCTCGGACGGCAGGTTGGGGTCGTCGGTCGCGATGTCCTGATCGCCCGCCAGGATGGTCATCGGGTAAGCCAGCAACTTCACCAGATGTTCTTCGGTCAGGCCGACGCCGTCCATGCCTTCCGGGAACGGGAAGTCGAACGTGGGCAACGTGTACCAGCCGGGGTTACCGGCCGCGACGGCCTTGAACGGCGCATGCGACTGGCTGCTCATCAGGCGGTGCACGAACTGGCCGCCGGCCGAATGGCCGAACAGGTAGATGTTCTGGCCGTCGGTGATTTCGCCGTCGATCATGTCGCGGATGACGTTGCCCACCAGCGCATACGTCCAGCCGTCGATGTGGCGCGGATTGCCGCCGGCCGAGAACACGCGGCCGTTGTTGTAGCTTTCGACGCCGGGCCAGATCTCGTTGGAGAACGTCAGCGCCACGATCAGCAGCTTGTGCTTGTCGGCGGCCTCGACCCAGAAGTCGCGGTATTCGTCGCCGTTGCGCAGCACGCCGTGCTGCACGATGACGACCGGGCGGTCCGGCGTGTAGCCGTAGGGGCGGTACGTCTGCAGCTTGAACGGACGATCGGAGTTGCGGTCTTCATCCACGTACAGGATGGCGTTGCGGCCCGCATGGCCCATTTCAATGGCGATGCGGTCCACGTTGGACATGTCGGAGGGTTTCATCAGGCGCTCGCTTCATTCAGGTGACAGGCCGACCAATGGCCCGCCGAGATTTCTTTCAGGACCGGCGCCTGCTCGCGGCAACGCGGCATGGCGTGGGGGCAACGGGGGTTGAACGTGCAGCCCGGGGGCGGGTTCAGCGGCGACGGGATTTCCCCCTTGATCGGCGTGAACTTGCGGCCGCGGCGGGCCACGTCCGGCACTTCGGCCATCAGGGCCTGGGTGTAGGGGTGGTTGGCGCGCGCGAAGATCTCGGCCGCGGTGGAGATCTCCACGATCTTGCCCAGATACATGATCGCCACGCGGTCCGAGATGTGCTTGACCACACCCAGGTCGTGGCTGATGAACAGATACGTGAAGCCGTGCTGCTCACGCAGATCCATGAACAGGTTGATCACCTGCGCCTGGATCGACACGTCCAGCGCGGCGACCGGTTCGTCGCAGACGAGGAACTTGGGCGCCACCATCAGCGCACGGGCGATGCCGATGCGCTGGCGCTGCCCGCCCGAGATCTGGTGCGGGAAACGGTCGCGGTATTCGGCGTCCAGGCCCACTTCCTTCAGGGCCTGGTCGATGCGGCCGGGAATCTCGGCGGGCGGGGCCAGCTTGTGGACCTTGAGCGATTCGCCCAGGATCTGGCGCAGGCGCTGACGCGGGTTCAAGGATGCCTGCGGGTCCTGGAAGATCATCTGCACGCCCAGCGTGTAGGCCAGCTTTTCAGCGCCGCGCAGGCGCACGGCGTCCTGGCCCAGATAGCGCAGTTCGCCTTCGGTCTGGCGATGCAGGCCGGCCACGACGCGGCCCAGCGTGGACTTGCCGCAGCCGGACTCGCCCACCAGCCCGACCACTTCGCCGCGCTTGATGGACAGGTCCACGCCGTTGACGGCATACACCGTGCGGCGGTCGATGGGGCGGCCGGTCAGGGCCAAAATGCGTTGGGCCAGGTCGGGTCGCTGCTCGAAGCGCTTGTGGACGTTCTTGAGCTCGATGACGGGGGTATCGGCTTGGCTCATGCTTCTTGTGCCTCGCGGGCTATCGGCACGTAACAGCGATAGCTGCGCGGACCTTCGGTGGTGACGGAGGGGGCTTGTTCGGTGCACCGCGGGATCACCCGGGTGCAACGCGGGCGGAACGCACAGCCCGACGGGCGGCCGGCCAGGCTGGGCGCCATGCCGTTGATCTGGTGCAAGCGTGCGCCGGGTTGCGTGGCGCCGGGCATCGAATCCAGCAAGCCCTTGGTGTAGGGGTGGCGCGGCGATTCCAGCACCTGTTCGACCGGGCCGCTTTCAACGATGCGGCCGGCATACATCACGGCCACGCGGTCGGCCAGTTCGGCCACAACGCCCAGGTCGTGGGTGATCCAGATCAGGGCGGTGTTGTGCTCGCGGCAGATCTCCTGCATGCGGTAGAGGATCTGGCCCTGGATGGTGACGTCCAGCGCGGTGGTGGGCTCGTCGCAGATGATCAGGTCGGGCTTGTTCAGCATGGCGATGGCGATCGCCACGCGCTGGCGCATGCCGCCCGAGAACTCGTGCGGATAGCTTTTCAAGCGCTTTTCCGGCGACGGGATGCCGACCATGGCCAGCGCCTCGCGGCAGCGTTCTTCCGCTTGCGCGCGCGACACGTTCTCGTGCGTCAGGATGGCTTCCATCATCTGCTCGCCGATGCGCAGCACCGGGTTGAGCGTCATCAGCGGGTCCTGGAAGATCATGGCGATGCGGTTGCCGCGCAACTGGCGCATCTGCTCTTCCGAGAGCTTGCGCAGGTCGGTGCCCTTGAACTTCACTTCGCCGTCCACGACTTCCCCGGGCGGGTCGATCAGGCCCAGCAGCGAGAAGCCGGTGACGGATTTGCCGGAACCCGATTCGCCGACCAGGCCGACGATTTCGCCGCGGCGCACGGTAAGGTCGACGCCGTCGACCGCCAGATACGCGCCGGCCTCGGTATGGAATGCAGTGCGCAGTCCGCGCACATCAAGAAGGGTTTCGCTCATTTCAGTTGTCCATTGCGCCACTGGCAGCGCGTGCAACGGGCGCCGCCCGATCGGGATGCCGCGGAGCCGGCTTTGCCGGTCCGCAGGCATGCCCCCTTGAGGGGGAAGCGCGTAGCGCTTCGGGGGTGGGCGTCATCGCTTGGGGTCCAGGCTTTCACGCAGGCGATCGCCCACGATGTTGATGGAAAGGATCAGCACCAGCAGGGCGATGCCCGGGAACAGGCTGATCCAGTAGTCGCCCGACAGCAGGTATTGGAAACCGTTGGAGATCAACAAGCCCAGCGACGGCTCGGTAATCGGCACGCCGACCCCCAGGAAGGACAGCGTTGCTTCCAGCGCGATCGCGGTGGCGATCTGGATGGTGGCGAACACCATGACGGGGCCCAGGCAGTTGGGCAGCAGGTGGAACACCATGATGCGCCAGGCCGGAAAGCCCAGGTTGGCGGCCGCTTCCACGTATTCCTTGCGGCGCTCCTGCAGCGCGCGGCTGCGCATGATGCGGGCGTAGTGGCCCCATTGCACCAGCACCAGCGCCAGGATCACCTTGTCGACCCCGCGCCCCAGCACCACCAGCAGCACCAGCGCCACCAGGATGGTCGGGAAACCCAGGATGAAGTCGACGATGCGCATCAGCACGGTGTCGACCAGGCCGCCGACATAGGCGGCGACCAGGCCGACCGCGCCGCCGACGGCGGTGGCCAGCACGACGGCGGACAGGCCCACCATCAGGCTGATGCGCAGGCCATACAGGATGGCGCTGAGCATGTCGCGGCCCTGGTCGTCGGTGCCGAGCCAGGCGATGCTGCCGTCCATCAGCGCCTGGCGCGGCGCCAGGCGGCCGTCCATCAGCGACAGGTTGGCCAGGTCATACGGGTTCTGCGGCGCAAAGTACGGGGCGAAGATCACCAGGACCACCAGGATGGCCAGCGCGATTACCGAACCGCGCACCGTGGGGCGCGCGCGCAGTTTCTTCAGGATGGAGGCGCGCTGCGGCGTCTCAGCCAGAGGCTGGACGGTGCGGGTGCGGCCGGGATTGGGAGAGTTAGCCATGGCGGATTATTGAGCGGGGGTCACGAGCTGCACGCGCGGGTCGAGCGCGGCGTACAGGATGTCCACAACCAGGTTGATGACCACGAAGATCAGGGTGACCAGCATCACGTACGCGACCACCACGGGGCGGTCCAGCTGGTAGACGCTGTCGATCAGCAGCTTGCCCATGCCAGGCCATGCGAACACGGTCTCGGTGATGGTGGAGTAGGCGATCAGGCTGCCGAATTCCATGCCGATCACGGTCACGACCGGGATCAGGATGTTGCGCAGGATGTGGCGGCGCACGATGCGGCCGGGCTTGACGCCCTTGGCGCGCGCGAACTTCACGTAGTCCTGGCTGCGGGCCTCGACCACGCCGGAGGCGGTCAGGCGCAGCACCAGCGCGATGTTGGCCAGCGCCAGGTTGATGGCCGGCATGATCAGGTGCGACCAGCCGTCGGCCGTCAGGATGGACAGGCGCACGCCCAGCACCGTGACGGTGTCGCCGCGCCCGGTGGCGGGCAGCCACCCCAGCCAGACGGCGAACAGCAGGATCAGCATCATGCCCTGCCAGAAGTTCGGCAGCGAAAAGCCCAGGACGGACGACGCCATGATGCCGCGGCCCAGGTAGTCGTCGCGGTACAGGCCGGCGACGAGCCCCAGCGGGATGCCGACCACACAGGTCAGCATGATGGCCACGAAGACGAGCTCGAAGGTGGCGGGGATGCGTTGCACGATCAGTTCGACCGCGGGGATGCCGTGCACGAAGGACGTGCCCAGGTCACCGTGCAGCGCGCGCCACAGGAACCCGGTGTATTGCTGCCACACGGGCAGGTCCAGGCCCAGGCGGGCGATCATCGCCTCGCGGGCGGCCTGGCTGGCTTCGGGGCTGACCAGCAGTTCGATCGGGTCGCCCACGGCGTATACCGCGAAGAAGACCACGACCGAAACGGCCAGCAGCACGAACAGACTCTGTATCAGTCTGCGTAGGATGAACAAGGCCACTTGATGATTTCCTTGGTGGGCTCAGGGTTTCTTGGCGCCGCGTGCTTACTTGGCGGGTTTGGCCGACATGGCCAGGGTGTACTGATCGGCCCGGCCTTCGTAGGCCAGCCCCTTCTTGAACGCCCAGATACTGCTTTCAAAGTGCAGGGGGATGCTGGGCAGGTCGGCCAGTGCAAGGGTCAGGGACTGTTGCAGCAGCTTTTCCCGCTCGGCCGGGTCCACGGTTACCAGCGCGCGCTTGAACACGCCGTCGAACTCGGGGTTGTCGTAACCGCCGTAGTTGCTGGTGCCCAGGCCTTGCGCTTTGTCGAACCGGGTAATCCAGTATTGTAGGAAAGACGAGGCTTCACCGGTTTCGGATGACCAGCCGCCCATCGCAAAGCTGAATTCGCGCTTGGCGCGCTTGGGGAAATACACCGAGCGCGTCATCGCGTCGACGGTCGTCTTGATGCCCACGCGCGACAGGTACTGCGCCACCGCCTGCGAGATCTGGGCGTCGTTGATGTAGCGGTCGTTGGTGGACGAGACGGCCAGTTCGAAGCCGTTGGGGTAGCCGGCTTCGGCCAGCAGCTTCTTGGCGCCTTCCGGGTCGTACTTCAGTTCGGGCGGATGGGGCAGCGTGCCGAACATGCCGTCGGGCAGGAACTGGTTCGCGGGGGTGGCCGCGCCGTCCATGATGCGGTCGGCGATGGTCTTGCGGTCGATGGCCATCGAAATGGCGCGGCGCACGCGCACGTCCTGCAAGGGGTTCTTGCCGTCGGCCGCCTTGACCGTGGGGCTGGGGCTGCGGGCCACGTCAAACTGGAAATACACCACGCGCACGGACGGCGTGATTACGTAGCCGTAGCCCGGGGTTTGCGAAATGCGCTTTACGTCGCGGGCGGCGGGGTTTTCGATCAGGTCGAAATCGCCGGCCAGAAGGCCCGTCAGGCGCGGGCCCGCCGCCGGCACCGGCACCAGCTTGACGGCCGGCCAGGCAGGCTTGTCGCCCCAGTAGCCGTCGTTGCGGACCAGTTCGATGGCGGTGCCCTTCACGTAGGACTTCAGCGTGTAGGGCCCGGTGCCGATCACGTCGCGGCCGCCGTTGAAGTCGGCCACCGTGGGCCAGGGGCCCGTCACGCCGCACTTGTTCTTCAGGTCGAACGTGATGGGGCCGTGCTCGACGATGCCGCTCCACAGCATGGCGGTGCGGGTCAGGTCGTTGGGCAAGAGCGGGTAGGGCTTGTGCGTCTTGATGACCAGCGTGTTGCCGTCGCGCGCCTGCACATCGGCGAACTTCTGGATGACGGCGGGGTACGAGCCGCCGATGGACTGTTCGTTGTTCATCACGCGGCAGAACGTGAAGATCACGTCCTGCGCGGTGAAGGGCTGGCCGTTTGCGAACTTCACGCCGTCGCGCAGCTTGAACTCCCAGGTGGTGTCGTCAACCGCCTTCCAGGCCGTGGCCAGCCGCGGGATCAGGTCCATCTTGGCGTCCTGCCCCACCAGCGTCTCGAACATGTGCGAGGTCATCGCATCGTTCGGCGTGGCCTGATGGTAGTGCGGGTCCATCGACGTCGGTTCGGACGACAGGCCGATCTTCAGGGTAGAGGGTGGGGTCTGAGCCTGGACGGCCGCCGTACAGGCGGCAAGCGTACAGGCCAGCAAGGCGCTGCGGATGAATACCTGGGCTGACATGTTTTTCCCTAGTTGTTATGGGTAGTGCCGGTCGTGCTCGTCGTGCCGAAGGGCGCCTCTGGCGGGCGCTCCCTCGTGGTGAATCAGGGATGCGGATCAGGCGATAGGCTGGGCCAGGCGGACGACCGTCACGCCGGGCCGCAGGTTCGCGGTGGACGGCATGATCAGTACGCAGTTGTCGTAGGGGGTGGCGACGGGTTCGCCTTCGGACCAGCCGATCACGGTGCCGGCGGCCGCCAGCGTTTCCAGGCCCTTCCAGGGCTCGGCGAAACGGAAGTCGGCGCTCTTGGCGGCCACCGCATGCGTCACGCGCAGCGCGCGCTGCGCCGGGGCGCCGGGCGCGACCCAGCCAGCGGGGATGTCTTGGGCATCGACCGTGCCGGCTTCCAGCAGGAAGCGCGCCATCTGGTCCACGGCCACGCCACGCGCCTCGGGTGCGCCGTGAAAGCCGCATTCGATCAGCAGGGAACGCGTGCCGTTGTCGCCCGCTTCGCCGAAGCGGCCGTAATCGCGCATGCGCACGCCGGCGGCATGGCCGGCGTCGGCGATGATGGTGGCGGGATTGCCCAGCGCGAGCGCCAGGTCGATATTGCGCTGTTCCATGCCGGTCAGTTGCAGCGGCACGTCGGAATTGCTCATCGAGTGGAAGTCCAGCAGCCAGTCGGCCTGTTCCACCCACGGACGGATCTCGGCGGCGCGGCGGCGTTCCTGGCTGATCGGCAGGCCCAGCTTGTCGTCGCTCCAGACGCGGTTCATGTCTTCGTCGACGAAGCGCGCGGGGGCGTAGTTGGCGGCGTCGAAACGGTCGAACGCGGCCAGGTTGCAGAACGCCAGCGTCAGCGAACCGCGGCGCGGACGCAGACCGGCAGCCAGCGCTTCCTTCAACGCCCAGGCGCCGCACAGCTCATTGCCGTGGATCAGCGCACTCAGCATGACCCGCTTGCCCGGCACGCCCGAATCGAAATGCCAGACGCCCGGCGTATCCGTATTGCCCAGGCGTTCGGCCGACAGGTCGGGACAGGCAAGCAGGAAAGGGCGCGGACGGGGCGCGGACGGGGACGTGGGCATGGGAACTCCGATGAAGCGAGGGGATTGTATAGGGGTTGGGGCCAGGCGAGCTTCATTCGCGCACCGGTGCGATGCGGTCCCCGCGAATTCTAGGAGTTTGGCAGCTTTCTCTACAATTAGAATATTTATCGGCAGCTTTGCTGAAAAGGCAAAGGTCTGGGCTGGCAGCGAGGCTTGAGCATGCACGGAATCGCCTTGAAGTACTTTCTGGAGGTTGCCCAGGCGGGCAGCCTGAGCGGCGCGTCCGAGCGCCTGCATGTGGCGGTGTCGGCAATCAGCCGGCAGATCGCCAAGCTGGAAGAGGAAGCGGGCGCGCCGCTTTTCGAGCGCGCCGCCCGGGGCATGGTCCTGAGCCCGGCGGGCCAGTTGCTGCTGGTGCACGCCCGGCGCACCATGCTTGAGGCCGAGTCGGTCTTGCAGGAGATCGCCGCCGCCCGCGGCATGGCGCGCAACGAGATCCGGGTGGCGGCGGTCGAAGGCGTCGCGCGCATCTTCGTGCCTTCGGTGATGGCGCGCTTTCACCAGGAACGGCCGAACATCCGCTTCGACCTCTTCGTGGGATCCCCGGCCGAGGTAAGCCGCCGGGTGGCGGAAGGCGGGGCCGATCTGGGCATGACGTTCATCGCCGAACGGGTCAACGGGGTCAGCGTGCGGTATTCGCGCCGGGCGCCGGTGCACGCCGTCATGGCGTCCAACCACCCGCTGGCCGGCCGCCGCAGCGTCAGCCTGCAGGACCTCAGCGATTTTCCGCTGGCGTTGACCGGGGCGGGCACCACCACGCGCCAGCTCTTCGAAATGGGCTGCGCGCTGGAATCGGTGCAACTGGACCCGGTGCTGACCTGCAACGATTCGTCGCCCCTGCACGGTTTCGTGTTCGGCACGGACGCCATCATGCTCAGCGGCTATATCTCGGTGGCGTGGAGCCTGCGGCGCGACGAACTGGTGGCCGTGCCGATTTCCAACGCCGAACTGCAATCGCGCACGCTGCAAATCCAGGTGATGCCGGGGCGGGTGCTGCCGCCCAAGGCAGAGGCGTTCATCGAACTGCTGTCCCGGGAACTGGATCAGGCGCTGGCGGCGGGCCCGGCGGGGCGGCCATAAGGGGTGGCCACGGCGCGGCGCTAAGGCGTGTTCCCAGCGCCGGTTCTAGTGGCTGGGCAATAAAAAACGGCTGCCCGAAGGCAGCCGTTCTGTCGTTCAGGCGGACCTGATTACTTCTTTTCGGGCGTGACCGAGGTGGCCAGCGTGTACTGGTCGCGGCGGCCTTCGTAGGTGATGCCCTTGCGGAAGGCCCAGATGCTGCTTTCGAAGTGCAGCGGGATCAGCGGCACGTTGTCCAGGGCGATCTGGGTGGATTCCTGCAGCAGCTTTTCGCGCTTGGGCGCGTCCACCGTCACGATGGCCTGCTTGTACACCTTGTCGAAATCAGCGTTGGAGAAACCGCCGTAGTTGCTGGTGCCCAGGCTGTTGGGCGAATCCAGGGATGCGACCCACAGCTGGAACAGCGCCGAGGCTTCACCCGTTTCCGCCGGCCAGCCGCCCATCGAGAAGCTGAACTCGCGCTTGGCGCGCTTGGGGAAATAGATGGAGGCCGTCATGGCGTCCACGTTGGTCTTGATGCCGACGCGGGCCAGGTACTGGGCCACGGCCTGGGCCACCTGGCCGTCGTTGACGTAACGGTCGTTGGTGGACGACAGCGTCATTTCAAAGCCGTTCGGGTAGCCGGCTTCGGCCAGCAGCTTCTTGGCGCCTTCCGGGTCGTACTTGATTTCCGGTGCCTTGGGCAGCGCGCCGAACATGCCGTCGGGCATGAACTGGTAGGCCGGGGTGGCCATGCCGTCCATGATGCGGGCGGTGATGGTCTTGCGGTCGATGGCCATGGAAATAGCCTTGCGAACACGCAGGTCCTGCAGCGGGTTCTTGCCGTCGGTCGTCTTGACGAACGGGCTCGGGTTGCGGCCCACGTCCGGCTGGAAGAACACCAGGCGGGTGGACGGCGTGGCCACGAAGCCGAACTTCGGGTTGTCCTTCAGGCGCGGCAGGTCGCGGGCGGCCGGGTTTTCGATCATGTCGAAGTCGCCGGACAACAGGCCGGTCAGGCGCGGGCCGGCGGACGGCACCGGCACGAACTTCACTTCCTTCCAGTAGGGCTTCTCGCCCCAATATTGTTCGTTGCGGACCAGCTCGATGCCGGTGCCCTTCACGTACGACTTCAGGGTGTACGGGCCGGTGCCGATGGCGTCCTTGCCGTTGTTGAAGTCGGCCACCGTCGGCCAGGCGCCGGTCACGCCGCAACCCTTCTTCGGGTCGAACGTCAGTTTGCCGTGCTCCACGATGCCGTTCCAGACGATGGGCAGCGAACGGGCCAGTTCGGCGGGCATCAGCGGGAAGGGTTCACCGGTCTTGATGATGACGGTGTGCGCATCCGGCGTCTGGACGTCGGTGATGCGCTTGGTCATGTCCATGTAGGACTGCGACACGTTGGTTTCGTTGTTCAGCGTGCGGCAGATCGTGAACAGCACGTCCTCGGACGTGAACGGCTTGCCGTTGGAGAACTTGACGTCGTCGCGCAGCTTGAATTCCCAGGTCAGGTCGTCCAGGTTCTTCCACGACGTGGCCAGCTGGGGCGTCAGTTTCATGTCGGCGCTGCGGCCCACCAGCGAACTGTAGACGTGCGCGGAGAACGCGTCGTTCTGCGTCATCTTGTGATAGTGGGGGTCTGCCGAAGTGGGTTCGGCCGACAGGCCGATCTTCAGCGTCTGGGCTTGGGCGGCTGCCAAGGGGATGGCGGCGGCCACAAGGGCCAGGGTGGTGCGCAACTTCATGGTGACAACTCCGGATGGATAACGAACCGGATCGTGCCTGCGCAAGAGCCACCGGGCGGGCCGGGCGGGCAGCGGGTGCCGGCCGGGGGGCTTACGGTGTTTGGCGCCAGGCACGACGGCAAGGGGCCGATTATCGGTAGGGGCTTCGCGCGCTGTCAATGAAGAACGGCGAATCGGGCGCTAGGGAAAACGCCGAGAGGAGGGGTGCGGCAGCAGGGCCGGGAGGGCGTCGCGGGGGCTCCCAACAGCATGAATGGGAGCCGGCGCGGCGCGATGGCGCCCGTGAGGGGCAGGCGCCGGAGTCCGCCGAACGGGGTGCTTGGACCGGCCAAGCAGGCCGTTGCAACGGCAGCGCGCCGGGCTGAATCGCGGGAGATCGGTCGCGATTCAGTCCAGCGCAGCTGTACTTACCACTGAGAGCCGGAGAAGCGCGAGCTGGCGGCGCGGGCCTTGTTCATCGATTCGTTCACTTCGTCGATGAAGGCAAACACGCTGGCGACAGCGGCCATCACGGTTTGGCCAGCCTTCTTCAGGTTGGTCAGCGGGTGGGAATTCGGTTGGTTCTCGAGAGCGCCGCGGAGCAGGTCGCGCTCCAGCGCGTCGGTCAGGCGGGCAGTGCTATTCAAGGTCAGTTCGCTCATGGTCTTCTCCAGTCCGTTTCGTCTTGGGGTAAACCATTATAGGGATAACCCTAAATTAAAAGCAACGACCTTTTAGGGGAAAACCCTAGTATGTTGTAAAAATGTTTATGCAACGGGGACTTAGCGCACTTTTTGCCCCTTAGCGGCCATTTCGCAGGGCGCGGGCGGCGTCCGCGAGCTCTCCCGCCGTCAGCCCGGTGGGGCCGATGCCGCGGGCCACCAGTGCGTCGGCCGCGGCGCCGTGCAGCCAGACGGCGCCGGACACGGCTTGGTCGAAGGGCAGCTTCTGGGCGATCAACGATCCCAGCATCCCGGCCAATACGTCCCCCGTTCCGGCGGTGGCCAGTCCGGGGTTGCCGCTGGTGTTGGTCCGCCGGCTGCCGTCCGGCGAGCAGACGATGGTGCCGGCGCCTTTGAGCACCACCCAGGCATTGAAACGTTGCGCCAGTTGCCAGGCCGCGCCCCGCCGATCCGCCTGCACCTGTGCGGCCGTCAGCCCCAAGAGGCGGCCCGCTTCGGCGGGATGCGGGGTCAGCACGACGGGGCCCGGGCCCCAATTGGGCTGGATGTCGCCGTGGGCCAGCAGGTTCAGGCCGTCGGCGTCCAGCACCAGCGGGGCTTCATGCCGCAGGACGAACAGTTCCGACAGCATATTGGCTGCCAGCTGGCCCGTGCCGATGCCGCAGCCGGCGACCCAGGCCGTGATGCCCCAGTCTTCCTCCAGCAGCGACCGCGCGTCGCGCAGCATCAGTTCGGGTTGCAGCGGGTCGCAGGCAAGGGGCGCGGCGTCCTGGGCAAAGCCGACCAGCACCTTGCCGGCACCCACCTTCAGCGCGGCGCGGCCCGCCAGCAACACCGCGCCCGCCATGCCCGGGCCGCCGCCCACGATGCCGACGGTGCCGAAGCTGCCTTTGTGGGTGTCCGCGCCGCGGGGGGCGAACAGAGCAGGCAGGCTGGCGCGGTCGATGGGGGCGCCGGCGGACGGGGCGGGGGTGTTCATGGGGTGAGGCTCCTTCGGGCTGTCGGCGGGTGGACGCCGATGTATCCACTATAGTTCGCAAAAACGCGCCGGCCTCAGGCTTGCCCCACTGGTAAAGACAACGCGGAGAAGACAATGACTGATATCACGCTGCAACACTATTCGGCCTACGAGTCCCTGAAGCTGCGCCGGCATCCCGGCGGCGTGCTGGAACTGATCATGGGCGCCAAGGGCGGCGTGCCGGGCAAGCTGTCCACGGCGGACGACCGCATGCACCGCGAACTGGCCGATATCTGGCGCGATATCGACACCGACCCCGACACCCGGGTGGTGGTGATCCGCGGCGAAGGCAAGGGCTTTTCCGGCGGCGGCGACCTGGACCTGGTGCAGCAGATGGCGGACGACTTCGACGTGCGCACCCGCGTCTGGCGCGAAGCCCGCGACCTGGTCTACAACATCATCAATTGCAGCAAGCCCATCGTGTCCGCCATGCACGGCGCGGCCGTGGGCGCGGGGCTGGTGGCCGGGCTGCTGGCCGACATCTCGATCGCGGCGCGCGACGCGCGCATCATCGACGGCCACACCCGCCTGGGCGTGACCGCGGGCGACCACGCCGCTATCGTCTGGCCGCTGTTGTGCGGCATGGCCCGCGCCAAGTACTACCTGATGCTGTGCGAAACCGTCACGGGAGAGGAGGCCGAGCGCATCGGCCTGGTGTCGCTGTGCGTGGACGAAGCCGAGCTCATCACCCGCGCCTTCGAGGTGGCCAACAAGCTGGCCGCCGGCTCGCAGACCGCCATTCGCTGGACCAAGTATTCGCTGAACAACTGGCTGCGCATGGCCGGCCCCACCTTCGACACGTCGCTCGCGCTGGAATTCATGGGCTTCGGCGGCCCGGACGTCAAAGAAGGGGTCAAATCCCTGCGGGAGCGCCGGGCGCCCAATTTCCGGCCCGATTCGCCGTTCTGAAGCGATGGGTTGCACGAGCAACCCATCTGCCGGCATGCATCAGTGATGGGTTACGTGCGGCATGCCTCGGTGTGCTTTGGGGCGCCGGAACGCACTTCACCCATCCTACAAGCGGCGGTCTTGCCCCGTAGGATGGGTGGAGCGCGAAAAACCCGCCGCAAAAGCGCCGTAGCGCAGCGCGCGCAACCCATCTTCACGCGCACCGCTATTTCTTGAAGAACTTCGCGAACGCCGCCTGCGCCTCTTCGGTTTGCAGGCGGGCGCGGAATTGCTGGGCTTCGTAGTCCAGCGTTTCCTGGATGGCCTGCCGGTCGGCGCGTTTCATCATGGCCTTGGTCAGGCGCAGCGCCGCGGGCGGCTGGCGCGCCAGGTCGGCGGCGGTTGCCTGCGCGGCCGCAAGCGCCTGGCCCTTGGGCGCGACCGAGGTCGCCAAACCCGCCTCGTGCGCGTCGGCGGCCGTGAACGCCTTGCCCTGCAACAGCCATTCGGCGGCTCGGCGTCCGGCCAGGCGCGGCATCAGCAGGCTGGAGGCGCCTTCCGGGCACAGGCCCAGCGCCACGAACGGCATGCGCAAGGTGGCGCCTTCGCCGATATGGACGAAATCGCAGTGCTGCAGCAGGGTCACGCCGATGCCGATGGCGTAGCCCTCGACCGCGGCGATGACCGGCACCTCCGCCGTGGTCAGCGCCCGCAGGAACGTCAGGCCAGCGCTGTCGCCCGCGCCGCGTTCGGCCTGGAAGTCGCGCAGGTCGTTGCCGGCCGTGAAGTGTTCGCCCGCACCGGTGAGGATCACCGCCGACACCGACAGGTCGGCCGACGCCAGCGAGATCTGTTCGGTCAAGGCCGCGTACGTCGCCGTATCCAGCGCGTTGCGGCGATCCTGGCGGTCGATGGTCAGCGTCAGGACGGCGCCGTCGCGCGTCACGTTCAGGCCCGGGCTCATGCGTAGGTCCTGGCGGCCAGTTGCGCGCGGGCTTCGTCGTACTCGCGGCGGAGCGTGTCGACGATCTTGCGGGTGGGTTCGATGCTGGCGATGCCGCCCACGCCCTGGCCCGCGCCCCAGATGTCTTTCCACGGCTTGACCCGGGACGAACCGAAGTTGGACGCGCCGCTGTCCGGCTGCGGCAGGTTGGCCGGATCCAGCCCGGCGGCCGCGATGCTGGCCTTCAGGTAGTTGCCGGGGATGCCGGTGAAGAACGGGGTGTAGAGGATGTCGGACGCGCTGGCCTCGACGATGGCGGATTTGTAGCCTTCGCTGGCATTGGCCTCTTCGCTGGCGATGAAGCGCGTGCCCATGTAGGCGAAGTCGGCGCCCATGGCCAGCGCCGCCAGCACGTGTGCGCCGGACGTGATGGCGCCCGACAGGATCAGCGGGCCGTCATAGAAGCGGCGCACTTCGGATACCAGCGCGAAGGGGCTCAGCGTGCCGGCGTGGCCGCCTGCGCCTGCGCAGACCAGGATCAGCCCGTCCACGCCGGCTTCCAGCGCCTTTTCGGCGTGGCGGATGGTGGTGACGTCGTGGAACACCTTGCCGCCCCAGTCGTGCACGCCTTTGACCAGGTCGCCGGGGGCGCGCAGGCTGGTGATGATCAGCGGCACGCGGTGGCTGGCGCATACGGCCAGGTCCTGCTCCAGGCGGTCGTTGGACTGGTGGATGATCTGGTTCACGGCGAACGGCGCCACGGCGGCGCCCGGATTCGCTTCACGGTACGAGGCCAGGCCGGCCTGCACTTCGTCCAGCCAATCCGTCAGCAGGCTTTGCGGGCGCGCGTTCAGCGCGGGAAACGACCCCACGATGCCGCTGGTGCATTGGGCGACCACCAGCGTCGGGTTGGAGACGATGAACATGGGGGCGCTGATGACCGGCAGGGACATCTGGCCATACAAATCTGTCACGAGAGAGTGGGGCATAGCGTCGTCGCGTTGTGTTCAGGTCAGTCCAGAAGAGGCCGCCTGCGGACAGGCTTGAGTCCCCGAGGCGGATGTGCCTATAATTACCTACCGACCGTCCGGTAATTAATTAATCTTTATTTAACGGCATGCGCCGAACCGCTGTCAATGGAGGCCCGCCCGGCCCCCTGGCCGCCGGCGGCGCAACCCCTTTGCAAAGGCTGTCATGGCGACCTCCGCCCCTCCTGCCCAGAAGCGCGCCCGCGCCGGCCGGCCCCCCACGTTGGCGGCCCCGCGCGAACGCATCCTGGAAGAAGCCGCCAAGCTCTTCGCCCAAAGCGGCTACGACGGCAGCTCCGTGTCGGACCTGGCGGCCGCCATTGGCGTGTCCAAGGCGGCCATCTACCATTACTACACGACCAAGCAGGACATCTACGACGCCATCATCCTGGGTGTGTTGAGCGGCCTGACCCAGAACGTGGGCCAGGACGTCGAACGCGCCGAGGGCGCCGCCGCCCGGCTGCGCGCGTTCATGGTCGGCCATGCCCGCTACTTTGAACAGCACCACGCCGAATTCGTGACGATGCTGATCGGCTATTCCGGCATGGCCCTGCCCGAACGCGAAGACGCCGCCCGGTTGCGCGACAGCTACGAGAAGCGCCTGCGCGAACTGATTGCGCAGGGCGTGGCCGACGGCGCGTTCCGCCCGCTGGACGTGGCCGCCACCGGCCGCGCCGTGCTGTCCATGCTGAACTGGATGGTGCGCTGGTACAAGCCGGGGCAAGGCGACAGCGCCGAAACCATCGCCGCCGGCTACTTCGATCTGCTGCTGGGCGGCATGCGCGCCTGAGCGCCGCCGCCGATATTCGCTTCCCCACACCGCATCCCTGCACTGCATTCCTTGTGAGACTCCCATCATGGCCCTGGACACCGAAACCCTGAACCTCCTCCTGGACGCCGTGCGCCGCTTCGTGCACGAGCGCCTGATTCCCGCCGAAGACGAACTGGCCTCAAGCGGCCAGGTCCCGCCCGCCATCGTCAACGAAATGCGCGAACTGGGTCTCTTCGGCCTGTCGATCGCGCCGGAATTCGGCGGCCTGGGCCTGACGATGGAAGAAGAAGTGCGCGTGGTGTTCGAACTGGGCCAGACCTCGCCCGCGTTTCGTTCGCTGGCTGGCACCAACATCGGCATCGGTTCGCAGGCCATCGTGCTGGCCGGCACGGACGACCAGCGCGCCCGCTACCTGCCCAAGCTGGCCAGCGGCGAACTGATCGGCTCGTTCGCGCTGACCGAGCCCGATGCCGGCTCCGACGCGATGGCATTGCGCCTGTCCGCCGAACGCGATGGCGACGGTTACGTGCTGAACGGCACCAAGCGCTACATCACCAACGCGCCCATCGCCGGCCTGTTCTCGGTCATGGCGCGCACCGCGCCCGAACGCCGTGCCAACTCGATCTCGTGCTTCCTGGTCGAAGCCGGCACCCCGGGCCTGAGCATCGGCAAGCCCGACAAGAAGATGGGCCAGGCCGGCGCCCTGACGAGCGACGTGGTGTTCGACAACTGCCGCGTGCCCGCCAGCGCCTTGCTGGGCGGCGAAGAAGGCAATGGCTTTCGCACGTCGATGCGCGTGCTGGACAAAGGGCGCCTGCATATCTCGGCGCTGTGCGTGGGGATCGCCGACCGCTTGTTGTCCGACGCCGTCAAATACGCGATGGAGCGCAAGCAATTCGGCCAGCCGATTGCCGAGTTCCAGCTGATCCAGGCCATGATCGCCGACAGCCAGGCCGAGCTCTACGCCGCCCGTTGCATGGTGCTGGATGCCGCCCGCATGCGCGATCGCGGCGAAAACACGACGATGCAGGCCGCCTGCGCGAAGCTGTTCTCGACTGAAATGGTGGGCCGCGTCGCCGACCGCGCCGTGCAGATCCACGGCGGGGCGGGCTACATGTCGGAATACGCGGTGGAACGCTTCTACCGCGACGTGCGCCTGTTCCGCATCTTCGAAGGCACGTCGCAGATCCAGCAGCTGGTGATCGCGCGCGAAACGATCAAGGCCCATTCCTGATGCCAAGCCGGTCAGGGGGCGCGTGCGGCTGCGGGCGCCTGCACGCCACCCCTGCCGCGCACGCCCGCGTCCGTGCGCCGGCCGCCCGGCGATGCCGGCGACCGGCCCGGGGCTTGAACGGCTAATATCGCATATGACGCGCTGGCGGCCTGGCCCGCTGGCATGACGGACTCCAGTCTGGCTTGCGCTGGCCGCCAGCCCAGACGTTTTCATTTCCCATCTAGCGAAAAGAACACTGATGTCGCAACGTCCCGCTCCCCTTACCGGCATACGCGTGCTGGATCTCACCCGCGTACTGGCGGGCCCCTGGTGCACCCAGAACCTGGCCGACCTTGGCGCCGAAGTGATCAAGATCGAACGCCCCGGCGCCGGCGACGACACGCGCGCCTGGG
The DNA here is from genome assembly GCF_057799415.1 of Achromobacter sp. 18P8.1.1. NCBI lineage: Bacteria > Pseudomonadati > Pseudomonadota > Betaproteobacteria > Burkholderiales > Alcaligenaceae > Achromobacter > Achromobacter sp. 18P8.1.1. The sequence goes on along the minus strand of NZ_JBYOKH010000038.1, from coordinate 3,068 downwards.
GTCCTCCCTACCTGAAGGACGAAGCGGGCAACGACACCACCGAAGCCGCGTACTACCTGTCGGCCAACCGCAACAAGCTGTCGGTGGCGCTGGACATCGCGTCGCCGCGCGGCGCCGAGCTGGTGCGCGAACTGGCGCTGCAAAGCGACATCCTGGTCGAGAACTTCAAGGTGGGCGGGCTGAAGAAATACGGCCTGGACTACGAAAGCCTGAAGGCCATCAACCCGCGCCTGATCTATTGCTCGATCACCGGCTTCGGCCAGACGGGCCCGTACGCCAGCCGCCCCGGTTACGACTTCATGATCCAGGGCATGGGCGGGCTGATGAGCATCACCGGCGAACGCGATGACCTGCCCGGCGGCGGTCCGCAAAAGGCCGGCGTGGCGGTGGCCGACCTGATGACCGGCATGTATTCCACGGTGGGCATCCTGGCCGCGCTGCTGGAACGCGCCAACAGCGGCCTGGGGCAGCACATTGACATGGCGCTGCTGGATTGCCAGGTCTCGATGCTGGCCAACCAGAACCTGAACTTCATGACCTCGGGCGTGGCGCCCAAGCGCGCGGGCAATGCGCACCAGAACCTGGTGCCCTACCAGGTGTTCGCGGCGGCTGATGGCCACCTGATCGTGGCGGTCGGCAACGACAGCCAGTTCCGCAACTACTGCGGCGCGATCGGCCTGCCTGAACTGTCGGCGGACCCGCGCTTCTCGACCAACCCGCAGCGCGTGAAGAACCGGGCGGAACTGGTGCCGTTGCTGGCCGAACGCATGGCGACCGGCGCGCGGGACCACTGGCTGGTCGCGCTGGAAGGCGTGGGCGTGCCGGCAGGCCCTATCAATACGCTGGACCAGGTCTATGAAGACCCGCATGTGCTGGCGCGCGGCATGAAGCGCGAGCTGCCGCACCCGGCGGCCGGCCGCGTGCCCATGGCGTCCAGCCCGCTGAAGTTCTCGGACAGCCCGGTCGAGTACCGCCGCCCGCCGCCCATGCTGGGCGAACACACCGCGCAGGTCCTGGCTGAAAAGCTGGGGCTGTCGGCCGAAGACATCCAGGCGCTGGCCCAGAGCCAGACTTGAACGGAAGCGGAGCGGCCAGGCGGCCGCTCCGTTTTCGATTGCGCCCCGCCACGCCGCGGCGCACACGATCCATTCCAATAAAGGCAGGAGAAAGTTGATGACGGAGATTCAAACCATCGGCGTCGTGGGCGCCGGGGCCATGGGGCGCGGCATTGCCCAGATCGCGGCGCAAGCGGGCTTGCGCGTGCGCCTGTACGACACCAGCGCTGATGCGGTTGCCGCGGCGCGCGAGTCGCTGCGCCAGACGTGGGAGAAGCTGGCCCAGAAGGGCAAGATCACCGCCGCCGACGCGCAAGCCTCGCTTGAGCGCGTGGAATCCGCCACGGCGCTGACCGACATGTCGGTGTGCCAACTGGTGGTGGAAGCCATCGTCGAACGCCTGGACGTCAAGCGCGATCTGTTCGCCGCGCTGGAAGGCGTGGTGTCGGAAGACTGCATCCTGGCGTCGAACACGTCGTCGCTGTCCATCACCGCCATCGCCGCCGCCTGCAAGCGTCCGCAGCGCGTCGTGGGTTACCACTTCTTCAACCCGGTGGCGTTGATGAAGGTGGTGGAAGTGATCGACGGCCTACGCAGCGCGCCGGAAGCTGGCGACGCGCTGGCCGCGCTTGCCCGCCGCATGGGCCACACGCCCGTGCGCGCCAAGGACATGCCCGGCTTCATCGTGAACCACGCCGGTCGCGGCATGAATACCGAAGGCCTGCGCGTGGCGCAGGAGGCCGTGGCCACCTTCGCCCAAGTGGATGCCGTCATGCGCGAGCAGGCAGGCTTTCGCATGGGCCCGTTCGAACTGCTGGACCTGACCGCGCTGGACGTGTCGCATCCGGTGATGGAATCCATCTACCGCCAATTCTTCGACGAGCCGCGCTTCCGCCCCTCGCCGATCACCACCGTGCGCCTGGCGGGCGGCCTGATCGGCCGCAAGGCCGGCGAAGGCTTCTATGTCTACGCCGACGGCCAGAAGCAGGTGCCCGCCGAACCGCCCGTGCCGGCGCTGCCGGAAGGCCTGAAGGTGTGGGTCAGCCCCAAGCACGCGGAAGGCTACGCGCGCGCCTCGGCGCTGGTCGAGAAGCTGGGCGCGACGCTCGTGACGGGCGCCACGCCCGACGCCGATGCGCTGATCATCGTCACGCCGTTCGGCGACGACGTCTCGACCTCGGTGTCCGCGCAGGGCTTGAACGCGGGCCGCACGGTTGGCCTGGACACGCTGTACGCGTTCGACGGCGCCAAGCGCCGCACGATCATGGTGTCGCCCGCCACCGAAGGCAAATGGCGCGACGCCGCCCATGCGCTGCTGGCCGCCGACGGCGTGCCGGTCACCGTGATCGAGGATTCGCCGGGCTTCATCGCCCAACGCATCGTCGCCATGATCGTCAACATTGCCAGCGACATCGCGCAGCAGCAGATCGCCACGCCGGAAGACATCGACCAGGCCGTGACGCTGGGCCTGGGTTACCCGGTGGGTCCGCTGGCGCTGGGCGACAAGCTGGGCGCCGACCGCATCCTGGAAATCTTGAAGAGCATGCAGCGCGTGACGGGCGACCCCCGCTATCGCCCCAGCCTGTGGCTGCAACGCCGCGTGCAGCTGGGCTTGTCGCTGCTGAAGTCGTCGGCGGAATAATTCACCGCCCGTAGGATGGGTGAAGCGCGTTCCGATCTGCCGACGCACACGGACGATTGCCGCGCGTAACCCATCACGCAGAAAAAGAAAAAGCCCCTTTGAAAGGGGCTTTTTCTTGGGCACGCCAATTTATTTGGCGGCGTCCACCATGTATTGCACGGCTGCGCGGATGTCGTCTTCCGAGGCATTGGCCGCGCCGCCCTTCGGGGGCATCGGCGGCTTGCCTTGCATGGCGACCTTCACCATGGCGTCCATGCCGGTCTTGATATAAGGATCCCAGGCGGCCTTGTCGCCGAACTTGGGCGCGTTGGCGACACCGGTGGCGTGGCAGGCGAAGCAGACGCTCTTGTAGAGCTTCTCGCCGGCCGGGT
>NZ_JBYOKH010000037.1:0-65754 GCF_057799415.1 Achromobacter sp. 18P8.1.1 | reverse complement strand
CTGCACGACGGGCCGATCCGGCAACGTCGCCGCCGGCACCGGCTGCGCGGCAGGCGCCGCAGCGCCGCTGGACATGTTGCCGGTCAGCGGCGCATTGGATTGGGCCTGGGCGCCTAACGGCGCGAGCGCAGCCACGGTCAGGGCCAGGGAGAATGAACGAAGCATGCGAACTTGAGACATAAACGGTTTCCTGAACACGGAGTTAACGCACGATGGGCCCATTGCCCAGGCCTTCCATCAACGGACGCATCATCGGCATCACGGCGCCGTCACCGCTGGACACGCGAGTCGGCGACGGGCCGCTGACTGCCGCCGCTGCCGGCAGGGGCGCCGGCGCGCGATAACTGCGAATCTCGGAGGCCAGGCGCAGGACCTGCCCCCGCGCCTCGTCGCCAAGCTGGGCCTGATCCATCAATCGCTGAGCTTTCACGGCGTCGCCCTCGACCAACAGCAATACCGCCATATTGGCCAGGACCTTGCCGTTCTCCGGCGCCAGTTCCGCCGCTTGGCCAAGTGGCACCCGCGCGCCGTCCACGTCACCGGCCCGCAGCCTCGCATAACCCAGGTCACCCAGGATGCGCGCATTCGTAGGCGCCAGTTTGGCCGCCCGTGAAAAATCATCGACCGCCTGGTCGAACTGGCCACGTCCGCCTGCGATCAAGCCCAGGCCGTGCCAACCGTCCGCCGCTTGCTCGCCGCGGGTCAGCGCGCGATACGCCTGTTCGCTCAGGGCGATCTGCCCGGTCTGGCGCAAAGCATCAGCACGCATGACCGCCACGCGGTTGTCGTTGCCGAATTTCTGCTGATACGCGTCGATGTACGCCAGCGACGCGAAATAGCGTTCCTGACGCTGCGCTTCGGCAATCAGCGACAGCATCATCTCCGGTTCCTTGGGACGGCGCCGGCCTTCCGCCTCGTCCTCTTTCTGCCGCGCCATCGCCTGTTCCTGCTGCTGTTGCTGCATCAATTGCCACGCGGTTTCCGCGCTATTGGTCTTGCATCCGCTCAAGCCCGCGGCCGTGGCCGCCACCGCAGCGACAAGTGTCCAGCGCACTACACCCTGCCGACTTCCCATAGCGCCCGACATCATGTTCCCCCCATGCGCGACATCGCGCGAATCACCGCGATAAACCCCGAGCCGCCCGTGACGATCAACAGCGCGGGCAGCAAGGTGACGATCATGACGCCCGTCATCTTGACCGTGGTCTTGCCGACCTTCTCTTTCAGTTCCAGCCGCCGGGAATCCCGCAGCCGTTCGCCAAAGCGATTCAGCGGCTCTTGCACGGCCCCGCCGTGCTGATCCACCTGAGCGATCAGCCGGCAGATGGCGGACAAGTCATCGTTGTCGAACCCGCCCGCCAGTCTGGCCAAAGATTGTTCACGCGTGCGTCCGCGCACATACAGTTCAGACGCCAGGCGCAATTCGTGCGACAGCACGGGCAATACCTGGCCGAACTCCGTGACCAGCACCTGCATGCTCTGATCGATGGACAGCCCCACGCCTTGCAACAGGCGCAGCAGGTCGATCAACAAGGGCAATTCGTCCGCCGCGAGCCGGCGGCGCTGCGCCACGCGGCGCCGCACGCCCCACTTGGGCAGCATGTAGCCGATGGCGAAGCCAAAGAATGCCGCGACCAATACTCCCGACAAGGAATCGACGTAGTGATAACGCAGCCCGAGCGTCACTGCCGCGATGGGCAACAGGATGGCAAGGCCGAACCGGAATGCCACAAAGCGCGACCTGGCGGTCTGCGGGTCGGCGTAGCCGGCGATATCCACCAGCTTGCGGTCTTCACCCGCCAGCAAGGCTTCGGCCAGCCTGCCTTCGCTCAAGCGTTTGCCAAACGAATCCGCTGCGCGCGTGGCGGCCGCGAATTTGCCCTGCCCGTCTTGCGCCGGCAGCGCCGCCGAAGCCGCACCGCCCATTTGCCGGGAGGCCAGCGCGTGATCGACGATCTGCCGGTTGCGGCTTTGACCGCGCAACCGGCGCACGATGCCAATACCCAGCACCAACATCGCCGCCGCAATCAGCATCAAGCCCATCGCCAGTACGGAAGAGACGCTCCACGCCTTCAGGATATCCATCACCGCTCCCGTCAAATGGACTTCGCCATGCGATACAGCCAATAGCTGCCGCCGATCTGCAGCAACACGGCGGTCATGAGCATCTTGAATCCCGCCGGGTCGCGCCACAAATTCATGAAGAGATCGTTGTTCGTCAACATGATGAAGCCCCCGATGCCCACCGGAAGCAGCGCGAGGACCCAGGCAGACAGCCGGATTTCGGCTGAGCTCGCCGACAACTCATTGCGCGCCTGCGCCACATCTCGCATGAAGGCAGCCATCCGTTCCAGCACCTGATCACTGCGTCCGCCGAAACGCATCGCCAGCGACACTACCGCAGCGATCATGTACAGCTCTTTCAAGCCGTACAGGCGAGACACATGCACCAGGGCCGCGTCCAGTTCCTTGGCCGAGCGGCTCAGGCTGGCGGCCGTCTCCACCACCTCCCGCAACGGTTCATCCGTGGTGGCGGCTGCGGTCTGGAACGCGGCGCCCATGCTGTTGCCGATGGTGACCAGACGAACGATGTTGTCGAGGAACGCGGGAAGTTGCGAAATCATCCGCCGCTGGCGCTTGTCGGCCCGCAACCACAGCAGGAAATATTCCAGGATGCCGACCAGCAACAACGTCACGATGCCGGACACGATGCCCAAGGTCAGCCAAGCCAGCACCGTGGCACCCACCAGGGGAAGCGCAAGACGCAGATAAAGCCCCGTGCTTTGGCGCACGCCCGCCAACAGCAACAGGCGGTCCCACCCCGGCAGGCCGCTGCGCAGCGCCCGCGCGCTGTCGAAAATCGGTTCGGGCGTAGACGATGTCTCGCGCCCCCGCTTCAGCTGGTTTTCGAGAAACGTGGAGCTTGCCGCCCGGCGCGCGCCGCTGTTGGCATGGCGCCAAAGCAGCACCGCGCCGATGGCCAGCACCACCGCCAGGCCTGCCAATACCAGGGCTTCCATCATCAGCGCCTCCGGCTCCAGAACCCGCCGCCGTCGTTGTCGCCCGGCGCGGGATCGTTGTTGCGCGCCTCGGTGCGCATCTTGGCAAGCTTGGGCGTATGGGGATGGATTCCCAGCCAGTTCCAGCGGTCTTTCTCTTCGCCGTCGGGCGTCGTGAAGGTTTCGTGCCGGTAGAGTTCCTGCGTGGAAATCACGTTGTCGCCCATGCCGGTGACCTCGGTCACCGACAGCACGCGGCGCTTGCCGTTGGACAGGCGGCCGATCTGCACGATGAAATCCAGCGCGCTGGCAATCTGCCTGCGCAAGCTGTCTTCGCTACCCTGGAAGCCCGCAAAGCCCGCCAGCATCTCGATCCGGTACAGGCATTCGCGCGGAGAGTTCGCGTGGATCGTCGCCATCGATCCTTCGTGGCCGGTATTCATCGCCTGCAGCATGTCCATGACTTCGGCACCGCGCACTTCGCCCACCACAACGCGGTCCGGCCGCATCCGCAAGCTATTGCGGATCAGTTCGCGGATACTGACCGCGCCGCTGCCGTCGAAGCCGCCCTGGCGCGATTCCAGACGCACGACGTGCGGGTGGTTCAGCGACAGTTCCGCCGTGTCCTCGACGGTGACGACGCGCTCCGTTTCCGGAATGAAAAACGCCAGCGCATTGAGCAGCGAGGTCTTGCCTGAACTTGTCCCGCCGGACACGAGCACATTGCAGCGGTTCTTGACCGCTTCGTGCAGCAGCCGGTAGATCTCTTCGTCGAACGAACCCAGGGTCAGCAAGTCCGCGGGCTTCAACGGGTCTTGCCGGAACTTGCGGATCGACACCATCGGGCCGTCCACGGCCAGCGGTTCGATCACCACGTTCAAGCGGCCGCCATCGGGCAGGCGCGCATCCACCATGGGGCTGGATTCGTCCAGCCGGCGGCCGATGGGCGCCAGGATGCGCCGCACGATGCGCAGCACGTGCTGGTTGTCGGTGAACCGCAGCGTCTCGCGCGCCAGCACGCCGCGGCGCGAGACGAACACGTTGTCGTAACCGTTGATCAGGATGTCTTCGACGGCCGGGTCGGCCAGCAGGTCTTCGAGCGGCCCCAGGCCCGCCAGTTCCTTGGTGAGGGCCTCGGCGATCTGCCGCATTTCCCCTTCGTTGATCGGCACCCGGCGCAAGCGCACGAAACTGGCGACCTCGATATCGACGAATTCCTGGATCGCCGACCGCGCCCACCGGCCGAACTCCGCGCCCAGTTCCTCGATACGAGAAAGCAGGTGCTCGTAAGCCGCCGTCTTTACTTCCTGGAAGCGGTTCGACGCCGAAAAACCTTTGTCGCCGTCTCCGCCAAACTCTATCGTCGCTGTCATGATCATGTCGGCTTCCGTTGCAGTCCTTCGCGTCGTTGCATTAACCGACGACCATACGGCGGTGCACGCCGGGCAGCCACGTGGCCAGCCAGCTTGCCCGCCCTCCGGGCGTACTGTCTTCCGCCCCCAGCTTTTCCACCAGCGTCTGTACGGCGCGCACGTAGACGTCGCGCTCAGCGTCCTCATGCAAGAGATGCCCTTGGTTCGTGCACACCATCAAGGCCAGCGTGCGATCAGGCAAGGTGCCCACCAACTCCAACTGGAAACGTTCGGCAATCTGCTGTGCCGTCATGCCGTACCGTTCGTCATAGCGGTTGACGATCAGGCCCAGGCTGCGCCGGTCCACATGCAGTTGCTCCAATTCCTGCAGCAGCCCGGCCAGTGACACCAAGGCGCCGACGCTCTGATCGGTCACGATCCAATTCTGCTCGGAAGCGCGCGCCAGGCCCGCCACGAATTCAGGGTTGGTGAAGCCGCCTGAATCGGCGATCACTACGCCGAAATGCTGGCGCATGCGCTCGAACACCAGGAGAGAATCGGATTGCGAAACGTCGCGCATCTGGCTCAGGTCTCGCGGCAACGACAACACGCTCAGACCGTTGGGCGTATGCGGCATGGCCGATCCCAGTAATGTGGAATCCAGGCGGCGCAGGTTGCGCGCGGCTTCAGAGAAATCGAACTCGCCGCCGATGTTCAGATAAAGCTGGCAATCGCCCACGGGCCAGCCAAGGTCCATCAGGGCGACACGGCTGGACAGGGGCAGCGAGGCCCCCGATTCCGCCGCTACCGCCTTGGCGCTCTTGCCTCCGTTAGCCGTGGCGCGCGCGCCGTGTGCCTGCTTCAGGCGGTCTTGCGCCATATGCGCCAGATGTACGGCCAGGGTGCTGGCCCCCACGCCGGGCCGCGCGCCGAGCAGCAGGACGCTGCGCCGCGAGCCATCGCTGCGGCCGCCGTCCGTCTGCGCGTCCAGCAGCCGAAGCACAATATCCTTGATTTCCTGCGGCGCGACCGTCGGATCGACAAAGTCGCTGACACCTGCCCGTAGCGCGGCGATCGCCCCCTCGGGCTGGCTCAACAGGCCCACCGCCACGCGCGGTAACGTCGGCGCGATGCGCGCCAGCGTGCGCGCCAACTCGGCCGACTTGAACAGTTTTCCCGGCTCGTCTTCGCTAAGTGTGAAATCCAGAAACACCACCTGGGGCGAAATCTCCGCCAGGCGCCGCGCCAACTCTTCCGTCCCCGGAGACTCCTGGGTCAGCATCCCCATGTCGCCCAGCACCTGCCCCAATTGCACAGCGACATCCGCGCCTTTGGAGCAGAACAGAAACCGCTTGCTGTTTTGCAGGCCAACCCACTCGCTTGCATGTGTCTTCATATTAGTCACCGCGAAAAACCCGGCATTTGCTGGCCGCCCATGGGACCCGTCAGGTAGTAGCCCCAGGCGTTAAAGCCGTTGTCCGCACGCTCTTGCTTTTCCCCCGGCAGCGGCAAAGTCACCCCGCGTGCGATGGGGCGGACAAGCCGCGGCGTCACCACGATCACCAATTCCGTTTCGTCCTGCGTGTAATCAAGACTGCGGAAAAATGACCCGATGATCGGCAAATCACCCAGCAAGGGGACTTTGCTGACCATCGCCTTGGTCTGGCGCGACACCAGCCCGCTGATCACGAAGCTTTCGCCATCGCCCAACTCGACGGTGGTGTCGGCACGGCGGGTGCGCAACGCCGGAATGATCGAACTGGAATCCGCGCTGTTGAGCACGATGCCGTTGCTGTAGTCCAGTTCGCTGGCTTCGGGGGCCACTTTGAGCGAAATGCGGTCACGCGACAGCACCGTCGGGGTGACCGTCAGCCCGATGCCGAAGGGCTTGAACGTAACGGAAACCGTTCCCAGGCCGCCCGCCTCGGGAATCGGCAGTTCGCCGCCCGCAAGAAAGCTGGCGCTTTGCCCGGTCATCGCGACCAGCGTGGGTTCGGCCAGCACGCGCGCCATGCCGTTGGTCTGCAGCAAACGCAAATTAGCGGAGAAATTCTTGGTGTCGTAGAACAGTGAAAAGCCCGATGCCGCCGATGCCAGGCTCGAGGGGACCAGACTGTTGGTCGCGCTCCAGGGGCCGCTGCCGCCGGCGCTCCAGTTGATACCGGCTTCTTTCATGACCGATCGCGACACCTCGACCACCTTCACCTCGACCTGCACCACACCGCCGGTGCCCGCCGAAGACACGTCGACAACGTTCTTATCGCCCCCTACGGCGGACGCCGCGATAAGGGTGGAGGCCACCTGCCCCATCGGCGTCTCGGCGTGGCCTGAGACTACCGCCCGGTCTCCCGCGATGTCGACATTGGCGCCGCCCGCGATGCCTCGCGTGGCCAATGCGCCCTGGACGCTGCCCCCCACGCGCAGGTTCCAGATTTGCGGCGCGGCGTTGTTGCCGGTCCATATCTGCAGCTGCGTCGTCCCTGGCTTTTTGCCATAGACCAGGATCGATCCCGCCCGCTTTCCCGAAGCCGGCAAGACTTTCACGTCCGCAACGTCGGGGTCGCCGATCGCGATGCGCGCCGGGACCGCCCCGTCCAGCAGCAGCGTCTGCTGCCCCTTTACGGCCAAGGCAAGATCACGGGCCGGCGCCGGCGCATTCGCCCCGGGCGCGGCGTTCTGCGCACGGGCGGCGGCGCCATAGTTCATCGCCGCAGCTGCCGACAGGATGCAGATCATGGTGGTGCGCTGATATTTCTTCATTGTGCTGAATCTAGTCATAAGAAGGATTCCAGCCACGCGCGGCGTCTGGCCGCGCGAAGCCACGATCAATAACGCACACGTTCGGATTTGTCTCCGCGCAAGATTTCCACCGTCCTGCCGCCTCCTCCGCCAGTGCCGGTACCGCGCACGGGTGCCGCTGGCGCGCGCGCATTTGTCGTTGTGCCGTCAAGCTGGACCAGGCTTTCACCGGCAAACGCGCGGTTCGGTCCCTCCTTGAGGGCTTCACGCTGTTCAGGCGTCAGGTCTGCGCGAACCGGCAATACCGTGCCGCGCTGGGCGAACAGCTGCGTATCGGGCACGCTGTCGTCGTTCAAGGGGCGCAAGGCCAATTGCAGACGCCCCGAGCGGCTGGCCAAAATCAGTTGGTTGACTTGTTCGACCGGCACGGCCAGCACCGCCGTCTTGGCGGGTTGGCTGGGCGCGCCCTGCTGCCCATCGGCTTTTGCTTCCGGGCCGTCCACGGAGTCCTTGCCGTACGCCAGCACGCGCACCTGGGACTGGAGCAAGCGCGCTTGGCCGCCCGGCACTTCCTGCCCCTTCTCGATCATGAAGAACACGTCGACCCAGTCGCCCGGCGCGACGCGGTTGCCGCCGCCGATCACTTCATCGACGGCAATCGCCACCGCGCGCTCGCCCGCCTTCAATTGGCGCGCCAACCCCTGAGCCAGCAAGCTGGGCAAAAGCGGATCTCCAGCGGCGATATCGACCTTCGCGACCGCGCCTTCCAGCGGCGCTACGCTGTCATAGCCGCCAGACAAGGCTGCCTGCCACTCGGCCACCGTCAACATTTTTCCGGTGTCGATGCGTGTCCCGGCCGGGATGGGCTCCTTGGCCACAACGACCCGATAGAGGTTGACCGGCGCAGCGGCCGGCGCCGTCGACACGGGCGCGACACTGACGGGCGGCGCGGTGGGTACGGACGCCAACCGCCAAGCGACAAAGGCCAGAACGAGGCCCGCCACCAACAACAAACCTGCGACGATCTTGCTCAAACTGCTCATGGTGTCCCTTGCGATATCTGAACAACGGCTTGCGAACGCAATCGGGTAGGGATCCAGTTCGGACCCATGCCCGGCAAAGTAGTGATCAGGCGCTGCAGCGTGGCCAGCAATGGCCAGGACTGCGTGTCATAGGTCAGGGCGACGGTGGCGCAGTTGGCCGGCTGGCCGCCCGAGCCCACCCACGTGCACGGTCGCGTTGCCGTCGTGCAAACGACCGCCGAGCCGGTGGAAAAGGCGCTCATCGCCGCGGAACACGCTGCCGCGGAAACACTCGATTGACCGTTGAACTGGGCGAACACGGCGGCGCGGGCGCCATCGGTCGCCGCCGACGCCAATTGCTGCTGCATCCAGAAAAGCACGCCAAAGCTGAGCACGCCGAAGATGAACATCAGCAGCATGATCAAAGTCAGGGAGAACTCCAGCGCCGCGATGCCCCGCTGGCGCGATCGGATGGGATGGCAGTTGCGGTTCCGCATAGGGGCTCGCATATCAGCTCTCCCCATTCAGATGCACCGTGGCGCGGGCGCGAAGCACGCCGGAGGCCGGCATCAGCACGGTATTCAACAGCGGCAACGACGGAATGAGCGGATGGGCGCCATAGGCATAGGACACGGTGACCTCGACCTGCCCCTGCACGAGCGGCATGCCGCTGCACGTACCGCCCGCCGAACTACTGAGCGCGCCAGAATTTCCGCAGACCGCAACCTGGACGCCTGCGGCGGACATGGAACTGATCCATTGGGCCTGGTACAGCGCGGCGTCGCGTCCGGCATTGGCCCGCACCGTCAAGGATGGCGTGCCGCTTTGCCACTGCAATACCTTGCGCGCGCCATCCTGCGCGGCAAGGGTCACGGATTGCTGTGCAGCGGCCGCCAGTGAATACGTCAGAATTGCGTAGAACACCAGGAAGAACACCACGAATACCAGGCCGAATTCAAGGGCATACACGCCACGCTGAGCGCGGCGACTCCCATATACGCGGCGTACGGAATTTGGCGAAGGCGGTCGGTCACTGGCCAATAGCGCGACGCGATCAAATACAGCAGGCCATGCAGGCCGGCCAACAGGCTCGCCAGCACCAGTATCAGGATCAGCGGGGCGATCCCCAGCAGCAAGCCGAGTATCGCGATGGCCTTGACGTCGCCCGCGCCCATCAGGCGCCTGCCCCATAAGAGCAGGAACGGTATCGCCGTCAGAAAGCCGGCGACTGCCATGAACCAGCCTGACCATCGCGGCGGATATACCCAGCCAGGTACTGCCCAAGCCGCGGCCAGCCAAAGCAGCTGCGCCACGAACCCCACAACGATCAACGCGTTGGGAACACGGCGATAGCGCAGATCGTTGTAGATCAGCACCAGATTCCAGCAGGCGAATAGCAGCCACCACAACACTTCCCCTGGATACAAGGCGGGACCTTCCGATAATTCAGCAAACCAGACTTCAGAAGTGTTCAAACGGAATCGCAGAATGCTGCTGAAGCCATGAAAATGTCGTACAGCCCGCCTGTCGGATGGCCCAAAGGGCCATCACGACATGGACTAGGCTTGCTGGGCGTTAAATTGCCCCGCCCTGGGAGGTAAGCTTGGCGCCCAAGTCTGTGAACAGACTGGTCAGGCCTCCAGTAAAGAAGCCGATTGCGGCGATGATCGCTACCGCCATCAGCCCGGCTATCAGCCCATATTCCAGGGCGGTGATGCCTTCTTCGTCATTCCAGAACTGCGCAAGTTTCGCTTTCATGTCGAGCTCCTAAGACTCGATTGATAATTGAGCTGCGCCGTCGAGCGACACCAGCCCCCTATGCCCGGAACTGCTTGCTTTGCGGGAGCATTCCTCGCCCGCGTGCAATCCGGGGCCCTGCTAACCCGGCCCTAGCGTCGACCCCGGCAGCTTGCCAGGCTCCGACACCGGCGCCGATTCAATAAACGAGTCGATACGTTGCGCCATGCGCGCACGGAACCGCGTCGATGCCCGCTGCAACTGCCAACGCATGATCAGCAGCGTGACGACGGACAATACGAATGCGATATACGGCAGCATGAGCCCGCCGATTTGCAGGCTGGAATAGTCGCGAGGGGTCGTGCAGATAACCGTGCCGGCGGCCGCGCCGGTGTAATGCATGCCGCACACGGCGACTGCCATCAAAATGGCGGCTCCGCCGCGCTGAAACTCATTCTGCGTGTTGAAAGCCAGCCACAGCGCGGCTGACGCCGCAATTACGGCGATGAGCACCGATAAAACAACCATCGGCAGATTCCAAAGCAATACGGCCGGCATGCGCATGGCGCCCATACCCAGATAATGCATGGCAGCAACGCCAAGGCCTGCGGCTAGTCCGCCCACCAGGCAACGCCCGAAGGTGAAACGGTCGCGGCCCACATACCAGAACGCCCACCCGGAAAAACCCGCGGCAACCACGAAGCTGAGTATGGTGAGGCCAAGCTGATAACCCACGTCGAAGGGCAGGTTCTGCGCCTGCATGCCAATGAAATGCATGCTCCAGATACCGACTCCTCCCATGGCCACGGCGCCTATGAGGATGTAACCGATACGTATTTCACCGTCCTGAGTTTCAGTGCGGATACCCGCCGCGGCAAGCAGCGCCACATACGAGCCAAGCACCGCCGTCAGGAACGAGAGCGCGACCAACCCGCCATGAAACGAAAGGGGAACGATGTCGCCCGGGTTCATGAACGGCCCCAATGAAATGGCCTGCAATCGCCGCGTTCCGCGGTCAGGCATTTCCGAGAAGTACTGCAGTCACACGCGCCCATCTTGTGGACCCCCGATTGCCCGAAAACCGATGTGATTTGATACGTTTATATAGTCTTATCTATTAACATTTAATACACATCAGGGTTTACACCAATATTCGCGATACTTAGGCATAGACATGTAACGGATATCCCGAAATTTATATCAATCCTATTAAAAACCCCTAGTTAACCCTGACTTTTCGTATATGCATCAGTTCCTGAGCATTTCGCAATGTTGTTATCTTGTCGTTTCCGAGCGGTCACAATGAAATAAATTGTCATTATCCTGAGCCGCTGGCACCATAACCGCCTGTGGCGTTAGCAAACACTTCTTACCAATGTTGTGTCCCTATATATATTCAATATTTAATGAATATCGAATACATAGCCGGACAGCGCCTGAAGAAATGAGAGATACAAAAGGCATGAGACGTCCGTACCCGGCAAGTCCGCTTACCCTCGCCCTTATCTGCGCCCTTGCCTTCAGTGCGAATGCGCGCGCGGATGGCCCGCTGCGGGGCAACCCCGTTGACTCGCTGCCGCAGTTGGAAAGGCCGCCTGGCGCCCAGCAGCCCCCTCCTGTCGTGGAAACGGCTACGCCCGAACAATTGGCGTTGCAAGCCAGGTTGGCGCAACGCATCGTGCCACTCAACTTCGACGTCAGCGGCGTCCACGCCATTCCCTTCGACGAGGTATCGGCCATTCTTGCGCCGCTGTCCGGCAAGGAAATCAGCCTGGGCGAATTGGTGCAGCAGGTAGACAAGATCACCCAGCTATACCGCGACAAGGGGTATCCCCTATCGTTCGCGCTGGTGCAGAACCAGACGTTCGCCAACGGGCTGGTCGTGGTCACCGTGGTCGAGGGCTATATCGGAAACGTGCGGATCGAGGGCGATATCGGCAATGCGCTGGACCGCCTGGAAACTCTGGCGGGCCCGTTGAAAGAAGACCGTCCCTTGCAGCAGGCCACGCTGGAACGCCAGTTAAATCTGATGCGCACGGTGCCGGGCGTGAAATTCACGCCTAACCTGGATCTGCCGCGCCGTGCGGATGGCGCGACGGAACTGGTGCTGACGGCCTCCCGCCAGCCGGTCAGCGTGACGGGCGGCGTTGCCGATCTGGGCACCGGCATGCAGCCGATAGTGAACCTGGGCACCAACAGCCTGACGCCGCTGGGCGAGCAGGTGAAACTGACCGCGTCCGTCCCGTTCAATAGCGACGACGTCAAATACGTCATGGGCGAAGTGCGCGTGCCGATCGGTCCAGACGGATTGGCGATCAAGGTCGACGGCTATCACTATGACGCCAGGCCCCAGGACGATGCCATCGAATACCTGGGATTTGAGCGGCGGGTGAAAAACGACCGCATCGGCATCGGCGTCAGTTATCCCTTTCTGCTGAACAACACCCGCTCCCTCACAGGGACGCTGGGTGTTTACGCCGCAAACTCCAAAGACCGGTACGACTCGCGCACCTCGGACCTCTGGCTGCAGCAGGACGCAAGAGTGCGCGCCGCCAACGCTGAGCTTCGATATATTCAGGTCTCCGAAAGCAAGACAACCGACGTTACTGCAAGCGTCTCGAAAGGGTTTGACGCGGCGGGTGCGAAAAAGGACATCGCGACCAACTACGGATATTCAGCCACGCCGATTCTTGATCTGGATTTCACGCGCTACAACCTGAACGCGAAACAAACGTTTGCGTTGCCAGCACAGTTCGGACTGACATTCTCAGGGGCCGCGCAGTATTCCAGCAATATCCTGCCTTCGTCCGAGCAAGTCTCTTTCGGGAGCTGGCGGTATGCCATGGGGTATGCGCAAGGCGAGCAAAGCGGCGACAAGGGCGTAGGCGTATCGGCCGAAGTCAACCGCCGTTTCGGCACCGGCTGGGAATACCTGTCGAGTGTGCAGCCGTATGCCTTGGTGGACTATGCGCGCACTTGGTACAACAACAAGGGCTTGCAGGCGATTAACCAACGGCACCTGTCATCGGTCGCCCTGGGCTTGCGGTTCACGGACGACAAATACTATCTGTTCGATTTCAACGTCGCCAAGCCGATCGGGTCGGCCTCGGTCAACAATGACCGGGACGTGCGCTTCAATGCCAACTACTCCCTGTTCTACGACGCATTCTGACCCAGGGAAAATTCCTGCCCGGCCGACCAGCGCCTGTGTTCACAGGCGCTTTTTTTCGCGCATCCCACACACCACGTTACGTAACGTCGCCCGTAACGTAACGGGAAATAACCTGCCATTCGTAACATTCGCAGGGTTTTCGCCGTCGCAAAAATGAGGGTTTCTCAAGCTTGGTGCAAACCCTCAAAACGGCCCACAAGGCAATGATTTATAAGGAATTTATTTAGTAGCCAATATCAACTACAAACAAAAACGCGGGCGCGGGAAAAATGTTGGCACGGTTTATGCATGGAGAGACGTATCGGGCAGTTTCATCGCCTGACCTATCCAACCCGAGGAGCTCGCCATGTATACCAAAGTAGACGCAAAGCGCATTCAACGTATTTTGACCTCCACCGTCATGGCCGCTGCTCTGATGAGCGCGCTGGCTGCTTGCGGCGGCGGCGGCGGAAGCGGCAAGAAGTCGGCCGGCCTGCCTGGTACCGATATTCCGACGAATCCGGGCGGCAATAACCCCGGCGGCAACAATCCTGGCGGTACCGATCCTACCAATCCCGGCGGCACCGATCCGAATACGCCCGTCAATCCCGTGACGGCCGGGCTGCTGCAAACCACGTTGGGCAATACCGGCAAAGCCGTGGACAACACCCTGCCGCTGAATCTGGGTACGACGTTGGGCGGTGTAGGCAAGGCGCTGGATCCCACCTTGGCGCCTGTCGTCAATACGGTGGTCGGGCTGACCCAGGAAGTGGGCGCCACAACCGGTCTGGGCCAACCCGTGGACGGCGTCACCAAGCAAGTGGGTGGCCTGGTCAGCGATCTGGGCACCACGGTCAAGGGCACCGGCTTGCCCGGTGGACTGAGTTCCGGCTTGGGCGGCCTGGTCGATGGCCTGGGCAAGACGGTGGCTAGCACCGGCGGCCTGCTGAACGCGGACCCCGCCAACCCGCAACCCTTGACGACCATCCTGGGCAACGCGACGAACGCCGTGGGCGCTTTGACCGCCGGCCTCTCCGGCCAAGGCGGCCTGTTGAACCCGGTCACGCAAGCCGTTGGCGGCATCACCGGTGGCGTGCTGGGTGGCCCCTCCAAGCCGATTCTGGAACCGGCGTTGGGCAACGTCGGCAAGACCGTGGACAACGTGCTGCCGCTGGGCCTGCAGCCCACGCTGGCCGGCCTGGGCGCCGCGCTTGACCCCACCGCCAGCCCACTGGCCGGCACGGTCACTGGCCTGACGCAACAGCTGGGCGCGACCACCAAGCTGGGCGCCCCGGTCGCCGGGCTGCTGACGAACCTGGGCGGCACCCTGGCCTCGGCCGGTAGCTCCTTGCCTGGCAATACGGCAGGCCTGAATGGCGTGCTGCAAGGCCTGGGCGGCGCAGTCGCCAGCGCGGGCGGCTTGCTCAACGCCACCCCGGGCAACCCGAATCCGCTTGGCGCGACGTTGGCCAACGCCACGGGCGCAGTCGCTTCGCTGACCTCCGGCCTGGGCCTGGGCGGCGTGACGGGTGGACTGACCGGCGGCGCTGGCGGCACCGGTGGCTTGCTGAGCCCGATCACCGGCCTCCTCGGCGGCGTGGGGGGTGTGGGCGGTACGCCGGCGGCAGGCGGCGTGGGCGGCCTGCTGGCGCCGGTGACGGGCTTGTTGGGCGGTGTGACCGGCGCAGTGGGTGGCGCGACGGGCGGCACGGCCAACGGCGGTTTGCTGGGTGGCTTGCTGGGCGGAGTCACTGGCGGAACGACCGGCGGCACCTCGGGCGGCACGTCCGGTGGCACGGCCAACGGGGGCTTGCTTGGCGGCCTGCTGGGCGGCGTGGTCGGTGGTGTCTCGGTCAGCGCGACGACGGGTACGGGTGCCAGTGCTGGTGCCAGCGCCGGCGGCGCAGCCGGTGCCGGTACGACCAACGGCGGGTTGCTGGGCGGCTTGCTGGGTGGCGTCACCGGTGGCGTGACGGGTTCGTCGACGACGGGCGGCGCGGCCAACGGCGGCCTGTTGGGTGGCCTGCTGGGCGGCCTGTCGGCCAAGAAGTAAACCACCACATCCGCAAGGGAGCGACATCATGCTGCAACAAGAAACCATCGTTCACCATGAGCATGTGACCGTGATGCCTGAATCTCGCACGAGTGACCTGCGCCCGGGAATGCTTGACGATATCGCCCTGATGCTGGGTCGGCAGTTTTCGGTGTACAACGCCGCATGCCAGTCGGCCCTGGCGGAAAAGCTGGGGATCCCCCTGGCGGATCTGAAGGCGCTGGAACTGGTGATGGAGTTCGATGCCTTGCCCACCGGGCAGCTCGCCCAGTTGATGGGCATCAGCTCCGGCGGCGCGACCGCCTTGATCAACCGGCTGGAGGCGGCAGGCTACGTGCAGCGCGGCCGCCACCCGCTGGATCGCCGGATGATCGTGATCCGGCCGGTCGAGGAACAATGCCAGCACCTGTCGCAGGAGCGCCAGTGGATTGCCGAAGCGGTCATGCTGATGGCGCGCCGCTACGACACCACTGAACTGGAAACGGTGCATGCCTTCTTGGCGCAATGCGTCCGCACCTTGAGGCACGACACGCTGGTTTGGCTGGAAACGCGCAGCGCGCATCACGACGATCACTGACCCCGATCCGCGCGCACGACGCCGAGTGCCCCGCACGCCCTGATCCGACAGGATCAGGGCGTGTTTTTCATGGCGTCACATGGGCGGCGTACCGAACTGCAGCCGGGGAACAGCGGCCAGCAACCGGCGCGTCAGTTCCTGCTGCGGCGCGTGCAGCACGGCATCGGCCTGCCCCAGTTCGATGATGCGTCCGCCGTCCATGACGGCGATGCGGTCCGCCAGATACTCGACCACGCCGAAGTTATGCGTGATGAACAGGTAGGCGATACCCAGTTCGTCCTGAAGCTCGCGCAACAGGTCCAGGATCTGCGCCTGGACGGAAACATCAAGCGCTGACGTGGGTTCGTCGCAGATCAGGACCTTGGGTTCGACCGCCAGCGCCCGCGCAATCGCGATGCGCTGGCGCTGCCCGCCCGAGAATTCATGCGGATAGCGCGTCAGCGTGTTGACCGGCAGCCCCACCCGCTCGATCAATTGCGCCGCATGCGCGGCACGCGCCTCCTTGCTCATGCCACGGCGCAGGGATGCCAGGCCTTCGTCCAGAATGTCGCCCACGCGCATGCGCGGATCGAGCGAGGCGTAGGGATCCTGGAACACGATCTGGATGTCCTGGCGCAGGTCGCGCAGCGTGCGCCGGTCGGCCGACAGCGCATCCTTGCCTTGCAGCATTGCCCGGCCGGAAATCCGCGCCCCCTCGATCAGACGCAGCAGCGCCTTGCCCGTGGTGGTCTTGCCGCAACCGGATTCGCCCAACAAGGCCAGCGTTTCCCCGGCCCGCAACGAGAACGTCACGCCGTCGACCGCTTTTACCCACGATACGATGCGGCGCAGCGGACCTTTGCGCACGGGGTAATGCACCTTGAGGTCTTGCACGTCCAGCACTACGTCGCCGGGTTTGCGCGCCGCGCGCTGACCTGCCGCGCGGCCGTCTTCGCGCGCCATGGCCTGGCGGCGCTGTTCCGTCAGCGGAGCGCCACGCTTTTCAAAGGTCGGAATGGCCTCGAACAACTGCCGCGCATAGGGGTGCTTGGGCGCCCGGAAGAATTCCTCGGCACTGGCGCTTTCGACGATTTCTCCGCCACGCATGAGCGCCACGTGATGCGCTACGTTCTTCACCACCGCCAGATCGTGGGTGATGAGCAGCACGGCCATGCCCATTTCCCGCTGGATGTCGGCCAGCAGGTCCAGCACCTGCGCCTGCACCGTGACGTCCAGCGCGGTCGTCGGCTCGTCGGCGATCAGCAACAGGGGTTCCGCCGCCAGCGCGATCGCGATCATGACGCGCTGCTTCTGCCCGCCCGAGAACTGGAACGGGTAGTCGTCCACGCGCCGCTCGGGCTCGGGAATGCCCACCCGCCGCAGCCAGTCCACCGCACGGGCACGAGCGGCCGCGCCGCGCAGGGGCGTGTGCGCCGTCAGCGTTTCGATGATCTGGTCGCCCACGCGCATGACCGGGTTCAGGCTGGTGGACGGCTCCTGGAAAATGATGCCGATCCGCCCCCCGCGCACCCCGCGCATGGCGCTTTCAGGCAGGCGGTTCAGGTCTTCGCCGTCCAGGTCGATCTGCCCGCCGACGATGCGGCCGGCGTCCGGCAGCAGACGCAGCAACGCCAACGCCGTGATGCTCTTGCCGCATCCGGATTCACCCACCAGCGCAAAGGTCTGCCGTTGGGAGATGGCCAGTTGCAAGCGCTTGACCGCGTGCGTCATGCCGCTTTCGCCAGCGATGTCTACATCAAGGCCCTGCACATCGAGCAAAGGCGCGTCGTAGCTCATGGCGCTTCTCCCGACTTGGATGGACGTGGTTCTGCGGCCAGCGCCGGCGCCGGACGGCGCCCGAACAGGCCGCCCAGACGAGCCATGCGGCTGGGCTTGTAGCGGCGCGTGCGCGGATCGAACGCATCGCGCACGGCATCAGCAAACAGGTTGGCCGCCAGCACCAGCGCCAGCATGAAAATGAAAGCGGTCATCAGGCTCCACCAGATCATGGGATCGCGCGACATTTCCAGCCGGGCGCCATTGATCATGGAGCCGAAGGAATTCATGCTGGGATCCACGCCGATGCCTAGATACGACAGTACGGCCTCGTAGAGCACCAGGCCCGAGAATTCCAGCACCACGGTGATCAGCACCAGATGCGCCACGTTGGGCAGCAGATGGCGCGTCATGATGCGCCAGTGCGATACGCCGAACGCGCGTGCGGCCTGAACGTATTCCAGTTCCCGCAGCTTGAGCGTTTCCGCGCGCAGCAGGCGGCATAGCCCGGCCCAACCGGTCAGGCCAAGAATCATGCAGAGCAGGAACAGCCGCAGGTCCGCGCGCGCGACCGAGGTGTCGAACAGGTCGGCGTGGTTGTCGATGTAGACCTGCATCATCAGTGCGCAAGCCGCCACCAGCAGCACGCCGGGAATCGAGGTAATGGTGGTGTACAGGTACTGGATAGCGTCGTCGACCTTGCCCTTGAAGTAACCCGCCGCAATGCCGAAGATGATGGCTGGCGGCAGCATGGCGATGGTGGTCAGGCTTCCGATGACCAGCGCCGTGCGGATGCTTTTCAGCGCCTGCCACAGCACGTCGTTGCCAATGCGGTCGGTGCCCAACGCGTGATAGCCGCTGGACAGGCCGGCCAGCGCGCCGGCCGTCAGGCACAGCAACGTGAACGTCACCGCCATGGCGCGCCACGGGATGTCGGCATGGCCCCCCAGCAGTTGGCTGGCCGCCTCGGAAGCCGACCCGGTGCGCCGCGCCAGGCAGGCGTACAGGATGATCGTGGCCAGCAATGCCACGCCCAACCCGCCGGCCAGGCCGATTCCCAAGCGCTTCAGGACATCGCCCGTATGCTGTTCTTCGGGGTGGGTCAGATGGGTGGCCGCGCCGCGCAAACGCGGATAGTCGCGCACCGGCTTGCCATCGACCACCATGGTTTCCTTCAGGAACAGGTTCGCCGCCAGCGGCTGCGAGTAGTTCTTTTCGGGGCTGGTCAGCACGGTGCCCGACAGCAGGCCATCCAGCGCCGACTTGACGACAGGCGCATAGACCGGCGGGGCATCGGCGGCCGCGCCCGCAACGGGAGGCAACTGCGGACGGTAATGCACGGAGTCCAGCAGGCCCACCAGGGTGAACGCGACCAGGATCACCGCGGAGCACATGGCGGGCGTGTCGCGCGCCACACGCCCCCAGGTCGCGCGCAGGTTCGGACTGCGGCGGACATGCCAGACGTAGGCCAACGCGCAAAGCGCCATCAGCCACAGCGCAACATCGGTCCATAGAAAGACGATCTTCGGCATGGCGGCTACTCGAAACGGACGCGGGGGTCAGCCAGCGTGTAGGAAATATCGGCCAGGATCAGCCCCACGATGTAAAGCGCCGCGCCCAGGAACACCATGGCGCGCACGACGGAAAAATCCTGTGCGTTGATGGCGTCGATGGTATAGCTGCCCAAGCCGGGGATACCGAAGAAAGACTCCGCGATCAGACTGCCCATGAACAGCAGCGGCAAGGCGGCGACCGTGCTGGTCAGGATGGGCAGCATGGCGTTGCGCAGCACGTGCCGGAACAGCACGACGCGTTCGGCCAGCCCCTTGGCGCGCGCGGTGCGCACGTAGTCCTTGCCGATTTCTTCCAGGAACAGGGTGCGGTAGAAGCGCGCCTCGGGCCCCAGCCGCGACACGATCGCCACCAGCACCGGCAACGCCAGGAACTTGACGACGTCCAGCCCGCCCGCGAAGCCCGAGAATGGCACCAGGCGCATGAGTTTGGCGAAGACCCATTGCCCGGCGATGATGTAGAACAGGCTGGAGATCGACAACAGCAGCACGCACACCACCACGCCCCAGAAATCCAGTCGCGTCGCCCTGAAATACACCAGCGTCAGTGAAAAAACGATGCTGACGAAGAGTCCCAGGATGAACGTGGGCACCGCCAGCGCGAGGCTGGGGCCCATCCGGGTCTTGATCTCGCGGCCGATATCGCGGCCGCTGTCAGACGCACCAAACTCCATCACCAGCAGGGGCACCGACCGCTGATAGAACACGGTATCGGTCAGCTGGGCCGCCCCGTCGGCTTTGGCGTTGAAGAAGAGCGGCTTGTCGTAGCCGCGCTCGACCTTCCATTTTTCCACCGCGTCCTGGCTGGCGCGCTGTCCGCCGATGGCCAGGCGCGCCATGTCGTCCGGCGTGTTGACCGCGAAGAACAGGATGAAGGTGAAGAGGTTCACGCCGATCAGAATCAGCACGCCATACAGCAGCCGGCGGATCACATAGCCGATCATGATTGATGCTCCTTACGAACGGCCGGTCCAAAGGCCGTCTGGCGTTCGCGGCGCTTGAGCGCGACGTACGACGGCCAGATCGCCAAGGCCAGCAGCAGCACGAACAGGCCGATCGGCCACCACCTTGGGAAATTCCATTCGTCGATCTTCTGCTGCCGCAGCGCGGGGTTTAGCTTCAGGTATTGGAGGGTGTTGCGCACCATCTGCGTCGGCTTGGCGTTGCCGACCCATTGCTGGTAGGCGCCGCCCGACATCGGGAAGAAGCCGAACATCCACGGCGCGTCGCGCTGCACGATCTCCACCATCCTGGCAATCAGCTTTTCCTTTTCCGGGCCGTCATCCAGGAACTTCATCTGCTCGAACAGCTTGTTGAATTCGGGGCTGTCGTAGTTGGCCGCGTTCTCGCCGCCGCCTTTTGCCTTGGCGTTGGGGCCGTACAGCAGGAACAGGAAATTCTCGGCGTCGGGATAATCGGCGTTCCAACCCCACAGGAAGATCTGCGCCGCGCCGCGCGTCATCTTGTCCTGGAAGCGGTTGTAATCGGTGGACCGCAAGTCCAGCTGCACGCCAATCTTGTTCATCTGACGGCGCATCCAGTCGAACTGCGGATTCGACCCGCCCCCCTGCATGGCGTCGTAGTACAGCACCAGCGGCGCCCCCGTCTTGGCATTGCGGCCATCGGGATAGCCCGCTTCGGCCAGCAGGCGGCGGGCCACGTCGACGGACTTGCGCTCGGGCTTGCCGTCCACCAGGTCGTACACGACGGGGTTCAAGCCTTCAGGCAGTTCGCGATAACCCAGCACACCCGGCGGCACCGGCCCCTGCGCCACGGAGGCCTGGCTGTTCTCGAACACGGCCACATATTCTTCCCAATCGAACACGATGCTGATGGCCTGGCGCAGCTTGCGGTTCTTTTCTGCCTGCTCGGGCGTGTCCCCCTTGCCCACGACAGGGTCCAGCCAGTTGAACCCCATGTACCAGTTGGCGGTCTCGACCGTGGTGGGCAGGCGGATGCCACGCTCGCGGTACTGGCGTGCCTTGTCCTGGCTGTCGCCGGCGGCGACCAGCATGGCGACGCCGTACTCGCCGCGTTCGATCTGCGGCGCGTCGTAATAGCCCTGCATGAATTTGCCGATCAGAGGGATCGCTTCCTTTTCCAGGCTGAACACCGCGCGGTCGATGAAAGGCGTGGGCTTGCCGCAATCCGCCAGCAGGCCGGCCGCCTTGTCGCCAGGTTCGCCGTCGCAAGGGTACGGTTCACCGTGGAAATTGGGGTTGCGCACCAGCACGTGGCGGCGGTTCGGCAACGATTCGGCCAGCATGTAGGGGCCAGTCCCCACCGGCCAGGTGTTCAGCGACAGGTCGTGCGAGGCCATCCCGGGCTGGTTGTAGAAACGGTCGGCCTCCCAGGGGATGGGCGCCGTGAACGTCATGGCGAGCCAGTACTTGAATTGGGGATATTTGCCGGTGACCCGGATGCGCAACGTATGCGGGTCCAGCGCCTGGACGCCGGTAAAACCGTCGGCTTCGCGCAGGTCCAGCCAAGGCGGCGTGCTGCCGCCGGGCAAGTCGCGCCGCATGTCGCGATCGCGTTGGCGCAGGCGGTCGCCGTATTCCTTCATGCCTTGAACATGGTCGGCCATCACTGAATAGATGGGCGACACCACGCGCGGGCTGGCCAGGCGCCGGAACGCGTAGACATAATCGTCCGCGGTGAGTTCGCGCGTGCCGGTGCGCGGAAAGTCAGGAATATAGAACTTGTCGTCCAGTTCGCCCGCGGCCAGCGGGAAGTAGTCGTAGCTGCCGTCGGTCTTGCGGGCAAAGGCCGGATGCGGCTGGAAGCGCACGCCAGGGCGGATCTTGATGTCGTAGACGCTTTCGGCGATCTGTTCGCCGGGTGCGTCGGCAGGCAACGGTTTGCCCTGCGCATCCAGATAGAGCGGCGGAGCAATGGCCTCTGCCGAGCGCGGCACCAGCTCGTAGGGCCGCTTCAGGTAGTGATAGCCGTACAACGTCTCATAGATGTTGTAGGTATAAGGCGTTTCGTCCACGGAATAAGAGCTGGCCGGGTCCAGGTACTTCGGCGAACGCTGCGTGAACGCGGAGTAGAACGTGTTCTGGCTTTCCGCCCCGGACGGATACGGGCTGTTGATCGGGCTTTCTTGCGAGCAGCCCGCCACTGCCAGCAACAGCAGCGTGGCCGTCGCCCAGAGCCGCTTGAATGCACGCATGGAAACCTTCCCTTCAAATCGTTGCGACAGAGAATAGCAAACGCGGGACGGAGCCAGTACCCAGGCATCCCCCTAGCGGCCATGCCAGGCAGTCCGACGCCGTCACGCTCAGCCGCACTGGCGTTGACGCCAGCAGTCGTAGCGCCATTTCCAGGGCTGCATGGCGCCCTGCTGCACCCACAGGCCACGACCGGCATCCTTGGCCTGGCGTTGCAGGTCGGGCATGGCCTTGTCGCGCAGGTAGTCGCCCTTTCTGGCGGTATAGGCCCAGGCGTAGCCGGCCTCTACCTGCAGACGGTTGGCCGAGCGGCCGTCTTCAAGGATCAGCGCGCACACGTCGCGGCCGTACTGGTCTTTCTCGTAGCACTGGGCGGTCAGGGTCTTGCCTGCCACCAGGCTGGCCAGGTTCTTGCGCGAGGCCTCGGCATACGGTTGCCCGGGCTGGTCGGCGCCGTGGCCTTCCTCCGGCGCATCGATGCTGTCCATGCGGATGCGCCGCTGGCCGTCCGGTGCGCGCAGCGTCACGGTATCGCCGTCGGCCACGTTGACGATGGTGCCGGTCAGCGTGTAACTGCCCTGGGGCACGCCGCCCGCCGGCGCAGGGCCGGAGCGGGATTGGGTCTGGGTCTGGGTCTGACCAGGTGCCGTCGATGTGCCCGTGGCCGGCGGACGGGGCGCATCACGCCCCGAGGGCTGCAGCCAATTGACGATGGCGCCTGCAGCCGCAAGGATCACGGCGACGATCAGGGCGGTCAGCTTGCTGCCGCCGCGAAAGGAAGGTTTGCCACGCACCGGCCGGGCTCCAGGTTAGAAACGCTGGAAGTTTGCCACACGCCGCGTGCCGCCAACCGCCCGGCGTGCAGAAAAGGACTGCGTCCGGTCCTACAGCCAGCCCGATTTGCGGAAACGCCAATACAGGATGGAACAGACCGACACGATGACGCCCAGCGTGATGGGATAGCCCCAGGGCGACTTCAGTTCGGGCATGAATTCGAAGTTCATGCCGTAGATGCCGGCGATCGCCGTGGGCACGGCAAGAATAGCGGCCCAGGACGCGAGCTTGCGGGTGGTGTCGTTCTGCGCGGCCTGGCCGATCATCAAGCTGGCTTCAAACGCGAAGGCCAGCGACTCCCGCAAGGCGTTGAACAATTCGTCCACGCGCAGCACGCGGTCGGCGACTTCGCCGAAATAGGGGCGCGCGTGTTCGTCCACCGCCGACATCTCGACCCGCGCCAGGCGGCGGCAGATCTCGGTCATCGGCGACACCACGGTGTGGATGCGCAGCAAATCGCGGCGCTGGCGGTACAGTCTGCGAATATCGGAATCCTTGGCGCCGCGGATCAGCAGTTTCTGCTCGGCGCCTTCCACCACGCTCTCGATCTTGCCGGCGGCGGCCACATAGCGGTCGACCAGCCAGTCCAGCACCTCGGACGCCACGTAGTCGCTGCCGCGCTTGAGCAGGTCGGGCGACGCCTCCAACCGTTCGCGCAAGGGACTATGGGCGGCCGTTGCGCCGCGGCGCACGGTCACCAGGAAGCCGTCGCCGATAAGCAGTTGGGTCTCGCCGAAGATCGGGCGTTCAGCCTCGACCTCGACGGTGATGGTCACGATGAGGACCATATTGCCGTAGTCGATGATCTTCGGGCGCCGGTGCGGTTCCAGCATTTCTTCCTGGTTCTTGCCGCAGGCGCCGAGTTCTCCGGTGACCCGGGCCAGCAATTCCGGCGTGGGATTGCGCAAACCGATCCACAACATGCCGGGCGGCTGCCCCTGCGGCTGGCCGTTGTACTGGCTAATGTGCTGCCCCACCTCGTCGATGGGCACTTCCCGGTCGCGGCGCCCGTTCACATAGGCTATCGACGCGACGACCTCGCCCTTGTGGGCGTCGGCGAAATTCTCTTCAGCGGACATGGACTACCTCAGGCAATGCGATCCCTACCGGACAACTTATGGTTATCGGCCGATGATAGCCCAGGCTCGGGCTGTCAACGTTCGAAGGCGCCGCGCACAGGCCCTAGGAAAACAGGCTGCGGACCCGTTTGGTCACGTCGATGCTGGGCGCCTGCGGTTCCTTGGGCTGGCCGCCAGGCAGATCAGGCAGCGCGGGCGGCTTGGGCAGATGGTCGAACAGCGGCAGCATGGCATTGGTGATGTAGCGCGTGCGCGAACCATAGACGTGGCGGTCGCCCATGCCCGTCTGCTGGTGCACGTAGAAGCGTTGCGGCACGATCAGCTGCAAGCGCTCTTTGGCCCGGGTCATGGCCACGTACAGCAGGCGGCGCTCTTCCTCGATCTCTTCGGCGGTGCCCGTGCTCATGTCGGACGGGATGCAGCCGTCGACCACGTTCAGCACATAGACGGCCTTCCATTCCTGGCCCTTGGCGGAGTGGATGGTGGACAGGATCATGTAGTCTTCGTCGCGCGACGGGGCGCCGGATTCGTCGCTGGTGGCGTCGGGCGGATCCAGCGTCAGTTCGGTCAGGAACCGTTCCCGCGACGGGTAGCCTGCCGCCAGCCGCACCAACTGGTCCAGGTCGGTCTTTCGCACGCGCGCATCGTCATACAGGCGTTCCAGCTGGCCGGCATACCAGCGCAGGGCCAGGTCCACATCAGCCGGCCAACGCAGGCCGGGATCGCACAGCGCCGCATAGGTGTCGGCAAACGCCCCCCACTCTTCCTGCGCCGCTGCCCCCGGCTTGAATTCGCGCAGCGCGCGCAACGGTTCGGCGGACGCGGACATGGCGTCCATCAACTTGCCCGCCGTGGCCGGACCAATGCCCGGCATCAGTTGCGCCACCCGGAAGCCCGCCATGCGGCCACGCGGATTTTCGGCCCAACGCAAGAGCGACAACAGGTCTTTCACATGCGCGGCTTCCAGGAAGCGCAGGCCGCCGAACTTCACGAAGGGGATATTGCGGCGGGTCAGTTCCAGTTCCAGCGCGGCGCTGTGGCTGGCCGTGCGGAACAGCGCCGCCTGCGACTTCAGCGTGGCGCCGCCCTCGCGCTGGGCCAGCACCTGGTCGGCCACCCACCGCGCCTGTCCGGCTTCGTCGCTGACCGTCACCAGCTCGGGCAATTGCGACGAGGCGCGGTCGGTCCAGAGGTCTTTGGCGAAACGTTCCGTCGCCAGCCCGATCACGGCGTTGGACGCGTTCAGGATGGGCTGGGTTGAACGGTAATTACGGTCCAGCGTGATGACGCGCGCCGGCTCGGGAAACTGATTGGGAAAGTCCAGGATGTTGCGCACCGTGGCGGCGCGGAAGGAATAGATGGACTGGGCGTCGTCGCCCACCACCGTCAGGCCGCGGCCGTCCGGCTTCATCGCCAGCAGGATGGCCGACTGCAGCCGATTGGTGTCCTGGTATTCGTCCACCAGCACATGGTCGAAGCGCGCGCCGACATCAGCGGCGATACCGGGGTCGGACATCATCTCGGCCCAATACAGCAGCAGGTCGTCGTAATCCAGCACCTGCTGATCCTGTTTGGCGGCGACATAGCCACGGAACAGGTTCTTCAGTTCGTCTTCCCACTGGGCGCACCAGGGAAAGGACGTCTTCAGCACGTCAGCCACCGGCGTCTGGCTGTTGACCACGCGCGAGTAGATGGCCAGGCAGGTGCCCTTCAACGGAAAGCGCGACTTGGTGGACGACAGGCCTTGCTCGTGCCGGACCATGCCCATCAGGTCTTCGGCATCGCCGCGGTCATGGATGGTGAAGGCTTCAGACAAACCGATGCGCAGCGCGCAGTCGCGCAAGAGCCGCGCGCCGATAGCGTGGAAGGTGCCCGCCCAAGGCAAGGACGGCGCCTGCTGCGAGCCGCGCAGGTTCATGACCCGCTGCAGCACGGATCCCACGCGGCGGTCCATTTCCTGGGCGGCGCGGCGCGAAAAAGTCAGCAGCAGCATGCGCTGCGGGTCCGCGCCATTCAGGATCAGGTGCGCCACCCGGTGGGCCAGCGTATTGGTCTTGCCCGAACCCGCCCCGGCGATGACCAGCAGGGGGCCTCCATCGCCCGACGCGCCATGCGCGCCATTGACGCCGAATTCGGCGGCTTCGCGCTGGGCGGGGTTCAGGTCGGCCAGGGGGTCGGGGCGGCTGTTTGAAGGGGCGGGATTCTGTTCGGGCATGACGCGTAGGGGGCCGCTTGGCGCGCCGCGGCGCCGCGCGCACGATGCGCGGCCACGGGCCAAATGACTGGCTATATATCCAGCTATCATAGCAGCGTGGCCACCCCCTCACGCCCCCCGCCCTTTCCCATGCGCATCCTGACCGGCACCGCCTCCTGGACCGATCCCACCTTACTGGCCTGCGGTCGCTTCTACCCGCCCGGCGTCCGCAGCGCCGAGGCCCGGCTGCGGTTCTACGCGTCGCGCTTTGCCATGGCAGAGGTCGATTCCAGCTATTACGCCCTGCCCTCCGCGGAAAATGCCTATCTATGGGCGCAACGCACGCCGGATGATTTCGTCTTCAACATCAAGGCGTTCCGGCTGTTCACCGGCCACCAGACGCCGCTTGCCGCATTGCCCGCAGACATTGGCCGCGAGTTGGCCGACTGGCCGGACCCCGTCATCTATCACGGCCAGATGCCCGAAGACCTGCGCGACGAACTCTGGCGCCGTTACCAGATGGCGCTGGAGCCGCTGCGGATGCCGGGCAAGCTGGGCGCGGTGCATTTCCAGTTTCCGCCCTGGATCCGGCGCGATGCGCGCGGCCGGGCGCACGTGGCCGATTGCGCACGGCGTATGGAAGAACACCTGATCTCGGTGGAATTCCGGCACCGTAGCTGGTTCGAAACGCCGGCGGCCACGGCGGACACGCTCGCGTTCGAACGCGACCTGGGCGTGGTGCATACCGTGGTCGACGCCCCCCAGGGCTTTGACAACACGGTGCCCGCCGTTTGGGAAAGCAGCCATCCCGAACTGACGCTGCTGCGCCTGCACGGCCGCAATGCCGCGGCCTGGAACGTATCCGGCACGGCCTCGTCGGGACGCTTCCAATATGAATACACGGAACAGGAACTGGCCGAATTGGCAGAGCGCTTTTCGCGGCTGGCGACGCAAAGCGCCCAGGCGCATGCCGTGTTCAACACCAATTTCGAAGACCAGGGCATGCGCAACGCCGCCGCGTTCGCGTCGGCGCTGCTGCCGTTCTAAGGCCGCGGTATCGACCCCGCCGGTCAGGCCGCCGCCGGCTTGCGGGCGACTTCCGCCAGGCTTTCCAACAGCACTTCGAACTTGCGCGCGATGTCGTGCTCGGGCACACAGGCGTAGCCCAGCAGCAGGCCCGGCCGCCGCCCTTCCGCATTCACGTAGTACCGCGACAGCGCGCGCGTCAGCACGCCTTTGCTGCGCGCCACGTCAACCACGCGCAAATCATCCATATCCGGCGGCAGGGTCAGCACCAGGTGCAGGCCCGCCATGCTGGCGTCGCGGTGCAGCCAGTCCGGACCCAGCCGGCGTTCGATCAGGTTGACCAGCATCGCGCGGCGCCGACCATACAGCATGCGCATCCGGCGGATATGGGCCGCGTAATGGCCTTCGGCGATGAACGTCGCCAGCGCTGCGTGCGTCATCAGATGCCCCTCGCGGTAAAGCTCTGCATGCGCCGCCTGAAACGCCGCGGTCAGCGGCTTGGGCAATACCAGATACCCGACGCGAAGGCCCGGGTACAGAGTCTTGCTGAAGGTGCCCATATAGATGACGGGCGCATCCGGCTCCAGGCCCAGCAACGATGCGATGGGCCGGCCTGAGAAGCGGAATTCGCTGTCGTAATCGTCTTCGATGATCCAGCTGCCACATTGCCGCGCCACGGCAAGCAATTGGCGGCGCCGGGTCAGCGACATGACCGGACCCAGCGGATACTGGTGCGAGGGCGTGACGAAGATGAAGCGCGGCGGCGTGCCCACGGCGTCCGGCAGGCGCATGCCTTCTTCATCGACCGGCAGGTGCACGGTATGCAGGCCATTGGCCTGCAGGATGGTGCGGGCACCCCAATAGCCCGGGTCTTCGACCCAGGCGGTCTCGCCGGCTTCGCCCAGGATGCGAGTCGTCAGGTCGATGGCCTGGTGCGACCCTTCGGTGATGATGATCTGTTCGGGGTCGCAATCGATGGAGCGCGTCAGCGCCAGATGCTGGGCCAGCGCCTCGCGCAGTGCCGGCAGGCCGCCGCCGTAGGCATAGGTCAGCAGATCGGGCGACGGGTTGCGCCATAGCGAACTGAAGATGCGGCCGAATTTCTTGTGCGGGAACTCGGTCAGGTCGGGCACCCCGGGCATGAAGGCGCCCCATTGGTAGGGCGAGGCCGACACGCCATCCACGATGGCCGCGCCGCGCGGCGACAAGGCCGGGCCCGGCTGCGACTTCGGCGGCTGGCGCAGCCGGCGGCCGCTGGCCAGGTAGGAATCCGGCACCGAGGCGTTGACGAAGGTGCCGTTGCCCTGGCGGCTGCGCGTATAGCCTTCGGCCAGCAGCTGGCTGTAGACGTGGACCACGGTATTGCGGGCGATGCCGAGTTCGGCAGCCAGGTCGCGCGAAGCCGGCAGGCGCGAGTCCGCGGCGATGGCGCCGTCCAGGATCGCTTCGCGGATGCCGCGGTACAGCCGCTTGTTCATCGGCTCGTTCGCCCCATCGGCCAAACGCAGCAGCAGCAAGTCACCTACAATGGACCGCAATTGGTTCTACCTGTTTTATTAAAGTGGTTCCCACAAATGGGGCCATCGTAGCATTAAATAAGGTTTTTCCCGCCCACCACGTTCCCCGAGGCAGAGATGAAGAATCAGGACCTGAATACCCGCCGTTCCTTGGCCACCCCGCGTGGCGTCGGCGTCATGTGCGACTTCTACGCGGTGCGCGCCGAAAACGCCACGCTGTGGGACGCCAACGGCAAGGAATACATTGATTTCGCGGGCGGCATCGCCGTGCTGAACACCGGCCACCTGCACCCCAAGGTCAAGGCCGCCGTGTCCGCCCAGCTGGACAACTTCACGCACACGGCCTATCAGATCGTGCCGTACGAAGGCTACATCTCGCTGGCCGAGCGCATCAACCGCCTGGCCCCCATCGACGGCCTGAAGAAGACCGCGTTCTTCACGACCGGCGTCGAAGCCGTTGAAAACGCCATCAAGATCGCACGCTCGGCCACCGGCCGTTCGGGCGTCATCGCCTTTTCGGGTTCGTTCCACGGCCGCACCATGCTGGGCATGGCGCTGACCGGCAAGGTCGCCCCCTACAAGCTGTCGTTCGGCCCGATGCCGGGTGACATCTACCACGTGCCGTTCCCCAACGGCACCCAGTCCATCACCGTGGCGGATTCGCTCAAGGCGCTGGACCTGCTGTTCAAGTGCGACATCGATCCCAAGCGCGTGGCTGCGATCATCATCGAACCGGTGCAAGGCGAAGGCGGCTTCAACATCACCCCGCCTGAACTGATGACCGCCCTGCGCAAGCTTTGCGACGAGCACGGCATCCTGCTGATCGCCGACGAAGTGCAAACGGGCTTCGGCCGCACCGGCAAGCTGTTCGCGATGGAACACCACTCGGTGCAGGCAGACATCATCACGATGGCCAAGAGCCTGGGCGGCGGCTTCCCGATCTCGGGCGTGGTTGGCCGCGCCGACGTCATGGACGGCCCGGCCGCGGGCGGCCTGGGCGGCACGTACGCCGGCAACCCCCTGGCAGTCGCCGCCGCACATGCCGTGCTGGACGTGATCGCCGAAGAAAAGCTGTGCGAACGCGCAACCGTGCTGGGCGACAAGCTGCGCGCCCATCTGGAAGGCCTGCGTGGCAAGGTGGCGGGTATCGCCGACGTGCGCGGTCTGGGCTCGATGGTGGCGCTGGAACTGAACGACGCCAACGGCAAGCCGGACGCCGAAGCCGTCAAGCGCGTGCAAGCCCGCGCGCTGGAGCAAGGCCTGATCCTGCTGAGCTGCGGCGTGTACGGCAACGTGCTGCGCTTCCTGTACCCGCTGACCATCCCCGACGCGCAATTCGACCGCGCGCTGGTTATCCTGTCCGAGGCGCTGGCCGCCTGATGCCCAGGGCCTGAACACCCGATCTTCGGTTGGGCAGGCATGGCAATTGCGGGCGTGTTGCGGTTTACCGCCACGCCCGCAGCCGTTTCCTGGCCCTGCTGCATTTCATTCAAGGAGACTCCGATAATGACCGCTTTGACCCATCCCCTGTCGCGCCCTGAACTGCTGCGCGACGCCTGCTACATCGACGGCAAGTGGGTAGGCGCCGGCAACGGCGCATCGATCCCGGTGGACAATCCCTCCACCGGCAAGACCATCGTGTCCGTGCCCAAGCTGGGCCGCAAGGAAACCGAACAGGCCATCGCCAGCGCCCAAGCCGCGCTGCCGGCCTGGAGCGCCAAGACGGGCAAGGAACGCGCCGCGATCCTGCTGAAGTGGGCGCAGTTGATGATGCAGAACCAGCAAGACCTGGCCGCCATCATGACGTCCGAACAGGGCAAGCCCGTGACCGAAGCCGCCGGCGAAATCGCCTACGCCGCTTCGTTCCTGGAATGGTTCGCCGAAGAAGCCAAGCGCATCGACGGCGACGTGCTGCAAAGCCCGAAGGCCGGCCAGCGCTTGCTGGCATTGAAGCAGCCCATCGGCGTCACCGCCGCCATCACGCCGTGGAACTTCCCGGCCGCCATGATCACCCGCAAGGTCGGCCCGGCGCTTGCCGCTGGCTGCACCATGGTCGTCAAGCCCGCCCAGCAGACCCCGCTGACCGCGCTGGCGCTGGCCGTGCTGGCCGAAGAAGCCGGCGTGCCGGCCGGCGTGTTCCACGTCATCACCGGCAGCTCGCGCGATATCGGCGCGGCCCTGTGCGAGAGCGAGGTGGTGCGCAAGCTGAGCTTCACCGGATCGACGGAAGTCGGCCGCACGCTGATGGAGCAATGCGCGCCGACCATCAAGAAGCTGTCGCTGGAACTGGGCGGCAACGCGCCCTTCATCGTGTTCGACGACGCCGACCTGGACCGCGCCGTGGACGGCATCCTGGCCTCGAAGTACCGCAACGCCGGCCAGACCTGCGTGTGCGCCAACCGCATTTACGTGCAGGCCGGCGTGTATGAAGAGATCGCCAAGCGCCTGGTGGCCAAGGTCAATGCCATGAAGGTGGGCGACGGCTTCGCCGACGGCGTGACGCAAGGTCCGCTGATCGATGCCAGCGCCGTGGAAAAGGTGCAGGAACACCTCGCCGACGCAACCTCGCACGGCGCCAAGGTCATCGCTGGCGGCAAGCCGCATGCGCTGGGCGGCACGTTCTTCGAGCCGACCGTGGTGCGCGACGTGACCCAGTCGATGCGTTTCGCGACCGAAGAAACCTTCGGCCCGGTGGCCCCGCTGTTCCGCTTCGAAACGGAAGAAGAAGTCATCGGCATGGCGAATGACACCATCTTCGGCCTGGCCGCCTACTTCTTCACCCGCGACTACGCCCGCATCTGGCGCGTGTCGGAATCGCTGGAGTACGGCATCGTCGGCATCAACACCGGCTTGATCTCCAACGAAGTCGGCCCGTTCGGCGGTGTGAAGCAATCCGGCCTGGGCCGCGAAGGCTCCAAGTACGGTATCGAGGAATACCTCGAGATCAAGTACTTGTGCGTCGACCTGGGCTAAGAGAAAAGGCCCCCACGCCGCGCACGCTACGCGTGCTTGCTGCCCCCCGAGGGGGTGGCACCGCCTTGGGGCGGCCCGGCGGCGGTGCGGCCCCCACGCCGCGCACGCTACGCGTGTTTGCTGCCCAAAGAATAAGCGGGTTTCGGCCCGCTTATCCCCACCAACTGTGGACAACCCGGCAGATAACTCCTGCATAGCCGGAAAAAGTCCTTTCATTCCAGTGACTTGCAAAACACGATCAAATGCCGCTCAGGCGTGATAGATTTGCGCGTTCCCTGGATGAGTCAGTATGAGCAGAACTTTTACCCGCGAGGACACCCGCAAGCTTGCCGTCGTGCTGGCCGAAACCGCCCTGGCGGAGGTCATGCCGCGCTATCGCAACCTGCCGGAAGGCTCGGTGCGGGGCAAGAGTTCGCCGCGGGACCTAGTGACCGACGCGGACGAGGCGGCTGAACGCCTGATCGCCGCCCGCCTGGCCAAGCTGCACCCCGGCGCCGTGCTGATCGGCGAAGAGGCCTCCGCGCGCAATCCCGCCCTGCTGAACATGCTGGTCGACGCCGACCTGGCCTTTTTGATCGACCCCATCGACGGCACCCGCAACTATGTGGCTGGCTTGCCCCTGTTCGGCATGATGATCGCGGCCTGCCATCGCGGCGACGTCATCGCGGGCGTCATCTACGACCCCGTCAACCGCGACAGCGCGCTGGCCGTGCGCGGCGAAGGCGCCTGGATGGAATACGAGAACGGCCGGCAGGCCCCGCTGGCAGTCGCCAGCCCGGCGCCGCCCGAAGACATGGATGGCCTGATCGCCACGGGTGCGCTGCCCGAACCGTTGCGCACCACCGTCAATAGCAACCTGTCGCGCCTGGGCAGCACCGCATCGCTGCGCTGCGCCGCCCATGAATACCGGATGCTGGCCGCCGGCCATTGCCATGTCGCGCTGTACAACCAGCTGACGGCCTGGGACCATGCGGCAGGCTGGCTGCTGCACCGGGAAGCCGGCGGGTATGCCGCGCGCTTTGATGGGTCGCCCTACAAGCCCACGCACCGCACGGGCGGGCTGCTGTATGCGCCGGATGCCGGCAGTTGGCACGCCGCCCGCAAGGCGTTGCTGGGCGACGGACTCGAGCCCCTCGAGACGTAAAAAAATGGGGGTTATCCCTAGGAATTATCCACAGTTCCTGTGGACAACCCTATGGAAAGGTCTGTAACAGAGCGAAAAATCCCTTACGGGGCAAGCACTTGCTTAGACCGGTCAAAAACCGGCCGGCAAAAAGCGTGCCTATAAGGCATCCAACGCCACCGCACAGGGCTGTTCCACCTTCAGGGTCAGCAGCGGATCGGCCCGCGTGCGGCCCAGGTTGATGGCGGCGATCGGCATGCCGTTGCGGGACGCCGCGGTCACGAAACGATAGCCTGAATACACCATCAGCGACGAGCCGACGACCAGCACCGCATCGGCGCTCATCAGGCCGGCATTGGCCCGGTCCACGCGATCGCGGGGCACGGTTTCACCGAAGAAGACCACGTCCGGCTTGACGATGCCGCCACAGCGCGGACAAGGCGGCACGCTGAAGCGCGAGAAATCCTCGCCCTCGAGGTCGGCGTCACCGTCGGGCGCATCCGTGGCGTCCAGTGACGTCCATTCGGGGTTGCCCTGCAGAAGTGCCTCTTGCCAGGGCTGGCGGCCGCCGCGCCAGTCGCAATTCATGCAACGCACCTCGTCCAGCCGGCCATGCAGGTCCACGACTTCGCGGCTGCCCGCCGCTTCGTGCAGGCCATCGACGTTTTGCGTGACCAGCACCGTGACGTGGCCGCGCGACTCCAGCCGCGCTAGCGCGCGGTGCGAATCATTGGGCTTGACGCTGCCGAAGCGGCGCCAGCCGACCATGCTGCGGGCCCAATAGCGGGCGCGCGCCAGGTCGTCGCCCATAAAGGTCTGCAGCGTCATGGGCGGCTTGCGCTTCCATTCGCCTTCGGTATCGCGGTAGTCGGGGATGCCGGAGTCGGTGCTGACGCCCGCCCCCGTCAGTACAAACAGCCGCGGGTGGCGGTCGACGAAGCCGCGCAGCGCGGCCAGATCCGAGACTCGTGTATCCATCCTGACTCCTCTGTCCTGGCCGCCCGCGCACGCGGCGCTGCGCGCATCGATAAAGGCGGTTCAGCCGCCCAGGCCGCAATCCGGCATGTCGCTGACCAGGCTGGCCTGCGTGACGTTGCTGCCCGGGGCCACACTGCGCGTCAGCCAGACGTTGCCGCCAATGGTCGAGCCCTTGCCGATCGTGACGCGGCCCAGAATCGTGGCGCCAGCGTAGATCACGACATCGTCTTCGATCAACGGGTGACGCGGCAGGCCTTTCTTCAGCTCGCCGTTTTCACCGGGCGGGAAGCGCTTGGCGCCCAGCGTCACCATCTGGTAGAGCCGCACGCGGTCGCCGATGATGGCGGTTTCGCCGATGACCACGCCCGTGCCGTGATCGATGAAGAAACTGCGGCCGATGGTGGCGCCGGGGTGGATGTCGATGCCGGTGTCAGCATGGGCGATCTCGGCCACGATGCGGGCCAGCATCGGCACGTTCAGGCGGTACAGGACGTTGGCCAGGCGGTGATGGATCATCGCCGCCACGCCGGGATAGCACAGCAGCACTTCGTCAACGCTGTGCGCCGCCGGGTCGCCCTGGTAGGCCGCGGTCACGTCCAGGTCGAGCGCAGCGCGCACCCGCGGCAGCTCGGCGCCGAACTGGCGCACGATCTCGATGGCACGCCGCTGGGTTTCAGCGGGGTCCACGTGTTCATGGCGGCCGACGTATTGCAGTTCAAGACAGACTTGGTGCAGCAGCGCGTCCAGCGCCGCGCCGATGGTGTGCCCGACGTAGAAGTCTTCGACTTCCTCGCGCAGGTCGATCGGACCCAGACGCATCGGGAACAAGGCGCCACAGAGGTCCTTGACGATCTGGCGCAGGCTTTCCTGCGACGGGAACTCGCGCAAGCCCGAGTCTTCGCGCAAGCGGCCGCGCGGGCCGCGCCAGGCGACGCGCGCGTCGCGCAGGCCGGACACGATGCTGTCCAGGTTCCAGTGGGCCGGCGGCAGGTAGGAGGGGCCGCTCATTGCCACTGCTCCGGCAAGGCGCCGTTCTGCCCGGCATACGGATGGAATTCAAACATGGAAGTGCCTCACTGACGGTGCATGGCCCGGGCGGCCAAGCCGCCGGGCCATGTTGCTACGCAATAATCCCGT
The DNA here is from genome assembly GCF_057799415.1 of Achromobacter sp. 18P8.1.1. Lineage (NCBI taxonomy): Bacteria > Pseudomonadati > Pseudomonadota > Betaproteobacteria > Burkholderiales > Alcaligenaceae > Achromobacter > Achromobacter sp. 18P8.1.1. The sequence goes on along the minus strand of NZ_JBYOKH010000037.1, from coordinate 30,764 downwards.
CAACTGTAACCGCTACCGCCCTTTTTCCGTAACCCCTCCGACACGCCATTGGGGTTATGCGGCGGCCTGGGTAGCGGCGGGCTCCCCGTGCCCCGGCGGCAACTCGCCGGGCGCGTCGTAGCCTTGCGGATTGCCTTGCTGCCAGCGCCACCCGTCGGCGCACATGGCGGCCACATCGTGCGTGCTGCGCCAGCCCAACAAAGCGGCCGCCAGGGCGGGGTCCGCCCACATCCGCTCGATGTCCCCAGGACGCCGCCCCTGCGTGCGCACCGGAATGCGGCAGCCATTGACCCGTTCAAAGGCATGCACCAGCTCCAGCACACTGGTGCCCTGCCCAGTGCCCAGGTTCACCGCCACGAAACCGGGGTGATCCTCGGAATACGACAAGGCCTGCACATGGCCTTGCGCCAGGTCCATGACGTGCAGATAGTCGCGCACGCCCGTGCCGTCGGCGGTGTCGTAATCGTCTCCGAACACGCGCAGGAACGGCTGCCGGCCCACCGCCACCTGGGTGATGAAGGGAAACAGGTTATTGGGCAGATCACGCGGGCTTTCACCGATCAGCCCGCTGGGGTGTGCGCCAATGGGGTTGAAGTAGCGCAGCGTGACCGCACTGAAAGCAGGAGACGCCGTGCAGACATCGCGCAGCATTTCCTCGACCATCAGCTTGGTGCGGCCGTACGGGTTGGTCGGTGCCAGCGGGTGCGCTTCGGTGAACGGCAGGTATTGCGGTTCGCCATAGACCGTGGCCGACGAACTGAACACCAGCCGCGCCACGCCCATCTCGCGCATCGCTTGCAGCAAAGCCAGCGACCCCGCGACGTTGTTGTCGTAATACTTGAGTGGATCGGCCACCGATTCCCCGACGGCCTTGCAGCCGGCCAGGTGCAGCACCGCCTGCACGGGCTCGCCCCGGCCCGCGGCGTCGGCCAGCACCGATTCCACGAGACCGGGGGTACGGATGTCGCCCTCGATCAGCGGAATTGGGGCGCCACACAGGCGCTCGACCCGGCGCACGGCCTCGCGGCTGCCGTTGCTGAAGTTGTCCAGCACCAGCGGCCGCTGGCCCGCCGCCAGCATCGCGACCAGCGTGTGCGTGCCGATGTAGCCCGCCCCGCCCGTCACCAGCACATGCAGGTCCGCCATGCCGGCCCCCGTCAAAGGTGCGCCGCCACGCCCGGCACCCACGCGTGCCGCGACCGCGGTGCCTGGGCATGGCCGCGATAGCGGTCGATCCAATACGACGTGGAGGCGTCATGGCCCCAGTCCACCACCCCGGCCGAGACCGGCACTGCCAGTTCGCGTTCGATGCCGGTGGCCAGGCGTTTGCCCAGTTCCACGCCCCATTGGTCAAAGGGATTGATGCCCCAGACCACGCTCTGCACGAACACTTTGTGCTCGTACAAGGCCAGCAGCGCGCCCAGGCCCCGCGGGTCCAGTTGGCGCAGGACGATCAGGGTCGACGGCCGTCCGCCCGGATGCACCATGTGCTGCGCCAGGCTGAGCGCGCGTTCCTGGTCGTCGATATGGGCCACGTCCAGCAGCGCCTGTTCCAGGCACTTGCCGCGCAGCAGCGCCTGCCGCTGGGCCAGGCAATTGGCCAGCAGCATGCGGTGTGCGTCGGGGCTGTCGGTATGGCCTTGCAGGCTGGCGATGAAGTCGACGGGTGCGCCGTCTTCGCTCTGATGCAGCCACTGGAAGAACGTGTGCTGCCCATCGGTACCCGGCATGCCCCAGATGATCGGCGCCGTCGGCACGCCAACGGCCGTGCCGTCGCCGGCGACCCGCTTGCCCAGCGACTCCATTTCCAACTGCTGCAGGTACGTCACCAGGTGCAGCAAGCGCGCGCTATAGGCGGCGATGTTCAGGGAGTTGTGACCCAGCACGCTGCAGTTCACCAGGCCGGCCAGCGCCAGCTGGATCGGCGCGTTCGAGGCGAACGGCGCCTGCTGGAAGTGCTCGTCCATCGCTTCGGCGCCCGCCCGCATGCCGATCAGTACGTCGGCGCCCACCGTCAATGCGATTGACAGGCCGGCGACCGACCATACGGAATAGCGTCCGCCCACCCAGTCGCACATCTTGAAAACCTGGTTGGCCGGCACGCCCAGGGCGCGCGCGGCAGGCGCGTTCGCCGTGACCGCCGCCAGATGCTCGGACACGTCGGTGACGCCGCCCTGCTTGAGCCAGGCGATGGCGGCCCGCGCGTTGTGCAGGGTCTCGGACGTGGTGAAGGATTTGGACGACACCACCACCAGGCAGCGGCGCGGGTCCAGGCCGGCCACGGCGTCATGGAAAGCATGGCCGTCGATATTGGACACAAAGCGGATCTGGCGACGCTGCCCCGGGCCGCCGAAGGCCTGGATGGCCAAGCGGGGGCCCCAGTCGCTGCCGCCGATGCCGATATGCAGCACGGAGGAAAAATCAGCCGTCTGGTCTACCTTGCGGACGAAATCGGTCATGCGCGAATACTCGCAGACGGAATCCGCATCCAGGCCGTCAGGCTGCTCGCGGGTACGCCCGGCGCGCAACGCGGTATGCCAGGCCGGCTTGCCTTCGGTCCAGTTGACGGGGTCGCCTGCGAACAACGCGTGGCGCGCATCCGCCAGCCCACGCGCCTGCAGCAGGTTCAGCGCCGCCGCCTCCAGGGCGGGAGACTGCCGCTGCATGGTCAAGTCCACGCACAATCCCGCCGCTTCAATTACTTTCAACGTACCGGCATCCAATCCGGCGCTCTGCGCGGCCTGCGCAAAGGCCTGCCACTCGGGGCTTTGCGCCAGGCCGGAATTGGCCCTTAACGCCTCAATCGCATAGTTGGCCTTACCCATCGCGTGATGCTCCTTAGAACGGTAAACGAACGTGAGGCGCAATGCGCCGGAACGCGTTGCGGAAGTCCTCCTCGATACGGGCCAATGCGGCCACGGTGTCTCCTTCAAAACGCAAAACCACCGTCGGCGTGGTGTTGGACGGACGCGCCAGGCCGAAGCCGTCGGCATAGTCCACCCGGACGCCATCCAGATCGTTGACGGAGATGGCGCCGGGGAACTCCCCCTGCGCGCGCAATGCCTCCACCAGTTCGAACTGTTCGCCTTCGGCGGTGTCCAGCTTGATTTCAGGGGTCGCGCAGGATTGCGGCAGGCTTTCCAGCAAGCCTGACGGGTCCGGCGCCGCCGAGAGGATCTCCAGCAGCCGGGCAGCGGCGTAAATGCCATCGTCAAAGCCGTACCAGCGCTCTTTGAAAAACATGTGGCCGCTCATCTCTCCAGCAAGTAGCGCTCCCGTCTCGCGCATCTTGGCCTTGATCAGCGAATGGCCGGTCTTCCACATGGTGGCGCGCCCCCCCGCCTCGACGATGGCGCGCGCCACGTGGCGGCTGCATTTGACGTCGTAGATGATCTCTGCACCCGGGTTGCGCTCGAGCACGTCGCGCGCGAAGAGGATCAGTTGCCGGTCAGGCCAGATGATCTGTCCCGATTTCGTCACCACCCCCAGCCGATCGCCGTCACCATCAAAGGCCAGGCCCACTTCGCAGTCGGAATAGCGCAGGCAATAGATCAGGTCTTGCAAGTTCTGCGGATCTGCCGGGTCGGGGTGATGGCCAGGAAACGAGCCGTCCACTTCGCAGAACAGTTCGGTCACTTCGCAACCCAGCGCGCGAAACAGGGCCGGCGCCACCGCGCCCGCCACGCCGCTGCCGCAATCGATGGCGATCTTCATCGGGCGCGCCATGCGGATGTCGCCCAGCAGGCGGGCCGCGTAGCAGGGCTGGATCTGCATCTGGGTACGTCCGCCTGCCACGGCGGCCGATTCGATGGGCAGGCGCATGGCGTCGCGCAAGGCCGTGATGCCTTCGCCGTACAGCGACGCGCCTTCCAGCACGATCTTGAAGCCGTTGTGCGCTGGCGGATTGTGGCTGCCCGTGACGGCGATGCCGGCGCCGGTGTCCATCAGGCGCGTAGCGAAATACACCATCGGCGTGGTGGCCATGCCGATATCGATGACGTGCATGCCCGCCGAACGCAGCCCTGCCTGCAGCGCGGCCGCCAGCTCCACGCTGCTGATCCGGCCGTCGCGGCCCACCACGATCGAGCGCGCCCCCTGCTCCCTTGCCTGGGTGCCTGCCGCCATACCCAGGCTGTGGGCAAAGCGCGCATCGATCTCGTCCGGCACGGTGCCGCGTATGTCATAAGCCTTGAAAACCGCATCCAGAATTTGCGGGGTATCCCAGCCAAAAGTTCCGTGCATGCCAGTTTCTCCGGGTGGCGTTATTTGGGGCCGTTCTGTTTGAAATCGCCGTAATACGCCGCACGGGAATACCGATAACTCCCATACTTGGACCGGAAGCCGAAGCGCTCCGGCATGAGCTTGAGCCCGTTGAACAACACGCCGTCCACGGGCGCGCCGGCCTGGATCAGCCGCTTGGCCGTTTCGCGGATCTCGCCCACGGTGTTCATGCCGGAGCGCACCACCACCATGACCGCGGCCGCATGCGTGCCCACCACCGCCGCGTCGGGCGATGACAGCACCGGGGCCGTATCCAGAATCACCATGTCGTACTGCGACGCCAGTTCACGCAAAGTGGCACCGAACACCGGCGAGGCCAGCAGTTCTGACGGATCGAAGGTCACCGCGCCTGTGGCGATGAAGTCCACGCCTTCGGACACACTGTGCTTCCTGACGCGCGTCAGCGGGATCGTGCCCGACAACACTTCGAACAGGCCGTCTTCTTTCGGCACGCCGAAATAGCGGTTCAGCTGGCCCTTGCGGAAGTCGGCATCGATCAGCAGCACGCGCTTGCCCACGCCGCCCTGGATGAAGGCGAAGTTGGCCGACAGGAACGACTTGCCCACGCCCGCCACCGGGCCGGTGAACATGACCATGTTGTTGGCGGACTGGCGCAGCGACGCCTGCAGCACATTGCGGAACGAACGCAGGCTTTCAATGGGCGGCGCATTGCCCTGGCTTTGCGCAAGCAGCGCGGGCACGGTCGCGTTCTTGCGGCGGCTACGGCGCCACAACTTGTCCTGCATGTCGCTGTACGGGATGGCGGCCAACACCGGCAGGCCCGTGTAGCGTTCGACGTCTTCGGGTTCCGACAGGCCGCCGAACAGCGCGTTGCGCACGAAGGCGCACAGCATGCCGAAGATCAGGCCGATGGCCGTCGCCACGCCGATGATGATCGCGGCCTTGGGGCGCACGGGGCGGTCGGGTTGCACGGCCGCATCCAGGATGCGCACGTTGCCCACCTTGCCGGCGCGGATCAGTCGCAACTGCTGCGCGTTGTTCAAGAGGCCCGTGTAGAGCTCGGTATTGACGCGCACGTCGCGCACCAGGCGCACTACGTCCTGCTCCAGGTCCGGCAGCTGCTTGATGTTGTTGCCGATGCGGCTGACATCGCCAGAGAGCGACGTGATCTGCCGGTCGATGGCCACGATGCTGGGATGGGTCGGCGCAAAGCGCGTGATCAGTTCCTGCCGCTTGGAACGCAGCTCCATCACCTTGGTCTGCGCGTCCACCGATTGCGCCAGGATGAGCTTGGCTTCTTCGCTCAAGTCGATCGTGCCGCGCTTGTTGCGCAGCGCGTTGTACTTGGTTTCGGCGGCGTCCAGTTCGCCCTTCAGGATAGGCAGCTGCTGCTCCAGGAACGTCAACGACTTCTCGGCCTGGGCCGACTTGCGGTTGACGTTCTGCTGCACGTATTCCTGGCCGATCTGGTTCAGCACCGCCGTGGTCAACGCCGGATCATTGCCTTCCAGCGTGACGCCGATCACGCCCGAAGCGCGGCCGCGCTCGAAGATGCCCAGGTGCGATTGCACGTCTTCGATCGCTGCCAGACGCGAACTGCGCGACACCGTGAACTCGGTGCCAGGGCGGCCGGCCAGCGCATCGATGTGCACGTCCATCGCGCCGCCGCCGGGCAAGAGGAAGTGTTCCGGCTTGCCGACGGTGCCGTTGAACGTGGCGCCGGTGAACTTGTCGGTCAGCGTGTAGCGGCCTTCGCCCAGCGTGGTCACGCGAAAGGGCTTGCCCAGCCATTCATTGGGCACGTCCAGTTGCGAGATTGCGATGGACTCCCCGCCCCATGCATACCCGCCGCGCGGCAGGCTGGACGGATACGGCAGCGCTTCATAGCGCTGCGCCAGCCATTCGCCCACCACGGGGAAATAGCGCGGCTTCGCGTGGATGTAGAGCAGGAACTTGTCGACAGCCGGCCCCACCACCATGCGCGAACGCAGCACTTCCATTTCGCCGGACGTCTCGGCCTTGGTGTCGAACATGGCGGAGACGTCGCCGAGCAGGCTGCGCGCCTGGCCATTGGGCATTTCCTCTTCAACCTGCACGATGATGTCGGCCGAATAGACCGATGGCGTGACCATCACGTATGCCAAGGCGCCGAGAAAGGCGAGCAAGGTGATGGCAATGATCATCCACCGGTTCGAGACGATCGCATCCACGTGGGACGACAACGGGGTTTCCTGCTGGCGAGCCGGGACGTTCGGCTCGAATGATTCGATGGGCAACGACATGCAGCTCTCCAGACGTGGGCGCCGCCGCGGTCGCGGCGCCCCCAAAGGCGTGGTTTAGGGTCTGGCGACCCCGAAAGGCGGACTAGTTGATCGATTTCACGGTCTGTACCGTTTGTGCGCTCGGGAACAGGTTGCTGATGAAGCGGTTCCACCGCACCAGCGCTGCCGTATCCACGAACACGACGTCTTTGGGTTCCAACTCGAACTTCGCTCCTACCGCCAGAGCCTGCGGCGACTTGGAGTTCAGATGGAACACCAGCGGCGTCGCTTGCTCAGTACTGCGCACTACGAAAATCTGCGACGCGTCAGCCGAGAGCTGGTTCGGTCCTCCCGCCATGCCCAGCGCCTCGGTCAACGACATGCGTCCGTCGCGCATCACCACCGTGGTGGGCAGGAACACTTCGCCCATCACGAACACCTTGCTGTCGTCACGCGGCGTCACACGCACGATGTCGCCTGACTTCAGCATGACCTGATTCAAGTCCTGGCCACGTTCGATCAGCGCGGGCAAGTTCACGCGGGTACGGCGGCCATCACGAATCACATAGACGGCGCTGCGGTCGGCGGTGGGCAACAAACCTCCCGCGCGGTTGACCGCTTCGAGCAGAGTCATCGGGATGTCATTGATGGCAACCGTGCCCGGCAACTTGACCTCGCCTTCGACGTAGACGCGCTTGCTGCGATAGCCAAGCACGCGTACCGTGATCTGCGGATCCTGGATGTACTTGCCGGAACTATTGACTATGAGATTGCGCGCCTGAAGTTCCGTCAACCCCGCCACTTTCAGCAATCCCGTATAGGGAAATTGGATGTATCCAGTGGATGACACCGTATAGCCCGGAATGCCCGAGGCGGTATCTCCCATGACTAGTTCGGTCACCCCTGTCCCGATGGCGTAGGTTTGCGTCGGAAGGACGAGCTCGGGGTGATCCCAGACCACGATGGAGAGGATGTCTCCGGGGCCGATGCGGTAGGGCTCGACACTGCCGACCAGGCGGTTCACGCCATCGTTGTCGATCAGTGCCTGGCGGGCGCGCAAGTCGTCCACGACCAGCGACGGCGTGATTTCCTTGATCGGGGCCACGGAGTTCGGATCCAGCGGATCTACGAGGTGGGCGGCATTAAAGGTCATACCGGGAGACAGGGCGCAAGCGCCTAGCGAGGACACGAGCGCGATAGCGGCGATGGCTCGGCTCAACGTTCCGAAAAATGTCGTCATGGCAAATCCACTGTGAATGACTTCGTTGCTTGGAATGGAGCCCGATGCGTAACGGGTTGCGACATTCCACTCTCTTTTCGAAGCCCCGCACATTCGACGGATGCCCTAAGCCTTCTCCTACATCGTTTGGAGGTTTCGGGTACGCCTAGCACTCAATAAGATTTCGTCGGTAGCCACATGTTTTGCGGCAGTGCATCGTTTTTTTCGCCGCAAGAGACTCCCCACGAACAGGAGTGCGCGATGGACCCGTCCAACTCGGACACGTCGGCAAGATTCAGCGGAGCCAGTTATCTGTACCGCTTGCTCGATGCCGCGATCGTGATCACCTGCGGCCTGACTGCCACCGGTTTGAAATTCTCAGACGATGCTCTAGCGGACCCGCCGCAGATCCATCTGTTCCTCGTCTACTTGTGCGGCCTGGGCGTCATCGCCATCTTTCCCGCGTTCCGCCTGTACGTATCGTGGCGAGGACGCCTGCTGACGGATCTGGTGGTGCGCAGCCTGATGGCCTGGGCCACCGTGTTCGCGCTGGGCATTCTTGTCAGTTTTCTCATGCACCAGACCGCCGCGATATCCCGCATGTGGGCGGCTACCTGGTTCGGCATGTCGGCCTTGACGCTGGCAGGCGTGCGTATCGCCGTCTATGCGGCGCTGGGCGCGGCGCGTGACCGCGGCCTGAACAAGAAGAACGTCTTGCTGGTGGGCTTCGGCGCGCTGGGCCACGACCTGTGGCGCCGCGTCGAACGGTACCGGGGCGCAGGCTACACCGTGGCCGGCATCTATGCCGAACCGCATGAAAGCCTGCCGCCGCAAGTGCGCCGCCTGCAGGACCTGGATAACCTGCACGCCTTCGTCCATGAAAACAACGTGCGAGAGATCTGGATCGTCCTTCCGATGGAGGCGGGCCAGGAATTGCGTGAAGTGCTTTACCACCTGCGCAACGACCTGGTGGATATCCGGTGGATCCCCGATGTGATGTCGATCCAGCTGCTGGGCCACCGCATCGGCGAATTCCTGGGCTTGCCCGCCATCCAGCTCAACAGCCTGCCTGCCGCCGGCGTGCGAGGCTGGGCCAAAGAGGTCTTCGACCGCAGCTTCGCCTTTTGCGCGCTGATCGGCCTGTCGCCCCTGATGATCTCAATCGCCCTGATGGTGAAGCTGACGTCCCGTGGCCCCGTTTTCTTTACCCAGCCGCGGCTGGGCGTGGACGGCAAGGTGTTCCACGTCTACAAGTTCCGCACCATGACCGTGCATCAGGAGCATGGCACGGTCACGCAGGCGACCCGCAACGATTCCCGCATTACCCGCATCGGCGGCTTCCTGCGGCGCACCAGCCTGGATGAGCTGCCGCAGTTCCTGAACGTGCTGATGGGCGACATGTCCGTCGTCGGGCCCCGCCCACACGCGCTGGAGCACAACGAAATGTACAAGGACCTGGTGCAGCGCTACATGATGCGCCACCGGGTCAAGCCGGGCATTACGGGCTGGGCCCAGGTCAACGGGTTCCGGGGGCAGACGGACACGCTGCGCAAGATGAGCGACCGCGTCGAGCACGACATCTACTACATCCAGCACTGGACGTTCCGGATGGACCTGCTGATCATCGCCCGCACGGCCGTGTCGGGATGGACGGGCCGCAATGTCTACTAAGCCTTTGGGATGGCCGGGCCACAGCGCCCGTGCGGACATCAGTCGTGGCGGCATGCTGGCCCAGGCCGACTTCCGCCAGGCGGTCGAGATGCTGCCGCTGGTGTCCATCGACCTGCTGCTGCGCGACGTCAATGGCCGCTATCTGACGGGCCTGCGGACCAATCCGCCGGCCCGCGGAGCCTGGTTCGTGCCCGGCGGCCGGATCCGCAAGAACGAATCCCTGCGCAACGCGCTGCGCCGCATCGCCAATGACGAGCTGGGCCTGGCCATCGCAGCCGAGGCCTGGACGCCTCGCGGCGTGTACGAACACTTCTATGGCACCAATTTCGCGGGTGAAGCCGGACGCTCCACCCATTACGTCGTCCTCGCCTACGAGGCCGAGTTGTCGTTGGACACCGCTTGTCTTCCGCAGGCGCAGCACCAGAGCTACCGCTGGCTGCCTGCGGAAGAGATCGCCGCCGACCCCGGCGTGCATCCGTACACCCAGGCCTACTTCAAGGAGTGAGCGCCATGACGAATCCCCCTCCCCCCTACCGGGCTGTCATCCTTTGCGGCGGTTCCGGTTCGCGCCTGTGGCCGTTGTCGCGCGAACTGCTGCCCAAGCAGTTCATCCGTTTGACCGATGCCCGCAGCCTGTTGCAGAACACGCTGCTGCGCCTGGGCTCTGCCGGCGCCCAGGCCAAACCGATGCTGGTGTGCAACGATGCCCACCAGTACATCGCCGCCGAACAGACCCTGGAACTGGGCATCAAGGACGCCGAGGTAATCCTGGAGCCCTTCGCGCGCAACACCGCCCCGGCGATCGCCGCGGCCACGTTGCGGGCCATGCGGGACGGTGAAGACCCCATCATGCTGATCATGCCGTCGGACCACGTGCTGGAGGACGGCGAGGTGCTCAGCGCGGCCTTCGCCGCCGCCTACGAGGCCGCGCGCCAGGGTGCGCTGGTGACCTTCGGCATCACCCCGACCGCGCCGCTCAGCGGCTACGGCTATATCCAGGCGGAAGAACCCGGCGTCATGGCGCCGGCTCGCCGCGTTCGCCGTTTCGTTGAAAAGCCGTCGCCCGAGGTGGCGCAGCGCTTCATCGACGACGGCGGCTACTACTGGAACAGCGGCATGTTCGCTTTCCAGGCGTCGGTCTTCCTGTCTGAAATGGCCCGCTTGGCGCCGAAGATGCTCGAACAGGTGCAGGCCGCTGTGGCTACCGGCCATGGGGAAAGCGGGCTGTTCCATCTGGACGGGCCGTCGTTCGAGGCTTGCCCCAGCGATTCGATGGACTACGCCATCATGGAACGCACGGACAGCGCCGTCGTCATCCCGCTGGCGGCCTCATGGAGCGACGTAGGTGCCTGGGACGCGGTCTGGGGCATCGCCCAGAAGACGGTGGAGGGCAACTCCACCACGGGCGACGTCATGGTCGAGGATTCCCGCAACTGCCTGATCCACTCCACCAGCCGGTTGGTCGCTTCGGTGGGCCTGGACGACATCGTGGTGATCGAAACGGCCGACGCCGTGCTGGTGGCCCATAAATCCCGGTCGCAGGACGTCAAGCGCCTGGTGGAGATCTTCAAGACCCAGCACCGGTCGGAACTGAACCACCACCGCGAGGTGCAGCGCCCCTGGGGGTCCTACGACTCGGTGGGCCACGGGCCGCGCTACCAGGTCAAGCGCATCACGGTGAAGCCGGGCGCCCGCCTGTCGTCCCAGATGCACCATCACCGGGCCGAACACTGGATCGTGGTGTCGGGCACGGCGCGCATCTACAACGGCGACAAGCAGTACCTGCTGACCGAGAACCAGTCGACCTACATCCCGCTGGGCGAGACCCACAGCCTGGAAAACCCCGGGAAGATCCCGCTGGAGATCATCGAGGTGCAGTCGGGTGCCTATCTGGGCGAGGACGACATCGTGCGCTTCCAGGACCTCTACGGCCGTGTCTGAAAACCCGGTGAAAGAACCCTTCTGGCGGCCGGGGTTGGCTCGGATCTGCCTGCCGTTGGCCGGCCTGTTCTTCGCCGTGCTGGTGACGGTGGGCAACCTGCCCGGGTTGGCGGCGGACATGTCGGATGCCTTCGGCGACAAGCGTCTGCACCTTGTGGCTTACGCCTTCCTGACCGGGTTGATCTACCTGTCGGTCAACCGGCGCCCGGCCCTGGTGGCCATGCTGGCGATCACCGCTTTAGGTGCGCTGGACGAATCAATCCAGTCCTTTTTTCCCTACCGACAGGCTGAACTCTTAGACCTTTTGGCCGATATCTTGGCGGCTGGTGCAACAGTAATCTCATTGCACATCGGTTCCGCAGCCTTCGGCTCCTTTCGTGCAGTCACTAAGTCTTAAGGATACAACCATGCCAAAACGGGCACTGATTACCGGCGTTACCGGCCAAGACGGGGCCTACCTGGCGGAGTTCCTGCTGGCCAAGGGCTATGAGGTCCACGGCATCAAGCGGCGCGCTTCGCTGTTCAACACCGCGCGCATCGACCACCTGTACCAGGATCCCCACGACCAGCCGCGCAATTTCGTGCTGCATCACGGCGACATGACCGATTCGTGCAGCCTGATCCGCATCGTGCAATCCGTTCAGCCGGACGAGATCTACAACCTGGCGGCACAAAGCCACGTGGGGGTGTCGTTCGAAGAGCCTGAATACACCGCCAACGCCGACGGCCTGGGCACCTTGCGCCTGCTGGAAGCCATCCGCATCCTGAAGCTGGAGGAAAAGGCGCGCTTCTACCAGGCCTCCACCTCTGAGCTGTATGGCCTGGTGCAGGAAACGCCGCAGAAGGAAACCACCCCCTTCTATCCGCGCAGCCCCTACGCCGCCGCCAAGCTGTACGCCTATTGGATCAGCGTGAACTACCGCGAAGCCTATGGGATGTACGCCTGCAACGGCATCCTGTTCAACCACGAATCGCCCAAGCGCGGCGAGACGTTCGTCACCCGCAAGATCACTCGCGGCCTGGCGCGCATCGTCCTGGGCCTGCAGGAATGCCTGTACCTGGGCAACTTGTCGGCCCTGCGCGACTGGGGCCATGCGCGGGACTACGTCGAAATGCAGTGGCTGATGCTGCAGCAAGAGACGCCCGAGGACTACGTCATCGCCACCGGCATGCAATACAGCGTGCGCGAATTCATCAATACGGCGGCGCGCGAGCTGGGCATCCTGCTGGCGTGGGAGGGCGAAGGGCTGGAGGAGACGGCCACCGTGCTGTTCTCGCCCGTCCATGACATCAAGCCCGGGCAGGTGATCGTGCGCGTCGATCCGCGCTACTTCCGTCCGACCGAAGTGGAGACGCTGCTGGGCGACCCCACCAAGGCGCGGGAAAAGCTCGGCTGGTCGCCGCGCACCACGTTCGCACAGCTGGTCAAGGAAATGGTGGAGAGCGACCTGAAGGATGCGCGCCGCGACGCGCTGGTCGAGCAGAACGGCTACGAAATCTACGCCTACAAGGAGTAGTTCGCCATGACGAACCTGGACCAACGCGTGTTTGTCGCCGGCCATCGCGGCATGGTTGGCGCCGCGATCACCCGCGAACTACAGCGGCGCGGCTACCCCCATGTGCTGACCCGCACCCGCGCCGAACTGGACCTGGAAAACCAAAACCAGGTGCACCGCTTCTTTTCGACGACCCCCGTCGACGTGGTGTACCTGGCGGCGGCCAAGGTGGGCGGCATCCTGGCCAACCAGAATCATCCGGTCGATTTTCTGTACAAGAACCTGATGATCCAGTGCAACGTGATCCGCGCCGCCTACGCGGCCGGCGTGCGCAAGTTGCTGTTTCTGGGTTCGTCATGCATCTACCCCCGCGAGGCTCCGCAGCCGCTGCGCGAGGACGCTTTGCTGACCGGCCCGTTGGAATCCACCAACGAGCCGTACGCCATCGCCAAGATCGCAGGCTTGAAGTTATGCGAGGCCTACCAGCGCGAATACGGCGCGCGCTTCATCTGCGCCATGCCGACCAACCTGTACGGCCCGCATGACAACTATGACCTGCACAGCAGCCATGTGCTGCCGGCGCTGATCCGCAAATTTCATGAAGGGCGCGAATCGAACCAGGAAAGCGTGACGATCTGGGGCACGGGCACGCCGCTGCGCGAATTCCTGTACGTGGACGACCTGGCCCAGGCCTGCGTCACGCTGATGGAGCACCCCCACGCCGAAGGCATCTACAACATCGGCGCGGGCAAGGACATATCCATCGCAGACCTGGCGGCGCTGGTGGCGCGGGTGGTGGGTTACCACGGCCGCATCGTCTACGACACCACCAAGCCCGACGGCACGCCGCGCAAGCTCATGGACTCGTCGCGCGTGCAGGCGCTGGGCTGGCGGCCCGACGTATCGCTCGTGGACGGCATCACGCTGGCATACGGCCACTTCCTGCGTGAACGCGCCGAACAACCCCAACAGGCGCTGCCCGTGGCCTGACGGCCGCGCCAGCATGAACCACAGGCTATCCGATGCTTGGATTCGTCAGGAAACACATCGCCGGCAACGCCTCTTTCTGGGGGCTGGTGGAATACGGCATCGGCCCCGTCGCGGCGCTGGTGGCCCTGCCCATCCTGTTCCGTCAACTGGGCACGGTGGGCTTCGGCCAGTATTCGATGATCATCGCGCTGGCCGGCTTCGGTAACGCCGCCAACCTGGGTGCGGCCGTGACCGCGACCAAGCTGGTGTCCGAACGGCTGCACGAACCGGGCGGCGCCTACCGCGCGGCGGGCGTCAGCATGTCGCTGATCGGTTGCGCGCTGGGGGTGGTCACGCTGGCCGCGGTGCTGCTGTGGGCGGTCGTGGGCCTGGGGTGGCCCGCCGCAACGTTCGGCGGCGTGGCGGTGACGCTGCTGGCCATGCCGGCGCTGGCCATCTACCTGACTCAGCAATATGACCAGCTGTTTTCGGGTTGCCTGAAAGGGCGCGAGGATTTCCGCGCTACTGCGCTGTGCGAAGTCTTCAGCCGTTCGGGCACGATGGCGCTGGCTTGCGCCACGGCCTGGCTGACCGCGTCGCCCACCTGGACGGGCGTGGCGCAGGCCTTCGGGCTACTGATCGCCGGCACCGTGAAGATGCGCGTGTTCTCGCGCGCCTACGGACGGGTGCTGGTGCGTCCGGTACGCGACCGCGCCGCGATGATGGACGCATTCAAGTTTTCGCGCTGGTCCTGGCTGAACAGCCTGAGCGCGCTGGCGTTCGGGTCCGTGGACCGCGTGCTGGTGGGCAGCCTGATGGGCCCGGCCGCGCTGGCGATCTATACGGTCGGCGTGCAAGTCGGCCAGATCATCCATACCGCAGCGGTGGCGATCTTCCAGAAGGCCATGCCGCGCGTCAGCCGCCTGTCGGTATCTCCGCCGTACGCCGGCGCCGCCGAACACGAGATCCGCCGCATGATGCTGTGGAACCTGGTGCTGTCGACCAGCGCCACCCTTGCCGTGCTGGCGGTCAGCCATCCGCTGTTGAACCTGCTGCTGGGTGACAACGTGGCCACCGGCCACCTTGCCACCTTCCGGCTGCTGATCGTGGCATCGGGGCTGCTGTCCCTGAATGCCGCGGCGCACTTCTCGCTGCTCGGCCTGGGGAATTCCCGCGCGGTCGCCATCCTGAACGGGTTGGGCGGATTGGCGATGTTGTGCGTCATGGCGGGATTGGTACACGCGGCGGGCGAGCACGCCGCGGCTTGGGGCCGCATGGCCTACGCGGCAATCACGCTGGCTGGCGTCGCTCTCGCCATCCGTCAATCCCGCCCCGACTTCCCGGGCGCATTGCCAGCGGCCACCCGATAACCCCAACATGTTGAGGTCTTACATGCGCAAGCGTCATAACGAGTACTCACGTCAGCTCATCGACTTCGTCCGCGAGCTTCGTCCGCCCGCGCCGATCGCCGGGGGCCTGTTGCCCAAGGTGACCATCGTGACTCCCTCGTTCAACCAGGCCAAGTTCCTGGAACGCACCATTCTTTCCGTGCTGAACCAGGGCTATCCGCGACTGGAGTACATCATCATCGATGGCGGGTCGACCGACGGCAGCGTGGACATCATCCGCAAGTACGAACGCTACCTGACCTACTGGGAAAGCACCCCGGACCGCGGCCAGTCGCACGCCATCAACAAGGGGTTCGAGCGCGCCACCGGCGACTACGTCGGCTGGCAGAACTCCGATGACCTGTACTTCCCCGGTGCGCTTCGCAAGCTGGGCGCGGCTGCCGCGCGGGGCCGGGCGCCCATCGTCAGCGGCAACCTGTTCGTGGCCGACGCCAATAACCAGATTTTCCGCAAGATTCACTACACGCCCGTCAACCGCGGCACGCTGACCGTGGTGAAGGCGTCCATTCCCAACCAGTCGGCCATCTTCCGCCGCGACCTGCTGCGCAAGTACGGGCTGCTGCAGGAGAGCATGCGCTACTGCATGGACCTGGAGCTGTGGAGCCGACTGTTACGCGAAGGCAAGAACCTGATCGTGCCGGACGCGCTGGGGGTCTACACCGCGCATGACGAAACCAAGACCGCGCTGATGCAGGACGTGCTGCTGGAAGAGCGCGAACAGATCGTGACCCGCATCCGGCGCACCGAGCCGGGGCTGGGCCGGCTGTTCGAACTGTCCTGCCGCGCCTCGAAGGTCGCAGCGCATGCGCGCCAAGGGGACCTGTCCTACCTGTTCGAAAAGCTGACGACCAAGATCTTCGGACGCGACGACTGGGCCGCCCACTAGAGCACCCACCAGGACACCCCCATGAGCCCGCACCGCCGCCTATCCACCCTGCACTTGCTGGGGCTGTTCGCGTTCACCGCCCTGGCCCTGAACGACGACCGTTTCATCCTGGGCGTGGGCAGCTTCAAGCTGTCGCCGTTCGACGTGCTGTTCGTCGCCATGCTGGCCGTCAAGGCGCTGCGGCTGGCCGAGCCCAGCGCCTACGCCTTGCCGCGCGGCCTGCTTGGCGCGCTGCTTGGCCTGCAGGCGATGTCGGTGATCTATCTGCTGCTGGTGTCGATGCACCATCCCGGCATCGAGACGGGCGACGTAGCGCGCGACTTGCGCATCGTGTTCTATTTCCTGTGCACGCCGTTCCTTTGCTACAAGGACATCGACAGCCCCGCCGCCTACGCCGTGCTGCAGAAGTACATCGTGGCGGCCTGCCTGGCTGTCGCCACGCTGATGCTGCTGGAGCAACTCCAGGGCTTCAGCGTGGCCAACCCACTACGTAACGTGCGGCTGGGCGTTTGGGCCATTCCCTTCGGCGTCGTCTCGCTGCTGTACTTCCGCCGCACGCTGAACGTGTCCGGGCCAAAGGCCTATGCCTTGACGGTGTACATGCTGCTGGCGCTGGTGTTCTCTTTGAACCGCAGCCAATACTTGCAGTTGGCGGTATCGGTGCTGATCGCCGTGCTGCTGGGATCGGGCCCCGAGATCCGCCGGCGCGCCGTGCTGATCTTCGCGCCTGCCGCCGTCGCGGGCGTGCTGGTATTCGCCAGCATTGGCTATCTGGACGTGCTGACCAACCGCATCTTCAGCGTGGAAAAGCTGGACGAGGACTCCAGCTACGGCGCCCGCATTCAGGAAATGCAGGGGCAGATGGACTTTTTCGCCGAAAGCCCCGTGTTCGGTAAGGGCGCGGGCTTTCGCAGCTGGGTGATGGGCGAGAACGGCTTCGAGCTCAGCACCTTCGCGCACAACTCCTGGGCGTTCTACCTGATGAAGTTCGGCGTGGTGGGCACCATCATGATCATGCTGCCGCCACTGCTGATCCTGCTGCTGACGCTACTCAAGCGGTACAACCATCCCGGGCTGGAGATGCACCGGCGGTACCTGCTGGCCACCGCCCCCATCTACATCTTCATCGACTCGCTGTCGGGCGGCCTGGCCTACGCGCCCAAGACCGCGTTCACCGGCTTCCTGCTGTGCTATTGCCTGTCGCTGATGCGCAATGCGCAGATCATGCCCGTGCCGCAGGCGGACACGCCTGGCACGACGCTCACCCCCAGCCACCGCCCGGACGCCGCGCGCCGGGCGCTACCGCGAGTGATTCCCCATGCCTGATGTCCTGTTTGTCGCGCCCGACTTGCACGGCGGCGTCGGAAGATGCGTCGCCTTCATCGTGGACGCCTTGCCGGAACAGGGCGTCGATTCCGCGCTGTTCCTGCTGCGTTCCCGCAACCGCGAATACCCGGTAGGCAATCCGCAGGTCACCCGGGCGCTTCCGGTCATCGAGTCGCCCACCAAGCTCAGGCTGATGCTGCCGCTGGCCTTCATGCGCCTGGTGGCCCAGATCCGGCGGGACAAGCCGGCGATCGTGTGCTCGCACGGCCTGCTGTGCAACATGCTGGTGGTGCTGGCCAGAAAGCTCCTGGGCAACACCTTCCGCACCGTCGCGTTCGAACACAGCAGCCCGGCCATCCATTACGGCGCGTCGCGGATGCGGCGCCTGAAGTGTTGGCTGGTCAGCCAGACCTACCGCCGCCATGACGCCGTGGTGGGCGTGTCGCGCGGCGTGAAGGAAGACCTGGTCAGCATGTTTCCGCCATTGCGCGGCAAGGTTCACACCATCTACAACGGCGTGCCGCTGGACAATGTGCGCAAGCAAGGCGCTCAGCGTCCGGAAGGCGGCAGCGATACCCCGTATCAGGTGGTGGCCGTGGGCCGGCTGGAAGCGGTGAAGGATTACGCCACGCTGGTCGACGCCGCCGCCCTGCTGGACGATCCCGGCATCGCATTCACCATCCTGGGCGAGGGTTCCGAACACGACGCATTGCAAAAGCGCATCGACGAACGCCCTTCCCGCACGTCCGTCACGCTGGCGGGCCACATCGACAACCCTTTCCCCGTGATTGCGGGCGCGGGCGCTTTCGCGCTGACCTCCATCCGTGAGAGCTTCGGCAACGTGCTGGTTGAAGCGCTGTGCCTGGGCGTGCCGGTGATCTCGACCGACTGCCCCCATGGTCCCGCGGAAATCCTGGATGCGGGCCGCTACGGCCTGCTGGTGCCGGTCGGCGACGCTGCGGCGCTGGCCGACGCCGTGCGCCGCCTGGCCTATGACGGCAGCATCCGCGAACAACTGGCCGCCCAAGGCCCCGAGCGCGCCGACGCCTTTTCCCTAGAGCGGCACTGCCGCAACGTCATCGCGCTATTCCAGCCGCTGATGCAACGCGGCACGCCTTGAACAGGACAGCATCATGCAGAAAATACCGGTTTCCGTAGTGGTCATGACGAAGAACGAGGAACGCAATATCGCCAAGTGCCTGAAAGCGCTGGTGGAATTCGACGAGGTGTTCGTCGTGGACTCCGACAGCACCGACGCCACTTGCGCGATGGCCGCGGCGCTTGGCGCCCGCGTCTCGAACTTCCAGTGGAACGGCAAGTACCCCAAGAAAAAGCAGTGGTGCCTGGAACAGCTGCCGTTCTCGCACCCGGTTGTGCTGTATGTGGACGCCGACGAGGAAATGACCCCCGAGCTGGCCGCCGAGATCCGCGAGGTATTGCCGCGCTTTGCAGCCGGCGCGGGCGGCGCCTTCGTGCCGTTCGATTACGTGTTCTGCGGCAAGAAGCTGGAACACGGCCACCGCGTCTACAAGCTGGCGCTGCTGGCGCGCGACCAGTCTCGGTTCCTGGACTACGACGATCTGGACGTGGCTCACATGTGGGAAGTCGAAGGCCACTACCAACCCCAGGTCAAGGGCGAGACCTTTGCGCTACGCCAGCGCATGGTGCACAACGACCACGATTCGCTTTTCCATTATTTCGACAAGCACAACCGCTATTCGGACTGGGAAGCCAATCTGCGCACCAAGGGGCTGATGAACGACCCGCGCGAAGCCAACGTGGGCGCGCGTGCGCTGCTCAAGCGCATTTTCCAGGCCATGCCGTTCAAGGCGCCGATCTCTTTCCTGCATTCCTACGTCTTCCGCCTGGGCTTCCTGGACGGCAAGGCGGGCTACGACTATGCGGTGGCGCGCGCCATGTATTACTGGCAGATCCGCATCAAGACCGAAGAACTGCAGAAGGCGCGCCTGGCGCGTGCCGGCGACACGCAGGCCGACACCGTGGCGGGAGCCGCCAAATGAGCACGCTTCAGCAACTGGATCGCTTTGCGCTGGCCCCCGGCCAACGCGGCCGCTCCGCGTTGACGGTGCAGCTGTGGTGGATGGTGCAAGGCACGGTGTTCCGATGGTCGCCGCAGGTGGCGTACGGTTTTCGCCGCTGGTTGTTGCGCTGCTTCGGCGCGCAGGTCGGCCGCAAGGTGCTGATCCGGCCGACCGCCACGGTGACCTATCCATGGAAGGTCCAGATCGGCGATTACGCCTGGATCGGCGATGACGCCGTGATCTACAGCCTGGGCCCCATCCATATCGGCGCGCATGCCGTGGTGTCGCAACGCAGCTACCTGTGCGCGGCCGACCATGATGCGGGCCAGCCCGATTTCCCCCTGCGCGAACGCGCGGTGCGCGTCGAAGACGGGGCCTGGGTGGCGACTGACGTGTTCGTCGGCCCGGGCGTGACGATCGGCCGCGAAGCCGTGGTGGGCGCGCGCAGTTCGGTGTTCCGCAACATGCCGCCCGCGATGGTGTGCCATGGCAACCCGTGCCGGCCTGTCCGCCCCCGCATGCCGACGCCGCCATGAAGATACTGATCTACGGTATCAACTACGCGCCGGAACTGACCGGCATCGGCAAGTACAGCGCTGAACTCGCTGAATGGATGGCTGCGCACGGGCATGAGGTCAGTGTCGTGACGGCCCCGCCCTACTACCCCCAATGGCAGGTCCACGACGGCTACCGCGCCGGCCGCTACCGCAAGGAAGAGCGTGCCGGGGTCACGGTGCGCCGCGCGCCCCTGTGGGTGCCGGCCCGCCCCGGTGGCCTCAAGCGCCTGATCCACCTGGCCAGCTTCGCGGTGTCCAGCCTGCCGTCACTGCTGCGCGCGGCCGCCAGCCGGCCGGACCTCATCCTTGTGGTGGAACCCGCCTTGTTCTGCGCGCCCGCCGCCTGGCTGACCGCCCGCCTGTGCGGCGCCCGCGCGTGGCTGCACATCCAGGATTACGAAGTCGACGCGGCGTTCGAGCTGGGCCTGCTCAAGGGCGCCGGCTTGCGCGCCCTGGTCAAACGCGCCGAACGCTGGTTGATGCGCCGCTTCGACCGCGTATCGACGATCTCGCACCGCATGCTGGACCTGGCGCTGGCCAAGGGCGTGGCGCCTGAGCGTGCGGTGCTGCTGCCCAACTGGATCGACGTCAACGCCATCACGCCTCGCGCGGATGGCGGCGACTACCGCGCCGAGCTCGGCATTCCCGCAGACGCAATCGTTGCCCTGTATTCCGGCAACATGGGCGGAAAGCAGGGGCTGCAGACGCTGGCCGACGTGGCCCGGCAGCTTGCCGACGACACGCGGGTCTGGTTCGTGTTCTGCGGCCAGGGCCCGGAGCGCGCGCCGTTGCAAGCGCGCTGTGTAGGCTTGCCGCGCGTCCGGTTCCTGGATCTGCAACCGGCGGCCCGGCTGGGCGCGCTGCTGAACACGGCAGACATCCACCTGTTACCGCAACGCGCCGGCGCGGCCGATCTCGTCATGCCGTCCAAGCTGACCGGCATGCTGGCCAGCGGCCGCCCCGTCGTCTGCGGGGCCGCGGCCGGCACGGAACTGGCCAACGTCGTCGCGCATTGCGGATTGCTCACCCCACCCGAAGATGCCGACGCCATGGCCCAGGCCATACGTACACTAAGCGGCGATGCGCACGCTCGCCAAACCCTGGGCGCGTCGGCGCGCCAGTACGCGCTGACCCATCTGCACGTGGATGCGGTGCTGGCCGCGGCCGAGCGCGAGTTCGCCTCCGTAGTCGGCGCCAAGGCCAAGCCGGCCTCCCTGAAAAGCCGCACACGCGAGAGTGATACCTAGGATGGGTGGAGCGCGAGAGTTGTAGGATGGGTGGAGCGCGAGAGTTCTTAGACAAGAAAATTTCTGCCCAGCGCGCGTAACCCATCAAGCAGCGGTGATTTCTTGGCAACTCCAGCCACAGCGCAGCCGCTGCTTGATGGGTTGCGCGCGCTGAACGCAAGCGCCCTTGCCTAAGAACTCTCGCGCTCCACCCATCCTACGGTATCCCATCAGGTGATCGCGGCGGGAACAATCGCCCCCGCCCCTCTCCCTATCCATTGCTGTCCGCCTTCCCCTGCGCCAGCGCGCCGCCGCTTCTGACCAATCCCATCTGCACCGCGATATAGGCCGCCTCGGCCTGGTTGCGCGCGTTCAGCTTCCAGTACAGGGTGCGTGCGTGGCTCTTCACGGTGGCCACCGATATGCCGACCTGCTGGCCGATCTCCCGCATCGTCTTGCCCTGCACCAGCAGCTGCAGTATTTCTTCCTGCCGCTGCGTCAGTTCGCGTAGCTCCTGCACTGGCGCGTGGGAGACGGCCTGGGGCCGGCCAGCCGGTTGGGGATAGCACTCGCCACCCGCCATCACCAGGCTGACGGCCGCGGCCAGCGCGTCGGGGCTGGAGGCCTTGGGCAGGTATCCCGCCACGCCGGTACGCGCACACACGCCCATGACCGAAGGGTCCAGCACGGAGTAAAGCACCAGGACCAGCCGGGGCATGAAGAAGGCCATCGCCTGGGAGATGAGCCCGATGTCCTGCTCGGCCATACCGCTGCAACCGACGACCAGCAATTCCACTGGACGGTTGATCGAACTGGACATGTTGAGCAGATGGGCTGGCGAAATGGCCAGGATGTCGTCGGCGTTCCGGACACGTTCCAGTACATGCTGGATTGCGACGCGAAGCAGAGCGTAGTCTTCGATCAGTACGGTTGTCATCCCGGGAGGAACCTTGTGACGCATGGCCCATACACGGTTCCCGTCACATCGGCGCATCAGGCTGCCAAGGCAGGTTTTGGCGGTGCGCCGGCATGACGGGAATCTCGTCCGCGCTATTGGATCGCGATCGCGAGGCGTTGTGATTCGCGCTCTCAACCCATGCTTGCGGACACAACCCATGCTATCAGCGGCTACGTCCGCTGAATCTCGGTCAGGTGGATGATTGGTGGAGGAAAGGCGTGCCGAGCGGCACGCCGGGCCCTGCTATCTATGCCTTAGCCAGGATGGCTATGAGGACCCGGCAGCAACGGAACCTGTGCGTTCCAGGCTGCCGGGCAGGCAGCGCAACCGGCTACTACCCCAGCTTGCGCCCATAGATCTGCCCGGCGTCCGTATCCCTGCCATTGGGATCATGCCATTCCAAGGTCGCGCCACGCTGCAACGCCGCGTACACGGCCTCTCCCTTGTTCTTGACATGCAGACGCTGGTAAAGCGTGCACGCATGCGTCTTGGCAGTGGCGACCGAAATATTGAGCATGCGGCTAACCGTCTTGATCGGATAGCCCCTGGCCAGCAACACCAGGACTTCGTACTGACGTGGAGTGATCTGAAGCAACTGCGCCCCGGCGCTGACCGGCATCGTGCCCTTTCCGGATGCGTCGTCGGCATCGCGGGAAGGCAAGGCGCAAACCGTAGCCGCAGGCGCCTGCAATGCTTGCTCGCTGGGGAAGCACTGCCCGCCTGCCATCACCAGGCGTATGGCGGCTTCCAGGATTTCGACCGAAGCGGTCTTCATCAGGCAACCGTACACGCTTGCGCCAGGCAGGCCTTGAACCGGCATCGGCAAGGGCATCACGTCCGTCAGAAGCAGAATCCGCTTCGGGGTGAGCACACGCTGGATCTCGTGCAATGCGCTCCATGCCTCGTCGGTATCTACCGGCAACCCGTAGATCAGAAGATCGGCGCCAGCGTGCGCGCCGTCGGCCTTGGACAAATCTGCCAGGCCCATCCCCTCGATTTCCCACACATCATCCAACTTGCTAAGTATCTGCCACAACCCCAACCGCAATAGCGGATGAGCTTCAATCAGGACCATCTTGGCCATGGTGTCCTCCCGGTTTTTCGACGGGCCTAGAAGGGATCTTCGCTGTGCTGAAGACTATTTTTTTTCCAACCCTGCGGTGGGTGGTCCGCACCATCCCGGAATATCTAATGAAGCTGGACCGGGGCGTTTGGGCTGGGCAACTTTGGTAGCCAACATAACGGATGGCATGAACCCATCTTATGGTTCGAAACTGCCAAAATCAAGACGTTTCAGGGCGATATAATCCGATAAAAACAGAAATCATTCGTTAGCCTTAATCACTATCGTAAATAGGGATGAGATGACCGTCTCCCCCTTATTACCGCTAGGGTTTCTACCAAGAATCCATGTTGTTCCCAGGAGATCCCCCTCCTTCCTCACCGTGCGCAGGCGCAATGGGGACGGGGATGAGGGGGAGGAAGCGCCCGAAAAAAAGCCGCAGCGGGGCACACCCCCGCCGCGGCAAGAAAGTCCGGTTTTGGATGAAAAGCCTATCTATATGTTTCCACGGACACACCCCGCCCGTGCAGGCATCTTGCAATCGAAATATAGGTAACATTTTTATTTTTGTGCCGGAGGCGTCATTTACTCCATATAGGCGAAGTCAAATACCGTATGACCCCCTTGATGATGCCAATGGTGCATTGAAGCATGACGCTTCCTCAAAAAGCTCGCGTAGTGGATTTCGCCGTCCGTTTCGACGTAGGTGGTCGGCGAGAGCTCCTCGATCCGGTTCAGCGAGACGCCCTTGCCGTAGTGGCAGAAGCCCTGGTACTGAGCGCATCGGATCACGTCTCCGCTAGGCGAGACAACGATTCCGGCGTTACGGGCCCGCATCGGGTTGCGCACGATAGGGTTGCACGCGTGCGGCGTCCAGACGGTGGATCGCGGCGAATCCGAAAAAAATGCGAAAAGCTCGTCACAGTGGCTTTGCCCGTCTGTTCGATCAATATTCGTTAATAACCACCAGTATTCTCCGTGTTTAAAAATAATAGTATCCACGGCGGATATATTGGTCATCAGCGTGACATCAAGCTCCCATTTAAGCGGAAACTCCGTGCACTTCCATAATTCAATACTGCGGTTTCCGCACGTTTCCGGCACCATGTACGTCACGCCTTCGTGTTCGAATATATATGGAAACGACAGGTGATAAGGCAGGTTCAGGGCGGTGCCAAGCAGCCGGAAAGCCCCGTCGGAGTAGGTCGCGACCGAAATTGTCCCCTTGCGGGAAGTGAAGTCGTAATCCTCGAAAAAAATATATGGTTTCTTATCGTGGGTATATACAAAGGGGTCCGCGAAAAAACGCCCCTTAGGCGGTTGCAACACCTTCGCCTCGGATATCACCGCCTGTTGCCGCGATGACGGAAACATGCCGATCCGCCATCGGACATTACGTTTCATGATGCGGCGCACAATCAAATCCGATATTAACCAGGCCTGACGCGCGATATATGCCGCACTGTCCCACTCCGCCGGATCAGGCCGGCGCGGCCCGCTCATGATCTGCATTTCAGGCGCCGCCAAGGCCTGCCTGGCGCGGGCCAGCGCCTGCAGGGCGTCGTAGACCATGAAATTTCCCAGGCTGAAAGCACGAGCCTGATTTTTCAACCAGAACACTTCCGTGTTGAAACTGCGCTGGTCCAGCAGCTCATCCTGATCCGCTTGCGGACCGACGCGCCAGAGTTTCACCGTGGTGTGATCCTCGCGTTGATAAACCTCCCAGAAACCGGCATATCGGCTGGTCGACACCGCGATATCCGAATAGCTCAGCTGCCAGACGCCCAGGCGCGCCCACCCCATCATCTGGGCCCGCGTGGCCAGCGACGCGCCCAGCGTGATCACCAGGTCCAGGCCCAGCGCGGCCACGACGTCCTCGCCCGGCGCCCCGTCGTCCAGCTCCCGCGGCTCTCGCGGCATCAGCGGCAATACCGGCACGCCAGCCGGCATGCTCTGCCGCATGTCGCGACAATTGGCCAGCATCTGGCGCTGCTTGACCGGCAGCAGCCGGGCTTCGAAGCGCGACAGCGTGCCGAACAGCGCCTTCATGCCCAATCGCGGCGCCTTGCCCATGCCTTCGGGGGATATCACCAACAAGGCGGACATGTCGAAGTCCTGACTGTGGATCAACCACTCCGCCATCTCATGCATCCAGCCGGGTTGCTCATACCCGTCAACCAGCAGTCCCACTCGGTAGGTCTTCATTTGTCCTGCTCCTGTGTCAGGGCGCACGGGTAGCCGCAGCGGTCTGGCAAACGGGCCCGCGTCACGTATCGCCGGTGCAATGCGTTCAAGTCCTCGCGCTGATACTGCGGCGTTTTCGACGCGCCTTCCAGACCACATTCATCCTAGGTCGGCCGTCCGAGGGCAAACGGCTCAGCCCCCCGCCTACGGTCGATGTTCGGGTCGTCCGACTGCGCGAGCCGCCTCATCCATCTGGTCTACCTGGCCCGGTGCTTCAATACCTGAAGGGTTCATGGCGACCAGTGCTTCGGTACCTGAAAGGTTCAGATCAACCGGCGCAGAAGCGCCATTACGGGTAAACCCTATTGGGGATAGCCGAGGCTCGCTTCTCGGACTTCGCTACCGCATAATGTTTTTAAACGAACGTTTGAATTCAACCTTATGCAAGAAATCAGAACCCCAAACACCCGCGAATCCATCCTGGACACAGCCGAAGCGCTGTTTGCGCAACAAGGCCATGACGGAACATCGATGCGACAGATCACCGGCGCGGCCGGCGTCAATCTGGCATCGGTGAACTATCACTTCGGCTCCAAGGAGTCACTCGTGCAGGCGGTGCTCAAACGGCGCCTGGAGGTCCTCAATCGCGAGCGTCTGCGCCTGTTGGATGAACTGGAGTCGCAATCCGGCGGCAAGCCCTTGAAGCCGTCGCTCATCGTGGACGCCTTCTTCGGCACGCTGCTGAGGCTGGCCGCCGATCCCGCGCAGGCGGGCAGCACCTTCCTGCCGCTGCTTGAACGCACCATGACCGACCCGTCCGACTTCATTCGCGCGCTGTTCGCCGAGGAATACGCCGACGTGCTGGAGCGCTACCGCAATGCCCTGTTCGCCGCGCTGCCCGACGTGCCCAAGGCCGAAATCGTGTGGCGCTTCCAATTCATGCTTGGCGCCACGTCGTACGCCATCATCGGCACGGACCTGCTGCGGTCCGTCACGGGATGGACGCTGGACGAAGCCGAACAACCCGACAACCCCGACCTGCTGCTGCCCCGGCTGATGAGCTTCCTGCTGGGCGGGCTACGCGCGCCGCTGCCACCGTTGGCCGGCACATAGCCCGCCACGCGGACCGGCAGCCAGAACAGATCCCATACGGAGACAAAGAAATGAACGCAGTCCTCATCGCGCTGGTCGTTATCGCGCTCCTTGCTGCCGTCGTGCTGGGCGTGCGCCCCATCCGTCGGGCGCTGCTGTCCGCGCCGATCTTCAACCTGTACCGGAAGGTGCTGCCGCAGATGTCGGACACCGAGCGCGACGCGCTGGAGGCCGGCAGCGTGTGGTGGGAAGGCGAACTGTTCCGCGGCCGGCCCGACTGGAGCCGCCTGCTGGCCTACCCGCGTCCGCGCCTGACCGACGAAGAGCAGCACTTCCTGGACAACCAGGCAGAGCAAGCCTGCCGCATGGTCAATGACTGGAGCGTTACGCAAGAACGCTACGACCTGCCCGCCGATGTCTGGACCTACCTGAAGTCGCAGGGTTTCCTGGGCATGATCATCCCCAAGGAATATGGCGGCCTGGCCTTCTCTGCTTACGCCCATTCCGAGATCGTCACCAAACTGTCCACGCGCTCGTCCGCGCTGGCCGTATCGGTCATGGTGCCCAATTCCCTCGGCCCCGCCGAACTGCTGCTGCACTACGGCACCGACGAACAGAAGAACCACTACCTGCCCCGCCTGGCGCGCGGCGAAGACGTGCCCGCCTTCGCGCTGACCAGTCCCTGGGCCGGTTCCGACGCCGCAGCCATCCCCGACAGCGGCATCGTCTGCAAGGGCGAATGGCAGGGCAGTGAAGTGATCGGCATGCGCGTCACCTGGGACAAGCGCTACATCACCCTGGCGCCCGTCTGCACCTTGCTGGGCCTGGCGTTCCGCCTGTATGACCCCGAGGGCCTGCTGGGCGGCAAGAAGGACTTGGGAATCACCTGCGCGCTGGTGCCGCATGACCACCCCGGCGTAGACACCGGCCGGCGCCACTTCCCGCTCAATGCGATGTTCATGAACGGGCCCACTCGCGGCACCGATGTCTTCATGCCGCTGGACTTCATCATCGGCGGCCCGGCCATGGCGGGCCAGGGCTGGCGCATGCTGATGGAATGCCTGGCCGCGGGCCGTTCGATTTCACTGCCCTCCTCCAACACCGGCATGTCCAAGCTGACGGCTCGCGCCGTGGGCGGCTATGCGCGCGTGCGCAGCCAGTTCCGCATGCCCGTGGGCAAGTTCGAAGGCGTCGAAGAAGCGCTGGCGCGCATCGGCGGCCATACGTACATGATGGACGCGGCGCGCAGCATGACTGCAGGCGCCGTGGACCTGGGCGAAAAACCTTCGGTCGTCTCGGCGATCGTGAAATACCACGTGACCGAACGCGCGCGCCAGGTCGTCAACGACGGCATGGACGTGATCGGCGGCAAGGGCATCTGCCTGGGCCCCAACAACTTCCTGGGGCGGGCGTATCAGCAGATCCCCATCGGCATCACCGTCGAAGGCGCCAACATCCTGACGCGCAGCCTGATCATCTTCGGCCAGGGCGCGATCCGCTGCCACCCCTATGTGCTGGCCGAAATGCAGGCTGCCCAATCGCCGGACCGGAAGCAAGGCCTGACCGATTTCGACCGCGCCTTCTGGGGCCATGTCGGCTTTGTCGCCCGCAACAAGCTGCGCGCGCTGGGCACGGCGCTGACCGGAGCCCGCTACGTCGGCGTGAACGCCGATGTCGCGCCGGACATGTTGCGGTACTACAAGCTGCTTAGCCGCTACTCCGCCGCCTTCGCCTTGCTGGCCGATACCTCGATGCTGGTGCTGGGCGGCAGCCTGAAGCGTCGCGAGCGCCTGTCGGCGCGGCTGGGCGACGTGCTGTCCCAGATGTACCTGATCAGCGCCACGCTCAAGCGCTACGAAGACGAAGGCCGCCAGGCCGCCGACGCGCCGCTTGCGCACTGGTCGGTCCAGGACGCGCTGTTCAAGCTGCAGGAAGCGTTCGACGGCGTGCTCGCCAACTACCCCAACCGCTTCGTGGCATGGAGCCTGGCCCGCATCATCTTCCCGTGGGGCCGCACGCAGTCGCCGCCCTCCGACCAGCTTGGCCAGGACGTGGCGCGCCTGCTGATCAACCCCAGCGCCACGCGCGACCGACTGACGGCGGGCTGCCACCTGCCCGCCACGGCTGATGAGCCCGTGGGCGCCATCGAACAGGCGCTGGCCGCCACGCTGGAGGCCGAGCCCATCGAAGCCAAGATCCGCGAACTGGAAAAGCGCGGCGCGCTGGAAGGCAACCCGCAGGCCAACGTGCGCGACATCGCGGATGCCGCCTTTGCGGCCGGCGGCATCACCGCCGAAGAATATGCGGTGGTGAAACGCCGCAACAGCTTGCGCGATACCGTCGTGAAAGTGGATGATTTCCCCTTCGACCTTGGCGCGTCGGGTGCAACCAAGCCCGCCGCCGAGCTCAAGGTCGCCTAAGGGAGGGAACGGATGGCATTCAAACCGGTTTACGTCGTCGACGGCGCCCGCACGCCCTTCCTGAAAGCGCGCACCGGGCCCGGCCCCTTCTCCGCCGGCGACCTGGCCGTGCAGGCGGGCCGCAGCCTTCTGCTGCGCCAGCCCTTCGCGCCCACGGACTTCGACGAGGTCATCGTGGGCTGCGCCGCCCCTTCGCCCGATGAAGTGAATATCGGCCGCGTCATCGCGCTGCGCCTGGGCTGCGGCAACAAGGTGCCCGGCTGGACGGTGATGCGCAATTGCGCCTCGGGCATGCAGGCATTGGATTCCGGCATCGCCAACATCCAGTCCGGCCGCTCGGAACTGGTGCTGGCGGGAGGCACGGATGCTCTCTCCCGCGCGCCGCTGTTGTTCTCGGACGACATGGTGCGCTGGTTGGCCGGTTGGTACGCGGCCCGCGGCGTCGGCGCCAAACTGGCCGCCTTGCGTCGCTTCCGGTTGAAGAATCTGGCCCCGGTCATCGGCCTGTTGAAGGGCCTGACGGACCCCGTCGTGGGCCTGTCGATGGGCCAGACCGCCGAAAACGTCGCCACCCGCTTCGGCATCGATCGCGCCGCCATGGACGCCTATTCGGCCGGCAGCCATCAGCGCGCGCTGGCCGCCCGCGCGGCCGGCGTCATGACCGAGATCACGCCGCTCATCGATACCCAAGGCAAGCTGTATCCCGATGACGACGGCGTGCGCGAAGACTCCACGCCGGAAAAGCTCGCCAAACTCAAGCCCGTATTCGACAAGCCCTGGGGCAACATCACCGCCGGCAACAGCTCGCAAGTGACCGACGGCGCTGCCATGCTGGTGCTGGCTTCCGAGGCGGCCGTCGCCAAATGGAACCTGCGCCCGCTGGGCCGCATCGTCGACAGCCAGTGGGCTGGGCTGGATCCGGCGCAGATGGGCCTGGGGCCCGTGCACGCGGCCACCCCCATCCTGCAACGCCACGGCCTGGGCTTGAATGACCTGGATTTGTGGGAGATCAACGAGGCTTTCGCCGCCCAGGTGCTAGGCTGCCTGGCGGCATGGCGCGACGACGCCTATTGCCAAGCGCACTTCGGTACGCCAGCATGGGGGTCGCTTGACCCCGCCAAGCTCAACGTGGACGGCGGCGCCATCGCGATCGGGCATCCCGTGGGCGCGTCCGGCGCCCGCATCGTCCTGCATCTGCTTGACGCCCTGAAGCGCCGCGGCGCCAAACGCGGCATGGCGGCCATCTGCATCGGCGGCGGCCAAGGCGGAGCAATGCTGGTTGAAACCCTGGACGAGGACCGCCCATGACGACGTTGGACTCGCTTTCCCACTGGCGCCTGGAGCGCGACGCCGACGGCGTGGCGTGGCTGACGTTCGACCGGGCGGGCAGCGCCGTCAATGCCCTGTCGGCCGACACCATGGCCGAACTTGCCTTTGTGCTGGACGCGCTGGACGCCGCTCCGCCCAAGGGCTTGATCATCCAATCCGGCAAGGCCACGGGCTTCATCGTGGGCGCGGATGTCAATGAATTCGCCAGCCTGGACACGCCCGAACAGGGCCGCGCGCTGGTGGCCCGCGGCTGGAACCTGTTCAAGCGCCTGGCCGCCGTGCGCTATCCCACGCTGGCGCTGATCCAGGGTCACTGCCTCGGTGGCGGACTGGAACTGGCGCTGGCCTGCCGGTATCGGCTGGTGGCCGACCAGCCGGGTACGTCGCTGGCGCTGCCCGAAGTCATGCTGGGCATCTTCCCCGGCTGGGGTGGCATGTTGCGCCTGCCGCAAGTCATCGGCGCGCCCGCCGCG
>NZ_JBYOKH010000036.1:0-67847 GCF_057799415.1 Achromobacter sp. 18P8.1.1 | reverse complement strand
GCCGCCAGGGACGCCAGTTGCACGCCGCCGGTACCGGGCTCTCCGGGCACCAGCAGGGCCTGGCCGGACGCCGACTTCTGGCGCGAGCCGATGTCGTTGGTCTCGCGCAGCTTGGATTCGGTCACGCCGAAACGCTTGGCGATCGCGGCATAGGATTCGCCGCGGCGCGAGTGGTAGACCTTCCAGGCGCTCAGGTCGCCCTTGTAGTTGGTCAGGTTCGCGTTGAAGATTTCGACGCGGTCGGCCGGCAGCAGCAGGGTCGGGCCGTGGTCGCCACGGATGACCGGGCGGTTGAACGACGGGTTCAGCGCCTTGAATTCGTCCAGCGGCATTTCGGCCAGCTTGGCGGCGATTTCCAGGTCGATGTCGCTGTTCTTCTGCACCGTCACGAAGTAGGGCGTGTTGCCCACCGGCGGCAGCGCCACCGCATAGCGTTGCGGGTCGGCGATGATGTTCTTGATGGCCTGCAACTTGGGCACGTAGTTGCGGGTTTCGTCCGGCATGTTCAGGGACAGGTAATCGGTGTTCTGGCCGGCCGCTTCGTTCTTGGCCATGGCGCGCTGCACCGAGCCTTCACCCCAGTTGTAGGAGGCCAGCGCCAGATACCAGTCGCCCTGCATCTCGAACAGCTTTTCCAGGTAGTCCAGCGCCGCGTTGGTCGAGGCGATGGGATCGCGGCGCTCGTCGCGCCACCAGTCCTGCTTCAGGTTGAAGTGCGTGCCGGTTGCCGGCACGAACTGCCACAGGCCCGAGGCCTGCGAGCGCGACAGGGCGGTCGGGTTGTAGGCGCTTTCCACGAACGGCAACAGCGCCAGTTCGGTCGGCAGGCCGCGGCGGTTGATTTCGTCGACGATGAAATACAGGTATTTGCCGGCGCGCTCGGCCATGCGCTGCACCGCCTCGGGGTGGGACGCGTAATAGTCGGTCCACTGCTGCGAGAGGTCGGTGTTCAGGTTGGGAATGGCGAAACCGCGGCGGATGCGGTCCCAGGCGTCAGACGGCGGGTTGGTCAGGTCAACCGTTCGGGACGTGTCCCGGGCGATATATCGCCCTTGGGAATTGGTGGTGAGGTTCTTGCTATCGGGGGCTTTGGTTCCTGCGCAACCGGCGAGGACTGCCAGCATGAGTGGCAGAAGGAGTCGGGATAGATTCATCAGGCGGTCACTTGAAATCGTTCTTCCATTCACGCAGGGAGGCGAAGACCTCTACCGGCGTAGGTTGATTGCGTCCGGCCCAGCTGGCTGCGGCACGAACGACGTCGACTTGCTGCGTACGCAAAAACGGGTTCGTCGCGCGTTCCTGACCGATCGTCGACGGAAGCGTGGGAAGACCTTCTGCTCGTAGTTGCTGGGCTCGCTGATACCACTGTTGCAGGGTGCGATTGGCGGGTTCCACAGCCAATGCCCAGCGCAAGTTCGCTAGAGTGTACTCGTGCGCGCAAAAAACCTGTGTATCTGGCGGTAAAACAGAAAATTTTCCTAAGGAATCATGCATTTGCGTAGGAGTCCCCTCGAAAAGCCGGCCACAGCCCCCCGCAAACAGGGTGTCTCCACAGAACAGCACGGGTTCTATTCCTGCCGCCCGGCCGGTGTACGCGATGTGGCCGGCGGTGTGGCCGGGCACGTCCAGCACGCGCAGATCCAGGTCCAGTTCCGGTAACACGACGCGGTCGCCTTCGCTCAGCGGCACGTCGCAGCGCGGCAGCCGTTCCCGTGCCGGACCGTATACGGTAATGTCCGCGATGCGTGACAATTCCAGAACGCCGCCCACATGGTCGCCATGATGGTGCGTGAGTAGAATGGCGCGCAGCCTCAAGCCTTCCTGCTCGAGCCATTGCAATACGGGACCGGCTTCGCCGGGATCCACCACGGCGGCGTTGTCACCGTGGACGATGGCCCAGATGTAGTTGTCGGTAAAGGCGGGTAGAGGCAAGACCGCGGCATTGCGTTCGCGGCCGCCTGCGGGGGCGGTCAAGGCTTGCATGAGATTCGAAGGAATAAAACGTGGCAGAAGATACTCCGCCGATTGTAGAACTGGCCGAATGGTTCCAGACGCCGCCGGGGCAGTACGCGCTGGCCTGGGAACGGGCCCAGTTCGACGCGGCTGTCGCGGACGTGTTCGGATATTACGCCTGGCAGGTCGGGTTGGCCGACATGAACCTGCTGCGGGCCAACCGCATGCCCTTCAAAGGCTATGTTGGCACCGAGACCCCTTCCGCGGAAAGCATCGCCGGCTGGCAGTCCCGCGTGGTGCTGGCCGAACCCGAAGCGCTGCCGTTCGAAACCCAGAGCGTCGACCTGCTGATCCTGCCGCATGCCTTCGAGTGCACGCAGGACCCGCATAACGTCCTGCGCGAGGTGGAACGCGTGCTGGTGCCGGAAGGGCGGGTCGTGATTTCAGGCTTCAACCCCTGGAGCATGTGGGGCGCGCGCACGCGCATGCCCGGCATGGAGCCCTGGCTGCCGCAGCCGCCGTCCTCCCAGGTGTCGCTGCCGCGTCTGAAAGACTGGTTCAAGCTGCTGTCGCTGGAAGTCGAGGCCAGCCATTTCGGCTGCTACGCACCCGCCTGCCGCAGCGAGAAATGGCTCCAGCGCTGGGGCTTCCTGGAATCAGCCGGCGCCCGCTGGTGGAGTCTGGGCGGGGCGGTCTATATGGTGTCGGCGGTCAAGCGGGTGGCCGGCATGCGTATCATCGGCCCTGCCTGGAAAACCAAGCCCAAGCGCGCGCGCGCCGCCTCCGTGGTGGTCAATCGCCAGGCCGACGACGGCTTCGACCCGTCCTGAACGGCCCGCGTCCGCCTATTTTTTGCACGAACAAGGATTACCAAGCAGCACCATGCAGGACAACAAACCGAACGATCAGAAAGTGGAAATGTGGACCGATGGCGCCTGCAAGGGCAATCCGGGGCCGGGGGGGTGGGGCGTGCTGATGCGCGCGGGCGGCCACGAAAAAACCATGCACGGCGGCGAACTCCAGACCACCAACAACCGCATGGAGCTGCTGGCTGTCATTGAAGGCCTGCGCGCGCTCAAGCGCGCCTGCGTCGTCACCATCCACACGGACTCGCAGTACGTGATGAAGGGCATGACCGAGTGGCTGGCGAACTGGAAGCGCCGCGGCTGGATGACGGCCGACAAAAAGCCCGTGAAAAACGTCGAGCTGTGGCAGGCCCTGGACGAGCAGGTCCAGCGCCACCAGGTGTCCTGGCGCTGGGTCCGCGGGCATGCCGGCGACCCCGGCAACGAACGGGCCGACCAACTGGCCAATATGGGCGTGGAAGCGGCCAAGCGGGGCTGAAGGCATCGGGATATACCCTGAATTCCGCCGTTTGGGGCGGATTTAGTTCTTTCATCCGGCTTCTGGATTGTTCCAGTATGTAAATCCGGGTGCTACAGTGCCTTCCCCATTCCAGTTCCTGCGGCGTTCGGCCAGGTGGGGATTACGGTCCGCGCCGCACCACTGCCACATTCGCGCATGAAAAAAGCTGTACTGCTGGCCGCCGTCGCGGCCGGGTTGGCCGCGGGGGCCGCACTAGGCGTTTTCGTGCCGCGCTGGCTCGCGCCCGGCGCCACGACCACCCAGACCGTCACCAAGTCGCAAGTCGCGCCGGCCAGTCCCGTGCGCGTTGAAGTCGCGGCCGTCCAGGAAATCCCCTTTGCGCGCGGCCTGTCGGCCGTGGGCAGTTTGCGTTCCGACGAGTCCGTGGTGTTGCGGCCGGAAGTCGCCGGGCGCATCCAGACGATCGAATTCAAGGAAGGCCAGCCCGTCACGCGCGGCCAGACGCTGATCCGGCTGGACGATTCCGTGCCGCGCGCAGAACTGGCGCAGGCCCGCGCCAACCTGACCCTGGCGCAAAGCCATTACCGCCGCGCCGTGGAATTGCAGGGCAAGGGCTTCGTCAGCCAGCAGGCCCGCGACGAATCCGCCAGCACGCTCAAGGTCCAGGAAGCCGCCGTGGCGCTGGCGCAGGCCCGGCTGGACAAGATGACGATCTCGGCCCCGTTTGGCGGCATCGTGGGGTTGCGCAGCGTGTCCGTGGGCGACTACGTCAACCAGGGACAGGACCTGGCGCCGCTTGAGGCGATCGATCCCTTAAAAGTGGATTTCCGCGTGCCGGAAATGTATCTGAGCAAGGTGGGCGTGGGCCAGCAGTTGACGCTGCGGCTGGATGCGCTGCCGGGCCAGGAACGCCAGGGACTGGTCTACGCCGTCAGTCCGCTGGTGGATGCGGGCGGCCGGTCCATCCTGCTGCGCGCCACCGTTGCCAACAAGGACGCGGTGCTGCGGCCGGGCATGTTCGCCCGCGTGCAACTGCTGTTCAATCAGGACAAGGCCCTGGTGGCCCCGGAAGCCGCGTTGTCGCCCTCGGGCGAAACGCAGTACGTTTACCGGATCAAGGACGGCCGCGCGGAGCGGCGCGAAGTGACCATCGGCGAACGCCGCGAGGGTCGCGTCGAAATCCTGACGGGCGTGGCGGCGGGCGACAAGCTGGTGGTGGCGGGCATGCAGCGCGTGACCGACGGCGCCACCGTGGATGTCGTGGGCGGCGGCTCGTGATGCCGGCCCTTCTTCTTTCTTGGCGATAGCGCAATGCGTATCTCGGAAACCTGCATCAAGCGGCCGGTGTTCGCATCGGTCCTGTCGCTGATCATCGTGCTGATCGGCCTGATCTCGTATTCGCGCCTGACGGTGCGCGAATACCCCAAGATCGACGAGCCTATCGTGTCGGTGGACACCACCTACAAGGGCGCCTCGCCGGAAGTGATCGAGTCGCAGGTGACCAAGCCGCTGGAAGACCAGCTGGCCGGCATCGAAGGCGTGGACGTGATGACCTCGCGCAGCCGTTCCGAACGCAGCCTGATCAACATCAAGTTCAACCTTTCCCGCAACCCGGACGCGGCCGCGGCCGAAGTGCGCGACAAGGTGTCGCGCGCCCGGCGCTTCCTGCCCGACGAAATCGACGAGCCCATCATCGGCAAGGTCGAGGCCGACTCCCAGCCCATCATCTACATCGCGGTGGAGTCCGGCACGTACTCGGCGATCCAGACCTCCGACTACATCAACCGCTATATCAAGACCCGGCTGTCGGTGCTGCCGGGGGCGGCGGAAGTCCGCGTCTTCGGCGAACGCCTGCCGTCCATGCGCATCTACGTCGACCGCGACAAGCTGGCCGCCTACGGACTGACCGTGCAGGAGGTCGAGGCCGCGCTGCGCAGCCAGAACGTCGAGATCCCGGCCGGCCGCATCGAATCGCGCGCCCGCGAGTTCTCGGTGGTGTCGTCCACCGACCTGCAGACGCCCGCCCAGTTCGAAGACGTGATCGTGGCCAACGTGAAGGGCTATCCGGTCCGCCTGCGTGACGTGTCCAAGGTCGAGATCGCGGCCGCCAGCGACCGCGTGCTGTCGCGCTTTAACGGCAAGCCGGCGATCAACATCGGCGTGACGCGGCAATCCACCGCCAACCCGCTGGAGCTGTCCAAGGCCGCGCGCCTGGAAGTCGAGCGCTTGAACGAGACCCTGCCCGCGGGCATGAAGCTGAACATCGCGTACGACTCGTCGGTGTTCATCGAACGCTCCATCGATTCCGTCTTCCACACCATCGGCGAAGCCATCGTCCTGGTGGTGCTGGTGATCTTCTTCTTCCTGCGCAACCTGCGCGCCAGCATCATCCCCATCGTCACCATCCCCGTGTCGCTGGTGGGCGCCTGCGCGCTGATGTACCTCTTCGGCTTTTCCATCAATACGCTGACCTTGCTGGCGATGGTGCTGGCCATCGGCCTGGTGGTGGACGACGCCATCGTGGTGCTGGAGAACATCTACCGCCACATCGAAGAGGGCATGCCGCGCAAGGAAGCCGCGCTGCGCGGGTCGAAGGAAATCGGGTTCGCGGTGGTCGCCATGACCATGACGCTGGTCACCGTGTATGCGCCGCTGGCCTTTGCCACGGGCCGCACCGGGCGGCTGTTCATCGAATTCGCGCTGGCGCTGGCCGGCGCGGTGCTGGTCTCGGGCTTTGTCGCGCTGACGCTGACGCCCATGATGTGCTCGGTGCTGCTGCGCCACGAAAGCAGCCACAGCCGCTGGTACAACCTGATCGAAGGCTGGCTGAACGGCATGAGCAACGGCTACCGCCGCCTGCTGGGCGCATCCCTGCGCCACCGCTGGCTGGTGGTGGTCATCGGCCTGGCCGTGGCGGCCGGCAGCGGCGTCCTGTTCAAAGTGGTCAAGAGCGAACTGGCCCCTATCGAAGACCGAGGCGTGGTGTTCGGCATCGTCAGCTCGCCGGAAGGCGCCACGCTGAACTACACGCTGGACAGCATGCTCGGCATCGAGAAGTTCTATTCCGAGATCCCCGAGGCCAGCGGCAGCCAGGTCACGGTGGGCTTTCCGACAGTGACGGACGGCACCGCCATCCTGCGCTTGAAGCCCTGGGAGGAACGCAGCCGCAAGCAGCAGGCCATCACCCAGCAACTGCAGCCGCAGTTCTCGTCGCTGCCGGGCGTGCGCGCCTTTCCGACCAACCCGCCGTCGCTGGGCCAGTCCGCGCGCTCCAAGCCGGTGGAATTCATCATCATGAGCCAGGCGTCCTACGCGGAGCTGGCGCGGCTGACGGAAGTGTTCCTGACCGAACTGCGCAAGTATCCCGGCCTGCTCAACCTGGACACCGACCTGCGCTTGAACACCCCGGAACTGCGGGTGCGCGTGGACCGCGACAAGATGGCCGACGTGGGCGCCAACGTGGATACCGTGGGCCGCACGCTGGAATCGATGCTGGGCGGGCGCCAGGTCACCCGCTACAAGGACGAGGGCGAGCAGTACGACGTAATCGTGCAGGTGACGCCGCGCGACCGCGCCAACCCCACCGACATCTCGGGCATCTACGTGCGGGCGCGCGACGGCAGCATGGTGCAGCTGGATAACCTGCTGGGCGTGCACGAAGGCGTGTCGCCGCAGTCGCTGAACCACTTCAACCGCCTGCGCGCGGTGAAGATCGACGCCGCCGTGGCACCCGGCTATGCCCTGGGCGAAGTCCTGACCCACATGCACCAGGTTGCGCGCGACGTGCTGCCCAACACCATCGTGACCGACCTGGACGGCCAGTCGCGCGAATTCCGGGATTCGTCGGGTAGCATCTATCTGGTCTTCGGCATGGCGCTGGCCTTCATCTACCTGGTGCTGGCCGCGCAGTTCGAAAGCTGGCGCAACCCCTTCATCATCATGCTGTCGGTGCCGCTGTCCATGACGGGCGCGCTGCTGGCCTTGTGGCTGACGGGCGGCACGCTGTCCATCTACAGCCAGATCGGCCTGATCACGCTGGTGGGCCTGATTACGAAGCACGGCATCCTCATCGTGGAATTCACCAACCAGCTGCGCGACGAAGGCCGCGAACTGTTCGCCGCCGTCACCGAGGCAAGCGTCCTGCGGCTGCGCCCCATCCTGATGACGACGGGCGCCATGGTGCTGGGCACGGTGCCGTTGGCGCTGTCCACCGGGGCGGGCGCGGAATCCCGCCAGCAGATCGGCTGGGTCCTGGTCGGCGGGCTGATGCTGGGTACACTACTGACCTTGTTCGTCGTGCCGGTGGCCTATACGCTGATTGCTACCGCGCGCCAGAAACCCGGCCATGCCGGCAGCGCAGAGCATCCCCCGGCCCACCCGCCGGGCGCCCACACGCCGCCGGCTTCGGCCAACCCAGCGTCGGAATAAGTTATGCGCCAGATCATCTTTGACACGGAAACCACCGGACTTGACCCCGCCCAGGGGCATCGCATCGTCGAGATCGGCTGCGTGGAAATGGTCAATCGGATGTCCACGGGCAATAACCTGCACATCTACCTGAACCCGGACCGCGACAGCGACCCCGAGGCCTTGGCGGTGCACGGGCTGACGACGGAGTTCCTGTCGGACAAGCCCCGCTTCGCCGATGTGGCGGACGAGTTCGTCAAATTCATCCAGGGCGCCGAACTGATCGCGCACAACGCCGCGTTCGACGTGAAGTTCTTCAACGCCGAACTGGCCAAGACGGGCCGCGGCC
This sequence comes from Achromobacter sp. 18P8.1.1, assembly GCF_057799415.1. NCBI lineage: Bacteria > Pseudomonadati > Pseudomonadota > Betaproteobacteria > Burkholderiales > Alcaligenaceae > Achromobacter > Achromobacter sp. 18P8.1.1. The sequence continues at coordinate 59,812 of NZ_JBYOKH010000036.1, read as the reverse complement.
CGATCACCGAATACTGCGAGACGGTCACCGATTCGCTGTTGCACGCGCGGTCGCTGTTCCCGGGCAAGCGCAATTCGCTGGACGCGCTGTGCGACCGCTTCGGCATTTCCAACGCTCATCGCACGCTGCACGGCGCATTGCTTGACTCGCAGTTGCTGGCCGAAGTCTGGCTGGCCATGACGCGCGGGCAGGACGCGCTGTTGATCGACGTGGACGACAACGACGGCGCCGGCAGCGACGGCATCGTGCTGGCCCGGTTCGATGCGTCGGGCCTGGTGGTGGTCAAAGCCAGCGACGAGGAACTCGCCGAGCACGAGACCTACCTGGCGGCTCTGGATAAATCCGTGGGTGGCGAGTGCGTGTGGCGCAAGGTGGATGCGCCGGTTGCGGCCGCATAAATAATTTTCCGAGGCGACTTGCGCACGTTTTAAAAAACATGCTATTATTTCGCCTCTTTCAGGGTGGTTAGCTCAGTGGTAGAGCACTGCCTTCACACGGCAGGGGTCACAAGTTCGAAACTTGTACCACCCACCAAAGACCCTTGAGAGACAGCGCAGGCCCAATATCCAACAAGCCGAAGTTGTCATCAAGTCGCACAGCAAACCGCATCGCAAGATGCGTTGCCGGGTGCAAAGCAAACAAGCCAACCTTTATCGGTTGGCTTTTTTGTTGCCGGTTGATTTTTTTTCCGCGACGGCATTTCTATACTCTGTTGATCTGGCGCAATCGCGTGCTTGGCCATTGCGCGCTGTCTGGTTCTTGCGTGTCTATCATTGTTGTACGGCAACTCCCTTGAGGAAACCTCCCGGGAGCCAGCCGGAGCGAACAGGAGACGTCCATGCATGCCAACACCAACACCATGCTGATCATCATCGTCACGGGCGTCGCGCTGATGCTGATCGGCTTCGGGCTGCGTGACCGCAATATCGGGATGGGGTTGATGGGCCTGGGCCTGATCACGGCCATCGGCTCCATCTTGTACAAGGCCTACATCACGTTCTATTGATGGGCCGGGGCAGAAAGCGGCCCTCAGCCTTTCGGCGCGGCCTGGCGTGCGATACGCGCCAGCAGCGTATCCAGCTGGTTCGCAAAGGCCTTGCGGTCGGCCTGGCTGAACGACGGCGGGCCGCCCGTGTCCACGCCGCTTGCGCGCAACTCTTCCATCATGTCCCGCACCGCCAGCCGTTCCCGGATGGTCTCCGGCGAATAGCGTTCGCCGCGCGGGTTCAGCGCCATGGCGCCTTTTTCCAGCACTTCCGCCGCCAGCGGGATATCCGCGGTGATGACGAGATCGCCCGGTTCCGCGCGCTCGACGATGTGCGCATCCGCCACGTCGAAGCCGCGGGGTACCTGCACGGCGCGGATCAGGGGCGAGGGCGGCGTGGAAAGCGGCTGGTTGGCCACCAGCGTCACCGGCACCTGCCAGCGCTGCGCGGCGCGGAACAGGATGTCTTTGATGACCACGGGACACGCGTCCGCATCGACCCAGATGTGCATAAGCGTTTATTCGCCCAGCGCTTTCTGCAGCACGTCGGCCACGATGTCGTTGGTGGACACGCCGCGCTCAGCCGCCAGGGCGCGCAGCTTGTCGGCGTGCGCCTGCGACAGCTTCAGCGGGAACGGCACCAGGCCGGCGGCCTGATCCAGCTTGCGCTGTTCGCGGCGGTCGGGCGCCTGCGAGGCCACGCCGAAGCGGTCGGGGGTGGCGGACTGCTTGAGTTGGCCGGCCAGCTTCAGGGCCTGGTTCTTTTGGAGATCGAATTTATTCATGGAAATTCCTGATTAGGAGCGCAATCATAAGCGCAACCGGGATCAACGCGGTTTCGCGTGCTCCAGCAGCGCCAATCCTTCTTCGGCGCCGTCATGCAGCGGCACGGTCAGGCCGCGCCGGGCGTTGGCGACCGATACCTGGGCGCCTTGGGGGGAACCCGCGGCCAGCAGGTCCTGGCCCGTCTGGTAGACGGCGCGCACGACCACCAGCGCCTCGTCCCGGGTCAGGTCGGCGGTGGTGAGCAGCAGCGCTGCAGTCCCGATGGTGGGAATCGGGTCGGGCTGGTTGGGGTAGGTGCCGGCCGCGATTTCCAGCGGCATCAGTTCGCTTTCATTGGCGGCAAGCGCCTTGACGGCGGCCGGGTCCAGCGGCAGCAGCTTCAGCCGGGCCTGGGTCAGCGCGTCGCGCAGCGGCGTGGCGGGCACGCCGATCACCTGCGCGGCGGCATCCACGGTGCCCGCGTTCAATGCGGGCAGAGATGCCGCAAAGGGCGTGTCCACGACCGTGTAGTCCCGGCCCGCCTGCAAGCCGTGCGCCGCCAGCACGGCTTCGAGCGTCGCACGCACGGCGGAGCCTTCCGGCCCCAGCGCGATCGTCTTGCCCCTCAGGTCGCGCACCGCGCGTAACGCCGGGTCGTCGCGCACCACGATGTGGACCAGTTCGGGGTACAGGCTGCCCAGGGCGCGCAGGGCGACGAAGGGGCCTTGCGCCGCGAACGGGCCACGGCCTTCGTACGCCATGCGCGCGGTGTCGGCCTGCGCCAGGCCCACCACGGCATCGCCGCTGCGCAGCAACGCGATGTTCTCGGCGCCGCCACCCGTGATCAGCGGCGTCACGCGGATCTGCTGGGCACGCCCGACGGCGGTGAGCGCGCGCGCAAAGGCCACGTACTCGCCGCGGTCGGGGCCACCCGCCAGCGGGTAGCCCTGCTGCATCCGGGCCAGCCGGCCGTTGATGCGCGACACCGACCGCTCCAGTTCCTGCTGCACGACGTGCTGCGCGGTGCTGGATGCGCTGTAGGCGACGGAATGGGTGATCTGGTCCAGCGTGTCCAGCAGTTGCCGGGTGACGGGCGGCGGCGCGCCGGTATCCAGCGACGGCGCTTCGGCGGCTTTGAAGCCGGCCGGGGTGACAAGCTTCCACGCGTCGCCGTCCTGGCGGTAGATGGCGCTGGCGTGCGCGACGATACGGTCGCCCGCCTGGTTGCCGCCGGACTTCACGCCGCTGATGCTGCGCGGGCCCGCGCCCAGCAGCGTCACCAATGAAGCCGCGCCGGGCTGGTCCCAGGCGCCCAGCGCGATGTCGCGGCCCAGGTCCAGTTCGACGTCGTAATAGACCACGCGGCGGGTTTCGCCGGCGGGCGCGCTGCTGTCGGCGGCCGAACCCATGCGCTTGAGCGCTGCGATGCGGAACAGCCCCTGGCCGTAGGTGGCGTCCAGGCTGCGTTCGACGTCGGCACGCAAGGCGTCGGTATCGGGCGCGCGGCCGCAGGCGGCCAGCGCAAGGCACAGGCCGATGAGGGCAAGGCGTTTGAGTAGGGACAGGCCCATGCTTACATCCCTCCCACGAACGGCAAGGAGATCAAGGACGTCAGCACGATCACGTTCAAGATGTCGACCAGGAACGCGCCCGTGACGGGCACCACGATGAAGGCTTCGGGCGCGGGGCCATGGCGGCGCGTCAGCGCCTGCATGTTGGCGATGGCGGTGGCGGTCGCGCCCAGTGCGAAGCCGCAGAAGGCCGCCGACATGATGGCGGCTTCGTAGTCGCGCTTGAGCATCCGGAACACCACCCAGGCGGCGTACAGCGCGCAGAACAGCGTCTGCACCGCCAGCATCAGGGCCAGGGGGCCGGCCAGGCGCGCCACGCTGGACAGATCCAGCGTCATCATCGTCATGCCCAGGAAGAGAGACAGCGAGATCGTGCCGATGATTTCTGTCGCGCGGTCGTCCAGCTTCAGGCCCAACCGCACGCCCGCATTGCGGATGAGCACGCCCGTTGCCAGGCACCACAGGAAGTTGGGCAGGCTGACGGGGGCGTCCTCGACCAGCATCGCCAGGTAGCCGCCCACGACCAGGCACACGAAGGCGGCCGTCAGCGACACGATGAACGAGCCGGCCGCGGGCGCTTCCGCTTCTTCGGCCAGGTCCGGGGCGGGGTGCGCCGCATTGGCGGCGTGGTCCAGGCTGCCGGCCAGTTTGTGCCGGCGCATGATCCATTCCGCCACCGGTCCGCCCACTACGCCGCCCAGTACCAGGCCCAGCGTGGCCGAGGTCATCGCCAGCGCCATCACGTCCTGGATATTGTTGAAGTCGGCAAACCGAGTGGCATAGGCTGCGCCGGTGCCGTGTCCGCCCACCAGCGTGATCGTGCCGCCCAGCAGGCCCATCAGCGGATGCATGTCCAGCAGCCAGGCCATGCCCAGGCCCACGGCGTTCTGCAAGATCAGAAAGGGGATCAGCGCCAGCAGGAAGGCGATGAGCCTTGGGCCGCCCTTGGCCAGCAGCTTCAGGTTCGCCGTCAGCCCGATGCAGCCGAAGAACAGCAGCAGCAGGGTGGGCTTGATGCTGGTCTCCATCGAGACCGACACGCCGCCCCAGGTGGACAGCAAGTAGGCCAGCACGGCGAACAGCAGGCCGCCCACGATCGGGTCGGGGATGCTGTAGCGCGACAGGATGCCTATCCGCGTCGTCAGCACCCGGCCGATGACGAGCACCAGGCAGCAGGCAAGCAGGGATTGAACGGGCGAAAGCGAAATCATAAAAGCCTTCGCGCCCCGGTGGGGCGCAGCAATGCAGACTATCGGAACCGTTGCCGCCACATCGTTCGGATCGTGGCCCTATATTACGGCCGTGTTCGCAACGGCGCATAGGGATGCGGCAACGCATGCGGGCCCGTGAGGCGGGACCGGGAGGCCAGGCGTCGGCTAGAGCGGAAACGCGCGCGACATGTAACTGGCCTGGGGGCCGTATCCCGCCAGTTTTTCAGCCAGTTCGGCAGGCAAGGGTTCGCCGTCGCCGCCGACAGGCTGGTAGCCATGGCGCAGCCAATAGCCCACTGCGGTTTCCAGCGACACCAGACTGGCGCGGCGCAGGCCGCTTTCCATGGCGCCGCCGGCAGCGGTGCGCAACAGCGTCTGGCCCACGCGCAAGCCCTGCGCCGACGGCACCACGGCGCAGTCGTGCAGAAACCAGTGATCGGCTTGCGGCGGCAGCGCGGCCAGCGCCACATCCAGGGCTGGCGGCAAGCCGGCGTCCCAGGGATACGAAATCAGATAGCCCAGCAGGGTGTCGTCGGCATTCGCCCGCGCCACCCAGCAATAGGCGGGCGCAAGCGCCAGGCGATTGAGAAAGAACTCCGCGCTTTCCAGCAGAAAGTCGGGGTAGGCCAGGGTCTGGGCATCCAAAATGCCGTCCACGTCGCTGGCCAGCATAGGGCGGACTCGGTATTGCATGACAACCTGTGAAAACGAGAAAAGCCGGCGCATTTTACCGGCCTCGCGCGACCGGCCGCTTTACGAGGTTTCACAAATCGGGGACACAGGTTAACGAGGCTTGCACGTGACTTCATAGTTTTCGCGGCTTGGATCCCTAGAATTCACTCGTGTTCTGGCCGGCAGAAGGCGGCGCCGTATTTCATGAAAATTCGACGAGGCCCTGCGCATACTGCTTGCCATAGTGTCCTGTATTACGAGCGAAAGCGTCATATGCACATCCAATTCCGGTCCGATCCGATCCCGCAGCAAGTGTTGACCAAAGCGTATCCCTTGGAGTCGCTCTGGTCTTCCAAGGTGGCGGCCGTGCCGTATGACACTTGCGTGACGTGCGTCATTCCCTGCCTGAACGAGGCCGAGAACCTGCGCATCCTCCTGCCCTTGCTGCGCAGCCGGCTGTCCGCCTTGTGCACCAGCTGGGAAATCATCGTGGCCGACGACGGCAGCACGGACGGCACCGAAGCGCTGATGGCCGAATGGACGCAGCACGAAGGATTCCGCTACGTGCAGCTGTCGCGCAATTTCGGCAAGGAAGCCGCGCTGAGCGCAGGCCTGGAAGCGGCGACGGGCAATGCCGTGATCTGCCTGGATGCCGATCTGCAGCATCCTCCCGCCTTGATCGAGCAAATGCTGGCGCGGTGGGCCGCGGGCGCTGAAATGGTCTATGCCGTGCGTGAATCCCGCGCCGACGAATCCTGGGTGAAGCGCGCTGGCGCGCGCTGGTTCTACAAGTTGCTGAGCAGCGCGCGCGGCGTGGACGTGCCCGCCCACGCGGGTGATTTCCGCTTGATGGACCGCGGCGTCGTGGACGCGCTGATCGCCTTGCCCGAACGCACCCGCTTCATGAAGGGCCTGTACGCCTGGGTCGGCTTCAAGGGCGAGGCATTGCCCTACACCCCCGACGAACGCCTGCACGGCGATAGCCGGTTCAGCGGCCTGCGCCTGTTCCGCCTGGCGCTGGACGGCCTGACCGCGTTCACGACCTGGCCCTTGCGGCTGGTCAGCCTGGTCGGTGCGGCCTTCGCCGTGCTGGCCATGTCGTATGCCGCCTATCTGGTCGGTGAATATCTGATGTCGGGCAACGCCGTCTCTGGCTGGACCACGATCGTCACGGCCGTGCTCTTCTTTGCCGGCGTCAACCTGATTTCGCTGGGTGTGGTGGGCGAGTATGTCGCCCGCATCTTCGACGAGGTGAAGGGCCGGCCGCTATACGTCGTGCGCCGGCGCCAGGGCAAGGCCGCTCGCGCAGGTAAGGCGACGGGCTGACCATGGCCAGCGGCACCCTGTCCCCCGCGCGTTCCGATTGGAACCCGCGGGCGGGGCGACTATTGCTGGCCGTTGGCCTGTGGCTGGCGTTGCTGGCGTGGATCCGCCCCTTGACCCTGCCTGACGAAGGCCGCTACGCGGGCGTCGCATGGGACATGCTGCGCAGCGGATCGCACGCCGTGCCCTTGCTGGACGGCATGCCGTACTTCCACAAACCACCGCTGTATTACTGGCTGGCGGAACTGTCCTTTTCGGTGTTCGGTGTCCATCCCTGGGCGGCGCGCTTGCCGTCGTGGCTGGCGGCATGGGGATCTGCCGCCGGGCTCTACTATTTTGTGCGCCGCTACCGCGACGGCGCTGCGGCCGCGTTGACCGTACTGATCCTGTCGACCATCCCGTTTTTCTACGGCGGCGCGCAATTCGCGAACCTGGACATGCTGGTGGCCGGCATGATCTCCCTGTGCGTGCTGGCCTCGGTGGACACGGTGCTGCGCGCCGAGCGCGGCCAGCCTTATCGCGGGATGTCTTTGGCCGCCTCGGCGCTGGCCGGATTGGCGGTGCTGGCCAAGGGGCTGATCGGACTGGTGCTGCCCGGCGCGATCTTGCTGATCTGGTTTGCCTGGCGCCGACGCTGGCGCGGCCTGGCCGCGTTGCTGTGGCTGCCGGCGTTATTGGTCTTCGCAGTCGTTGCCGTGCCGTGGTTCGTGCTGATGCAGCTGCGGTTCCCGGGCTTCTACGATTACTTCTTCGTGTACCAGCACTTCCAGCGCTTTGCGGCCAGTGGCTTTAACAACGCGCAGCCGTTCTGGTTCTACCTGCCCGTCGTGGCCGGCCTGAGCCTGCCCTGGTCCTTGTGGGCCGGCGGCATCATGCGGCGCACGTTCTGGCAGGAAGGGCACGCGCGTGATCTGCGCCGCCTGGCGCTGGTCTGGTTCGCCGTGGTGCTGGTGTTCTTTTCGTTGCCACAGTCCAAGCTGGTCGGCTATGTGCTGCCCGCGCTCGCGCCGCTGGCGTTCCTGTTAGCCGAAGTGATTCTTGGCGCGTGGCGCGAACCCGGCGACCCGGTATCGCCGCGGTTGGTGCGCACGAGCGCGGCTGTCGCCGCCGGCATCTGCGTAGTGGCGGTGGGAGTGGCGGCCAACAACGTGCGGGGCAGCGCCGCGCCGATGGCCGAGGTGGTCCGGGCGCAGGCGGGGCCAGCCGACACGTTCGTCGCCCTGCATACCTATCCGTTCGACCTGGCGCTGTACGCCCGCGCCCCGCACCCCATGTGGGTCGTGGACGACTGGCTGGACCAGGAGGTGCCGGTGCGCGACAACTGGCGCAAGGAACTTTATGACGCGGCAACGTTCGATCCCGCTCGGGGCAAGGAACTGCTGATTGGTTCCGCCGAGTTCAGCGCCCGGCTTTGCGCGGCGCCCGACGGGTCCCGCTATTGGGTGTGGGGCACGAATTCGGACGGGCCGGTGTACGCGCCGTTGCGCGGCCTGGAGCCCGCGGCCAGCAGCGTGAAGTACGTGATGTGGCGGGTGGACGTGAACGAGGCTTTCAGACAGCGGGCTTGTGGCGGAACGCCCAAAGTCGGCTAGCGGCGAAGGTGGCGAACGCCAGCCCGATCAGGATCAAGGCAAGCAGCAGGTCGTAGGGAAGGGTGGTGATGTGCAGCAACAACGCGTAGGCGGATTCGTTGATCACGAAACCAATGGCTGAAATCAAGAAGAAACGACGGGCTGCTACGGTCCAGGGTGTGCGGGAATGTCGGAAGGTAAGCCGGTAGTGTCCGGAGAACGAAACCACGAAGGCGATCAGCCAGCCGACCAGGTTGGCCGCCAGTGGCGGCAGGCCGAACCCCTCGACGCAGCCCACGGCAACGGCCCAGTGGGTCGCGGCGGCAGCGCAGCCGACGGCGACGAAAAGGCTGATCTGTTGGAGCAAGGCACGCATGGAAGTCGTGGTGAAATGGAAATTCGAGGTGACGCAATGAGCAAACGTATCGTCGTCTGCGGTGACGATTTTGGCATGAATGCCGACATCGATGAAGGCATGATCGCGCTGGCCGCCATGGGCCGCGTCAGCGCTGTCAGCTGCCTGTCGCTGGGGCCCACGTTTGTGTCGAACGCCCGCCGCCTGGCCGTGCATGACGTGGACGTCGGCCTCCATGTGAATTTTTCCGAATCGCTTGGCGCGGATGCCGAACCGATGCCCTCGCTTGGCGCGCTGATCTTGCGCGCCTACGCTGGCCGGCTGGACCGCGCCTGGATCGATGCGCAACTGACCCGCCAATTCGATGCCTTCGAAGCCGCGTTCGGACGCGCGCCCGATTATGTGGATGGCCATCAGCATGTGCATCAGCTGCCCGGCATCCGTGAACAGGTGCTGGCGCAATTGAAACGCCGCTACGGCGACCACCGGCCTTGGCTGCGTCAGACGGCGCCCGGCGCGCTGTGCGGCATACCGTTGAAGGAATCGATCAAGGCACGCATCATCGGTGCCCTGGGTGCGGCGGCGCTGGCTCGCCAGGCCCGCCGCGATGGGCTGCGCACCAACCGCCGGCTGCTGGGCGTGTACGGGTTCGACGGCGGCAAGCGGCGCTATGCGGACCTGTTGCAGAACTGGCTGTTCAATGCGCATGACGGCGACCTGCTCATGTGCCACCCCGCCATGGATTGCAAGGAAGGCAGTCCGATGTCGCGCCAGCGGCGCGCCGAATTCGATGTATTGGCCAGTGCCAAGCTGGGCGACTGGATGCGCGCCAACGGCGTGCGCATCGCGCGCTTGCCGGCAGTGGCTCGCTGATGTCCCATCCTGGCGCGGCTTATTCGCGCGTCAGGCTTTCCAGCAACCACGCGCCCGCGGGGCCCAGCGCACGCCGCGTGGACCATACGACGTCGACCCGGATATGGCGCGGCCAGCCGGGCGCGTTCAGTTCCACCAATTGATCGCGTCCGAAGCGCTGGATCATCCAGCGCGGTAGCTCGGCCCACCCGAATCCCAGGCTGGCCATTTCCAGCAGCATCAGATAGCCCGGCGCCGACCACGTCGAGTGCGGCGGCGCGGCGTCCTTGTCGTCCAGCTCGTAGGTGCTCAGGCGCAATTCGCGTTCGGCCTTGAGCTCGTCGCCCGTGACCCGCTTACGGCCCGCCAGCGGATGGTTGCGCCCCACGCATAGGACGATTTCGGAAAGCTCGGTCAGCGTCGCGTGCGCCACGTCGGGCGGGTAGGTGTCCTGCGCCGCCATCAGTCCCACATGCGCGCGGCCTTGCTGCACCAGCGCCACCACGTCCTCGTATTCCGCGATCAGGCATTCGAAGCGCAGCGCCGGGTAGCGCTGGTCGATCTGGCTGAGCATGTTTTCGAAGGTCTCGGACTGGAACGTGTCCGACAGCACAACCGTCAGGCGGGGCTCCAGCCCTTCGGCCAGCTGGCTGGCGCTGCGGTTGAAGCGGTCATTCGCGGCCAGCACCTGCAAGGCCTGGCCCAGCAGCACCTGGCCAGCCTCGGTCAATGCGGGCTGGCGTTGGCTGCGGTCGAACAGCGCAACGTTCAGATCCACTTCCAGGTTGGCGATGGTTTCGCTGATGGTGGACTGGCTTTTGCCCAATTTTCGGGCGGCGGCGGAAAACGAGCCTTCGGAGGCGACCTGGGCGAACGCCGCCAGGGATTCTAGGGAGTGGCGCATGGGCAGTGGGACTGGGTATCGGTTTTTCCGATGGATATGATCTTTATCGTACCGGAAATATCGTCGAAAATCGTCTCCATTCTGTAGCAACCGACCTCAGGTGGGTCATGACGCAAGCCACTAAAACCCTTAAAGAACGTTTCTTTCACGCTTTCCTGTTCGAAATCCTCGCCATCGGCCTGTGCGCGCCCGCTGCCGCCTGGGCCATGGGCAAATCTCTGTTTGAAATGGGGGTGCTGACCGCGGTCATCGCTTGGATCGCGCTGGTCTGGAACATGATCTACAACGCCGGTTTCGACCGCGTCGAGAACCGCTTCGGCTGGACCCGCAACCTGCGCGTGCGCATCGTGCACGCCTTCGGGTTCGAACTGGGCCTGATCCTGATCGTGATCCCGCTGGCGGCCTGGTGGCTCAGCATCAGCCTGTGGGAAGCCTTCGTGCTGGATATCGCCCTGGTGCTGTTCTATCTGCCCTACGCGTTCCTGTACAACCTGGCCTACGACCGGTCGCGCCCGCGCGTCATGCAGTGGCTGAACCGGGGCAAGGCGGGCGCCGTGCCCCCGGTTGCGGTCCCGGCCGCTACGCGTCAATAACCTTGCGGGTGAACATCTCCAGGTAGTCCATCAGCGAATCCGCGCCCTTGATGGCGGCGGATTCGTTGCCCGTGGCAATGCCCTGCGCCATGAGCATGTGGCGGCGGGCGCCTTCGGCGATATCGCCTTCGTGCTGATAGGCGTACCAGAAGCGCCGGCACTGGATGATCAGAGGTTCCACGGCATTCACGGCAGACGCATTGCGGCACGCCTCGTGGCAGACGTAGTCCAGCAACTGGTCGGCATGCATGTATTCATCCAGGTTGCCGCCTTCCGAGGCGCGGATCATCTGCGCCGCGCAGTCCACGATCTGGGTGCGTTGCGCAGGCGTGGCGCGCCGCGCCGCGCTGGCGGCGATCAATTGCTCCAGCGCGCGGCGGGTTTGGATCAGGTCCATGTGGTCCGCCAGCTGGATCATCGACACGCGCAAGCCCCGCCGGGGCTCCTGGCGGATCAGCCCGGCCGCCACCATGCGCAGCAGCGCCTCGCGCAGCGGCGTGCGCCCCAGGCCGGTCTTTTCCACCAGATCCGCTTCCACGACCGCGCTGCCAGGCTGCAACTGCAGCGTGGCGATCATGCTCTCGATCTGGTCGTAGGCGACGTCCGCGGCGCGTCGTTTGGGTTCTGCTCCTGCCATCAATTATTGTTTTCCTTCGTTTTGCGCCACTGCGTGTAGGCCAGCCATTCGCCGACGAACCCGCGTCGGAAGAACGACACGCACAACACGAAAATCAGCCCGATGACGATCGTGACCACGTCGCCCAGGGTGGCAAGGTAATTCTGCAAGCTCACAACCAGCGTCGCGCCGACCACGGGGCCCCACACCGTGCCGATGCCGCCCAGGAGCGTCATCAGCAGCACTTCGGTGGAGGTGGCCAGCGACACGTCGTTCAGCGCCACCAGTTGAAGCACCAGCGCCTTGAGCGAACCGGCCAGACCGGCGACCGAGGCGGACAGCACGAAGGCCAGCAGCTTGCACCGATCCGTATCGTAACCTAGCGAAATCGCGCGCGGCGCGTTGTCCCGGATGGTCTTGAGCACCTGGCCAAAGGGCGAATGGATCACCCGGTAGACGAACAGGAAGCCCAGCACGAACACCCCCAGCGCGAAGTAATACATGTTCGTGTCCACGCTCAGGTCCACCAGGCCCAGGAACTTGCCGCGGGGGATGCCCTGCATGCCGTCCTCGCCCCGCGTCCAGCCTACCTGCACCGCCATGAAGTACGCCACCTGCGACAGCGCCAGCGTGATCATCGCGAAATAGATGCCGGTGCGCCGGATGGCCAGCCAGCCGATCGCATAGCCGATGGCGGCGGCCATGGCCACGCCGCAAAGCATGGCGATTTCGGGCGGCAGGCCGCGCGCGCCGAACAGGATCATCATTTCGCCGGCGGCGTATCCGGCCCAGCCGAAGAACGCCGCGTGGCCGAACGACACCAGGCCCGTGAAACCCGTCAGCAGGTTGAAGGCCAGCGCAAACAGCGCAAAGCACAGCACCTTCATCACGAACACGGGGTAGACGATCTGGGGAAAGAAGGGCACCAGCAGCGCGGGCACAAGAAGCAACGCCAGGATGCGGATCGAAAGGGGAATGCGCGGCACCTTATTTCTCCTTGCCGAACAGGCCGGCCGGGCGCATCAGCAACACGATGGCCATCACGATGAACACGACCACGGTGGACGCTTCGGGATAGAACACTTTGGTCAGGCCCTCCAGCAGGCCCAGCGCCAGGCCGGTGACGATGGCGCCCATGATGGAGCCCAGCCCGCCGATCACCACCACGGCGAACACGATGTTCAGCAGGTTCGAGCCCATCAGCGGATTGATCTGCATGACGGGCGCCGCCAGCACGCCGGCCACACCCGCCAGCGCCACGCCGAAGCCGTAGGTCAGCGTGATCATCACCGGCACGTTCACGCCGAAGGCCTGCAGCAGCTTCGGATTTTCCGTGCCGGCGCGCAGCATCGCGCCCAGCCGGGTGCGTTCGAACAGGTACCAGGTCGCGATGCACAGCGTCAGCGACGCCACCACCACGAAACCTCGGTACGCCGGCAGGAACATGAAGCCCAGGTCGAACCCGCCCTGCAGGATCTCGGGCGGCTCGTAGCCCACCCCCGAGATGCCGTAGAAGTAGCGGAACCCGCCCTCCATCATCAGCGCGATGCCGAACGTCAGCAGCAACCCGTACAGGTGGTCCAGGTGATACAGCCGTTTAAGCAGCGTTTTCTCGATCACGACGCCGACCGCACCCACCAGTAGCGGCGCGAGGATCAGCGCGGCCCAGAAGTTGATCTGCACGCCGGGCCCCAGCAGCTGCGGCAGCTGCGTGAAGCCGATCCACGCCAGGAACGCCGCCATCATGAACTGGGCGCCATGCGTGAAGTTGACGATGTTGAGCAGGCCGAAAATGATGGCCAGGCCCATGCTCAGGATGGCGTAGAAGCAGCCGTTGATCAGCCCCACCAGCAGTTGGGCGAGCAGGGCGGGAAGGGAGATGTCGAACATGATGGGCGGCGGGCGGCGTGGGTGGCGTTACGCCTTGTTCAACGGGCAGGCGGCCTGGGGCTTGGGGAAAACGTCTTCGCCCTTGAGTACCGATTTCACGTTGTAGTAGTCCCACGGGGCCTTGGATTGCGCCGGCGTCTTCACCTGCAACAGCAGCATGTCGTGCACCAGGGCGCCGTCCGCACGCAGTTTCCCGTTGCGGATCACGGCGTCGTTGATGGTCATCTCGCGCAGCTTGGCCATCACGGCGGGCGCGTCGTCCGTGCCCGCGGCTTCGATCGCCTTCAGGTAGGACCGCGTGGCGGAATACACCCCGGCCTGCGAGGCCGTCGGCATCTTCTTGGCCTTCTCGAAGAACTTCTTGGCCCAGGCGCGCGAGGCGTCGTCGTAGTCCCAATAGAACGCCTCGGTCAGGTACATGCCCTGCGCCTTGGGCAGGCCCATGCTGTGCACGTCCGAGATGTATGTCAGCAGCGGCGCCACGATCTGCTTCTTGTTGATGCCGAATTCGTTGGCCTGCTTGACGGCGTTGACGGTGTCGTTGCCGGCGTTGGCCAGCGCGATCACGTCCGCCTTCGAGGCTTGCGCCTTCAGCAGGAAGGACGAGAAGTCATTGCCCGGGAACGGGTGGCGCGACACGCCCACGACGGTGCCGCCGTTTTCCTTGATGACCTCGGTCGCGTCCTTTTCCAGCGAGTGGCCGAAGGTATAGTCGGCGGTGATGAAGTACCAGGTCTTCTTGCCTTCCTGGACCAGCGCGCGCGCCGTGCCGGCCGCCAGCGCGTAGGTGTTGGTGGTCCATTGCGCATTCAGCGGCGAGCACTTCTCGCCCAGGATGGCGGTGGACAGCCCGGCCGACGGCATCGTCACGCGGTTCTTCTGCTTGGCGATCTCCATCACGGCCAGCGCGGTGGACGCGGTGGGGAAGTCGGTGATCATGTCGACCTTGCCCTGGTCGAACCATTCGCGCGCCAGGTTGGCGGCCACGTCGGGCTTGTTCTGGTGGTCGGCGGCCACCACTTCCACGGGCTTGCCCAGCACCTTGTTGCCCATCTCTTCGGCGGCCAGGCGGGCCGCGATCACGGAGCCATTGCCGGCCAGGTCGGAATACACGCCGGACAGGTCGGTCAGCACGCCGACCTTGACGACATCGTCGCTGATCTTGGCCTGCGCATGGACCGCGCCGGCCGCGCCCAGGGTAAGCAGCGCTGCTGCGATTCGATTCAATTTCATCTGACTACGCTCCGTGTAGGAAGGGGGACTGCGGTCGGAAGGAATACAGCGGGGACATCAAATGCCGAGCAACGCGTTCAGCCTGTCCTGCGATTGCTGGACCTCGGCGCGGTCGATCACGGCCACCACCTGGCCGTGCTCGATGACGTAGTGGCGGTCGGCCAGGTGCTGGGCGAAGCGGAAGTTCTGCTCGACCAGCACGGTGGTGTAGCCGCGCTCTTTCAACTGCCGGATCACGCGGCCCAGCGACTGCACGATGACAGGGGCCAGGCCTTCGGTGATTTCGTCCAGCAGCAGCAGGCGGGCGCCGGTGCGCAGGATGCGCGCCATCGCCAGCATTTGCTGCTCGCCGCCTGACAGCCGCGTGCCGGGGCTGTGCGCGCGCTCTTTCAGGTTGGGAAACATCGTGTAGATCTCTTCCACTGACATGCCGCCCGGCCCGACAGAGGGCAGCAGCATGAGGTTTTCCTCGGCGCTCAAGGACGCATAGATGCCGCGCTCTTCGGGGCAATAGCCGATGCCGCGGCGCGCGATCTTGTGAGTGGGCATGCCCACCGTTTCCTGTCCCTGGACCTTGATGGAGCCGCTGCGGCGGCCCACCAGGCCAAGGATGGATTTCAGTGTCGAACTGCGGCCCGCGCCGTTGCGGCCCAGCAGCGTCACGCATTCGCCCGGCTTCACGTCCAGGTCGATGCCATGCAAGATGTGCGATTCGCCATACCACGCGTGCAGGTTGCGGATTTCCAGCAGGTTCGCGGATGCGCCGGCCTGGGTTTCACTCATCTTCGGCTCCCATGTAGGCTTCGCGCACCGCGGGGTTTTCCGACACGGTCGCGTAGGGACCTTCCGCCAGGATCTCGCCTCGCTGCAAAACGGTGATGGTGTCGGAGATGTCCGCCACCACTTTCATGTTGTGTTCGACCATCAGGATCGTGCGGCCGGCGGATACTTGCTTGATCAGGTGCTTGACCCGGTCCACGTCTTCGTGGCCCATGCCCTGCGTGGGTTCGTCCAGCAGCAGCAGTTCGGGCTCCAGCGCCAGCGTGGTCGCGATTTCCAGGGTGCGCTTGCGGCCGTAGGGCAGGTCGCCCGCTGCCACGTCCAGATGGGTGCGCAGGCCGACCTGGTCCAGCAGTTCCTCGACGCGGTGGTGCAGGCTTTCCAGCGTGCGCTCCGACCGCCAGAAGCAATAGTCCACGCCCAGCTTGCGCTGCAAGGCCACGCGCACGTTCTCGCGCACCGACAGCTGCGGGAACACGGCGGATATCTGGAATGAACGCACGATGCCGCGACGCGCGGTCTGCGCGGGGCGTTCCTGCGTGATGTCCACACCGTCGTACAGGATCTCGCCGCGCGTCGGGATGTGGAACTTGGTCAGCAGGTTGAAGAAGGTGGTCTTGCCCGCGCCATTGGGGCCGATCAGCGCATGGATGGCGCCGCGCCGCACGCTCAGGTCGACGTTGTTGACCGCCACGAAGCCGCGGAATTCCTTGGTCAGGCCCCGGGTCTGAAGGATGATGTCGCTTTGCATGTTGTCCGATAGGCGTGCTTGGGGACAGGCCCCTCCGCGCACGGCGGTCTTGCCGCGCGGCGGAGGGTTCGTGCTGCGGGGTGCTGCGTCCGGGAAGGGGCGCTTACGTCGACTGGTATTGCTTGGGGCGCTTGGCCAGCGAGGCCTGGATGATGGCCGTGCAACGTTCGCGCTCGGCGCCGACCAGCGGCAGGCGCGGGCGGCGCACATGCTCGTTGCCCACGCCGGCCAGGGTTTCGGCCAGCTTGATGTTCTGCACCAGCTTGGTGGACACATCCAGGTGCAACAGCGGCGTGAACCATTGGTAGAGTGCCAGCGCCTCTTGCCACTTGCCGGCCTTCATCAGGTCGTACAGCGCCACGGTTTCGCGCGGGAAGGCGGTAACGAGGCCGGCCAGCAGCCCGTCGGCGCCCAACGCCAGCGCCTCGAACGACAGGTCGTCCACGCCGATGAACAACTGGAAGCGCGTGCCCAGCGCATTGCGCAGGTCGGTCAGGCGGCGCACGTCGTCGCTGCTTTCCTTGATGGCAACCAGCCACGGGCAGTCGGCCAGTTCGACCATGTGCTCGGTCTTCAGGTCCACGCGGTAGGCGACCGGGTTGTTGTAGATCATGCAGGGTTTTTGCGCCGCTTCCGCCATGGTGCGGATGCTCTGCATCGCTTCGCGCGCGTCCGCCACGTAGATCAGCGACGGCATCAGCATGAAGCCGTCCACGCCGATGTCGACGGCGGCCTTGATGAAGCGCAGTGCTTCGCGGGTGCTGGTTTCCGACACGTTGGCCAGCACCGGGATGCGGCCGGCGCTGACTTCCACCGCGCACCGCGTGACCTCGAGCTTTTCTTCCAGCGTCAGGGTGCTGGCTTCGCCCAGCGAGCCGCAGGTGACCAGGCCGTGGACCCCGTTGTCGATCAGGAAGCTGAAATGCTTGCGCATCGCTTCGAAGTCGAGGGTTTCGTCGGCATGGAATTTACTGGTGACGGCAGGAAATACGCCCTGCCAACGCACGTTGTTCAACTGGCTTCTCCTCAAGATGCCGTCGCTTCAATGGCGGAGCGGCGAGCAGGAGCAAAGTCTAATATTCGTTAAATATATTTAATAGATATTTTTAGTTGGGAATTTCCCGAGATCGGGTTTTCCCGGCGGGTCGGCGTGAAAGGCGCGGGCAAGAAAACGCCCCGCGCAAGCGGCGGGGCGGCGTAGGGCGGGTGGGCGTCAGCCGGCTTTGCGCGTGTAGGCCCGGGTGGCGTCCTGCATGAAGGTCTTGACCGCGGCGTCGTACTGCGGACCGCTGCGGAAGGCGCCCGAGTGCGAGGCGCCTTCGATCTTCACCAGCCGCTTCAGGTCCGGTGCCACGTTGCGGGCGGCGGCGAACAACTCGTCGCTCATCGTGTGCGGCACCACGCGGTCGGCCGTGCCGTGCATGAACAGCATGGGCGTGTGCATGCGGGCCAGCTTGTCCACCGAATCGAAGGGCTGCGTGACCAGCAGCCCGGCGCCCGGCACCTTGCCCCAACGCAGGGTGCCCAGCATGGCGCCGATGCTGGTGAAGCTGGATTCCACGATCAAGCCCGCAAATTCCGGCTGTTCGGGGCGCGCAGCCAAGTCGATGGCGATGGCGCCGCCCAGGCTATGCCCGTAGACAAAGCGGCGCGCGGGGTCGGGCTGCAGCCGGGCCAGTTCCTTCAGCCCGGCCATCGCGTCTTCCAGCGCGCTTTCTTCGGACGGCAGGCGCGGGGTCGAGGCGCCAAAACCGCGGTAGTCGATGGCCAGCACCGAATAACCCATGCGCGTCCAGCCGTCGATGCGGAAGGCGCTGCCGTTCAGGTTCCAGCGCGCGCCATGCAGATACAGCACCGTGGGCGCGCCCGCCTTGGGGCTTTGCCAGTACCAGGCGCGCACCTTGTCGCCGTTGGCCAGCGCCAGGTCGTAGACCTCGGTGCCGGCGGCGGGTTCGCGCCACCAGGTCTGCGGTTCGGATTGGGGCGAGAAGATCGTCTGGCGTTGCCAGGAGTCCAGCTGCGAGCAGCCCACCACGCTGGCGGCGGCAAGCAGGGCGGCGACGAAAAGCCGGCGGGCGGAGAGTCGGGGCAAGGCGGGCATGAAAACTATGACCCTGTCGGGCCGATTGGGTTCCGGCATCAGGATACTCCGGGATGCTCCTCCCGCGTGAGCGCCAGCCACGCCTGCGCGGCATGCGACAGGTAGCCGCCGCGCCGCCAGACCAGCACCATTTCCCAATCGGTGCCGGGGTCGCGCAGTGGTACGCGGCACACGCCTGCGGGCAGGGCGTCACGCGCCTTGAGCCGCGGCAGGAAGGCCACGCCCAGTCCGGCGGCTACCAGCGCCACGATGAAATCGATCTGGCCGCTTCGGGCCGCGATGGCCGGGGTAAAGCCCGCGCGCTGGCAGGCGTCGTGGAGGATGCGGTTCAGGGCGAAGCCGGTCTCGAACAGGATGAACGGCGACTCGCGCAGATCGGCCAGTCCCACCGACTCGGCATGCGCGAACGGGTGGTCGGCGGGCAACAACGCCATCAGTGGCTCACGCGCCACAGGCTGCCATTCCACGTTGTCGGGCACGGGTTGCAGCGACGCCGCCAGCTCGATTTCCCCGGCCATCACCATTTCCTCCAGCCGGCGGCTGCCGTGCTCCACCAGGCTGATCTCGATCTGCGGATAACGGCTGCGAAAGCGGGCAAACATCGGCGCAAACAGCGAACTGCTGCCCAGCGGCGGCAATCCCAGGCGCAGTACGCCGCGCTTCAGACCCTTCAAGTCGTCCAGTTCGGCGTACAGGTCGTCGCGTTCGGCCAACATTGCCACGGCGCGCCGGTAGACGATCTCGCCCGCCTCCGTCAGCCGGACGGGCTGCGCCTGGCGGTCTAGCAACGGCAGCCCAAGCTCGTCTTCCAACTGGCGCACGGCCTTGCTGACCGTGGGTTGCGTGGCGTAGATGGTCTTGGCGGCCTGGGAAAAGCCGCCTTGGCGGACGACTTCCACCAAGGCGCGCAAGGGGCGCAGGTCCATGGGTATGCCTATATGGAATAAGTTGGATTCTTCGAATTCATTTTATCTATGGGGCACGCAGGCGTAAAACATCAGCTTGTCGCTGGAACCCGTCTGATGTCTCGCCCTAGTCCTCGCACCGCCCTCGTCTTGCGCCTTGCGCTGCGCCGCAGCCGCTTGCTGCAAATCGCCCTGATCGTCCTGTTCTCCGTGCTGGGCCAAGTCCTGGCCAATGCCTTGGGCCTGCCTGTGCCGGGCGGCGTGATCGGCATGGCGCTGGTGCTGGCGTTGCTGGCGACGCGGCGGCTGCGCGTGCGCAACGTCCATCGCGGCGCGAGCTGGCTGCTGGGCGAAATGCTGCTGTTCTTCGTGCCCGCGGTCATGTCGCTACTGGACCACCGCGAGTTCCTGGGGATGCTGGGCGTGAAGCTGCTGGTCGTCATCTTGCTGGGCACAGCGCTGGTCATGGCCGGCACCGCGCTGACCATCGAGCTCTGCTATCGCTGGATGAATCGCCATGCCGCTTGAATTCAACCAGGTCTTCTGGCCGGCGGCCACGGTCGCGGCCTACGTCTGTGCGCGCCTGTTCTACCGCCGCCATGCGTACTGGTGGACATCGACCCTGGTCGTGGCGCCTGCGTTGCTGCTGGCCTTGGCGATCGTCCTGCACACGGGGTATAGGGACTACATGTCCGGCTCGCATTGGCTGATGGCGATGCTGGGGCCGGTCATCGTGGCCTTCGCCTTGCCGCTGTACGAGCAGCGCGTGCTGATCAGGCGCTACTGGCCGGTGCTGGTGGCCGGGGTGGCGGTGGGCAGCCTGATCGCCGGCGTCAGCGCCTGGATGCTGGGCAGCCTGCTCGACCTGCCGCCGGACCTGCGGCTGAGCCTGCTGCCGCGTTCGGTCGCCACGCCCTTCGCGGTGGCGGTGTCTTCCCACGTGGGCGGCGTGCCGGACCTGACCGCGGTGTTCGTGATCGTGACCGGCGTGTTCGGCGCGGCCATCGGTCAACTGATGCGGCGCTGGCTGCCATTGCGTTCGGCGCTGGCGCGTGGTGCGCTGTTCGGCATGGGCGCGCATGGCGCCGGAACGGCAAAGGCCCGCGAACTGGCGGCCGAAGAGGGCGCCGTCGCGGGCCTGGTGATGGTGATGGCGGGCTTGTTCAATGTGCTGGTCACCCCCGCCGTCGTGGTCGGCCTGCGGGCCTGACCCGGAAGCGTCAGTGCAGCATTTCCAGCGCCACCGGGTACAGGGACGCCACCAGCAGGAGCGCCATGCTCACATTGAAGGCGCGCACCGCCCAGGGCTTGTGCAGCACCCGGCGTAGCGCGGTGCCGAAGGTCACCCAGACGCCAATGCTGGGCAGGTTGACGATGCCGCAGACCAGCGTGGCAATCACCAGGTTGGCGAAGAAACCGTTCTGCGGCGTGTAGGTCGCCACCACGCCTACGGCCATCACCCAGGCCTTGGGGTTGACCCACTGGAACGCTGCGGCCTGCAGGAACGTGAAGGGCTTGCCGCGCGCGTCGCCGTCTTCCATGCCGCCCGAATTGGCGATCTTCCAGGCCAGGTAAAGCAGGTACGCGGCGCCGGCGTACTTCAGCACCGTGTACAGCTCGGGCACTTGCTGGAACACCGAGCCCAGCCCGATGCCCACCAGGAAGATCATCAGCGTGAAGCCCAGGTTCACGCCCAGCAGATGCGGCATGCTGCGGCGGAAGCCGAAGTTCAGGCCGGACGATGCCAGCATGACGTTATTGGGTCCCGGCGTGATCGAGCTGACCAGCGCGAACAGCGCCAGCGGGCCCAGCAGCGATGCGGAAGCCAAGGGCACGTCGGCCCAGTTGGTAGGGAGCAGATTCATTTTTTGGTCCTGATAATGGCACGGCGTCCGCCGGCGATAACGGCGATCACGGCAGCGGCGAACACGAAGGTCGACGGCTCCACGGCTTCGCCAAAAAAAGCTGCCGCCGCCACGACCGTCAGGAAGGGCTGCAGCAATTGCACTTGTCCCACGCGGGCGATGCCGCCCACGGCCAGGCCGCGGTACCAGGCGAAGAAGCCCAGGAACATCGAACCGAACGCCAGGTAGGCGCAGGCGGAAACGACCGTGGCGCTGGGCCAGTGCGCCTGTGCGGCCATCCAGCCGACCGGCGCCACCACGACTGGCGCACTGATCGCCAGCGCCCAGCAGATGGTGCGCGAGCCGCCCAACGTGCGCGCCGCGCGGGCGCCTTCTGCATAGCCCATGCCGCCCAGCACCACCGCCACCAGCAGCCACAGGTCGCCTGTGGATAGCGTGCCGTGGCCCTGGCGCAAGGCAAAGGTCGTGACCAGCGCGGCGCCCACCACCGCCCAGCCCCAGAACGAGGCCGATGGACGTTCACCGCTGCGCAGCGCCGCAAACGCCGCCGTCGACAGCGGCAGCAAGCCGTTGAACACCGCGCCGTGCGAGGACGACACGCTTTGCATCGCCAGCGTGGAGGCCAGCGGCCAGCCCACCACGATGCCAAGCGCGGCCAGGATGACTCCAGGCCATTCCTGGCGGTTCGGCCGCCGGCTGCGCGTCAGCCACAGCAGCGCGATCGCCGGCACCGCCGCCACCAGGGCCCGCCCCAGCCCGACCAGCAGCGGGGCCAGTTCCGAAACGGCCAGCCGCGTCATCGGCAGCGTCAGGGAAAAGACCAGTACACCCAGGAAGCCGTAGCCATAGCCCTCCCAGACGGAGGGGGGAGCGAGGGACGCCGCCTGGGGGGACGGATAAAGCGTGGATCGGGTCATGACAGCTGCCGGGGAAAGTATGACGGTGATGAAGTTCTGGGGGCGGGTAAAGCCCGCAGTTGCGGGCTTTTCGTATTGCTGTCACTCTACGCATAGTTATCGGTACAGTACCGGTACACTTAGGCATATCACTTTAATCACTGGCCTGGTCGAATCCCCATGACAGTTGCTGCCCCTTCCGCCTCCGCGCCTTCCATGCCCTGGCAGCCCGTGCGCCAGGCCGACGCGTCCCTGGTGACCCAGCTGGCCGATGGCCTGGCCCGCCGCATCGACGAACAGGGCCTGCGGCCGGGTACCCGGCTGCCCTCCATCCGCAAGATGGCCGAACAGTCGGGCGTCAGCCGCTTCACGGTCGTCGAAGCGTATGACCGGCTGGTGGCGCGTGGCCTGGTGCAGTCGCGCCGCGGCGCGGGGTTTTTCGTCCGCGCACGCAGCGGCCCGCTGGCGGCCGTGGCCACCGCGCCCGCCACCACGCTGGCGCCGCCCGCCCGCGTGGACATCGCCTGGCTGCTGCGCAGCATGTTCCGTGAAACCAACGCGCCGGGCATGCCGGGCGGAGCCGGCCTGCTGCCGGCCGAATGGCTCGACCCGGACATGGTGGCCAGCGCCGTGCGCGCAGTGGGCCGTTCGGTGCGCGCCAACCTCGTCAGCTACGGCCATCCGCAGGGCTTTGCGCCCTTGCGCCAGCA
This sequence comes from Achromobacter sp. 18P8.1.1, assembly GCF_057799415.1. Lineage (NCBI taxonomy): Bacteria > Pseudomonadati > Pseudomonadota > Betaproteobacteria > Burkholderiales > Alcaligenaceae > Achromobacter > Achromobacter sp. 18P8.1.1. The sequence goes on along the minus strand of NZ_JBYOKH010000036.1, from coordinate 37,263 downwards.
GATCGCCGCGTCGCTGCAGAACGACGGCGTGCCGGCGCATCCGGAACTGAATCTATTGACCACCAACGGCGTGACGCACGGCCTGGACCTGATCGCGCGCCACCTGGTCAAACCGGGTGACACCGTGCTGGTCGAAGACCCCGCCTGGTTCGTCATCTTCGGCCGCCTGGCCGCATTTGGCGCGCGGCTGATCGGCGTGCCGCGCGGGCCCGACGGCCCGGACATCGCCATGCTGGAACGCATGGCGGCCGAGCACAAGCCCAAGCTCTTCATCATCAACAGCGCCGTGCACAACCCCACCGGCCACACGCTGTCCGCCGGCGTGGCCTACGACATCCTGCGCATCGCCGAGCGCCACGATTTCATGGTGGTCGAAGACGACACCTACGGCGAACTGCATCCCGGCGGCGCCATGAAGCTGGCGGTGCTGGACCGGCTGAACCGCGTGATCCTGGTCAGCGGCTACTCCAAGATGCTGGCCGCCAGCCTGCGCGTGGGTTATGTGGCCGCCAACCCCGACATCCTGCAAAAGCTGGCAGACCTGAAAATGCTGGCCGGGCTGACGTCGCCCGAACTAGGCGAACGCGTGGTCCACCGCGTGCTGATGGAAGGGCAGTACCGGCGCCACATCGAGCGGGTGCGCGCCAGGGTGGACGACGCGCGCCAGCGGTGCCTGAAAGGGCTGTTGAAGCTGGGGTTGACGGTGCCGCACGAACCCAACGCGGGCATGTTCGTCTGGGCCGATTGCGGGCGCGACACTGAAGTGCTGGCGCGCGAAGCCGCCGACCGGGGCATGCTGCTGGCGCCGGGCACGCTGTTTTCACCGTCCCAGGCGCCCTCGACCATGCTGCGCTTCTCGGTCTCGATCGCGGACGACCGCGGCGTCTGGACAGAATTGGAAAAACTCTTCGCGCAAAACGGCTCCTACAATCAATAATATGCAGCTGTCTATCTGAAGGAACCGCCATGTCCGCACCCATCAAACCCCTGACCGAAAACTTTGCCGTCGCGCCTCAACTGGGTCCCGACGACATGGCCGATGTCGCCGCCGCCGGCTACAAGAGCGTGATCATCAACCGCCCCGACTTCGAAGGCGGCCCTGACCAGCCCACCGCTGCCGATGTGTCCAAGGCCGCCGCCGCAGCCGGCCTGGCAGTCGAATACCAGCCCGTCGTGGGCAGCGCCATGACCGTGTCCGACGTCGTGCGCTTCGCCGAATTGCTCAAGACCCTGCCGGGCCCCGTGCTGGCCTACTGCCGCACGGGCACCCGCTGCACCAATCTGTTCGCCGCCGCCCAGCAACTGGGCTGACCCGGCGCTTGACGCGCATCAAGCCCGCCAGGTTCCCTTGATGTGAACCTGGCGGCTTTCCGGTAGCATAAAGATTCCTCTCAAACAGGAGCAGGCAAGATGTTCAAGAAGATCCTGATTCCCACCGACGGTTCGCCGCTGTCGGCCCAAGCCGCCAACGCGGGCATTTCCTTCGCACGTTCGGTCGGCGCCGAAGTCGTCGCCCTTTACGTGACGCAGCCCTTTGCGGCCACGATCGGTTTTGACGGCATGGCTGCGGCCTATGCCATCACCGACGAAGACTACGAAAAGGCCTCGGCCGAGCAAGCCGACAAGTACCTGAAACAGATCACCGACCGCGCCGACACCGCCGGCGTCAAGTCCGAATCGCGCGCCGTGTCCAACTTCAATGTGGCTGACGGCATCGTTCAGGCCGCCACGGACGCCGGTTGCGACCTGATCTTCATCGGCAGCCACGGCCGCAGCGGCCTGTCGCGCCTGCTGCTGGGCAGCGTCACCGCCAAGGTGCTGTCGCTGGCCGGCACCGCCGTGCTGGTGTATCGCGTCAAGGAAGAAAAGAAGTAAGCGCCGTCCCGCCCGGCACTACGCCGGTGCATGCGCCGCAAAGCCCCTCCATGGCGAGGGGCTTTTTTTGTCTTGTGCCGGCGGACTAATTTTTCCTATGGCAGCCATGAATATCTTTTTCCTGGCGCCTCTTTTCAAGGAAAACAGGGCTTTACGGGGCCAATCTGCCGTGCAGGCCGGAACCGGCACCGATTGGTTCTTGTATCTTGCCGCGCGGCGCGTAATATTTACGCATCAGCGCGGGCGCGGTTACGCATTCCCCCAGTACCTCACGCGGCATGGCGCCCGCCGCGGCAGCGCCCGGTCGGGCTTGCCGTATGTGCACAAGTGGTTCACTGCAAGGAAGAGGCCATGACTCGCAAGACGCGTATCGAGCTTTACCGCAATATCGGCATCAGCGCCCATATCGACGCGGGCAAAACGACGACCACCGAGCGCATCCTCTTCTATACCGGCATCACCCACAAGATCGGCGAAGTCCATGACGGCGCCGCCGTGATGGACTGGATGGAGCAAGAGCAGGAACGCGGCATCACCATCACGTCGGCCGCCACCACCGCCTTCTGGAAAGGCATGGCGGGCAACTACCCCGAACACCGCATCAACATCATCGACACGCCCGGGCACGTGGACTTCACCATTGAAGTCGAACGGTCGATGCGCGTGCTGGACGGCGCCGTCATGGTCTATGACGCGGTCGGCGGCGTGCAGCCGCAGTCCGAAACCGTCTGGCGCCAAGCCAATAAGTACAAGGTGCCGCGCCTGGCGTTCGTCAACAAGATGGACCGCGTGGGCGCAGACTTCCTGCGCGTGCAGCGCCAGATCGCTGAACGCCTGAAGGGCGACGCCGTGCCCATCCAGTTGCCCGTCGGTGCTGAAGACCATTTCGAAGGCGTGATCGACCTGGTCAAGATGAAAGCCATCATCTGGGACGACGCCAGCCAGGGCGTGAAATTCCAGTACGAAGACATCCCCGCGTCCTTGCAGGACGAGGCGCAGAAGTGGCACGACAAGATGGTGGAAAAGGCCGCCGAGGCCAACGAAACCCTGCTTGAAAAGTACCTGTCGGGCGAGACCCTGACGGAAGACGAAATCAAGCTGGGCTTGCGCATCCGCACCGTCGCCAACGAGATCGTGCCCATGCTGTGCGGCAGCGCCTTCAAGAACAAGGGCGTGCAGGCGATGCTGGACGCAGTCATCGACTACATGCCGTCGCCGCTGGACGTGCCCGCCATCAAGGGGCACGACGAGCGCGACCGCGAAATCGAACGCCATCCGGCCGACAACGAGCCGTTCTCGGCGCTGGCCTTCAAGATCATGACGGACCCCTTCGTCGGGCAACTGGTGTTCTTCCGCGTCTACTCCGGCGTGGTGAAGTCGGGCGATTCGGTCTTCAACCCGATCAAGGGCAAGAAGGAACGGCTGGGCCGCATCCTGCAGATGCACGCCAACGAGCGGCGCGAGATCACCGAGGTCTACGCCGGCGACATTGCCGCGGCGGTCGGCATCAAGGACGTCACCACCGGCGACACGCTATCGGACCCGGCGCACCTCATCATCCTTGAACGCATGGTCTTCCCCGAACCCGTCATTTCCCAGGCGGTGGAACCCAAGACCAAGGCCGACCAGGAAAAGATGGGCATCGCGCTGAATCGCCTGGCGCAGGAAGATCCGTCCTTCCGCGTACGCACCGACGAGGAATCGGGGCAGACCATCATCTCGGGCATGGGCGAGCTGCACCTGGAAATTCTGGTCGACCGCATGAAGCGCGAGTTCAACGTCGAAGCCACCGTCGGCAAGCCGCAAGTGGCCTACCGCGAGACCATCCGCAAGGCCTGCAACGAGGTCGAAGGCAAGTTCGTCAAACAATCGGGCGGGCGGGGCCAGTATGGCCACGTGGTGCTGAAGCTGGAACCGCAAGAACCGGGCAAGGGCTACGAGTTCGTCGATGCCATCAAGGGTGGCGTGGTGCCGCGCGAATTCATCCCGGCGGTCGACAAGGGCATCCGCGAATCGCTGAATGCCGGCGTGCTGGCGGGTTACCCGGTGGTAGACGTGAAGGCGACCCTGTTCTTCGGCTCGTACCACGACGTGGATTCCAACGAAAACGCCTTCAAGATGGCGGGTTCGATGGCGTTCAAGGAGGGCATGCGCCGCGCCGATCCCGTCTTGCTTGAACCGATGATGCAGGTCGAAGTCGAGACACCCGAAGACTTCACCGGCAACGTGATGGGCGACCTGTCATCACGGCGCGGCATGGTGCAGGGCATGGAAGACATCGCGGGTGGCGGCGGCAAGGTCGTGCGCGCCGAAGTGCCGCTGGCCGAAATGTTCGGCTATTCGACGTCGTTGCGCTCGCTGACGCAGGGGCGCGCGACCTACACGATGGAGTTCAAGCACTACGCCGAAGCGCCGCGCCAGGTGGCGCAGGAAGTCATCGCGGCCCAAGGCGCGGGCCGCTGACTCCCTGCCGCGGGGTTCAGGCCGGGGCGGCCACGCTGGCTGCCCCCGCCCGCATGCGCGAAGACGCCATCTTCACGCCCATCAAAATCATCACGAAGCCGTAGGCGTGGAACAGTTGCGGGGTCTCGCCCAGCAAGGGCCACGCCAGCAATGCGGCATACACCGGCACCAGGAACATGGACAGCCCCGCCGTGGCGGGTCCGGCCTGGCTGATCAGCCGGCCATACACGTAATAGGCGCCCAGGCTGGGCACCACCGCCAGGAACAGCAGCACGGCCGCCAGGCGCGGATCCGTCCACGGCGGCGTGGCGCCTGCCGCGGCTTCGATGCCGGCAAACGGCGCCAGCGCCAAGACGCCGCCCAGCATCATCGTGGCCAGCCGGGCGCTGTCCGGTACGGCGGGCAGGGTCAGGCGTTTCTGCAAGACGGTATAGAACGCCCAGCCCGTCGCGGCCAGCAGCACCCACAGGTCGCCCTGGCCGAACGCCAACCGGGTCAGCGCCTGGAGATCGCCGCGCGACAGCACCACCAGCACGCCGCCCAGCGCCAGGCCCAAACCGGCCGCCCGCAGCGCGGACAGCGGCTTGCGCCAGATCAGCGCTTCCAGCAAGGCCACCAGGATGGGGCTGCACGAAAAGATCAGCGCGATGTTGGTGGCGCTGGTGGTCTGCGCGCCGATGTATTGCGGCGCCACCGCCACGCCCATGCCCAGCACCGCCAGCGGCAGCAGGGCGGGTAAACCGCGCCACAAGGCGCGGCGGTGCGCGCGCAGGGCAGGCGCCGCGAGCGGCAGCAAGATCAGCAAGGCCAGCAGCCAGCGGCCGAAGGCAAGGAAAACAGGGGGAAGGCTGGCGTCGTGCGCCCAGCGGGCGGCGACCATATTCGATGCGAATAACGCCGGGGCGGTCAGGAGCATGGCGGTGTCGGACAGGCCCAGACCGGTTCTTACGGGTACTGCTGCTGCGTGAGACATGGTTTCCAGCCGCGCGGATCGGCGCACGGGTTGCTGCATTGGAACTGCCGGCGCGCACGCCGAGTTGTGCCGCGGTGCATGCGCCGAAATCCGACGGGCGGGGTAGGGCCCGTCTTGCTGGAAAGTCTACGGCCGAGGAAACAAAATAGGTTTCCTGATTCACGCCGAATTCACGAGTTTTGGGGAATATCTATCTTGTAGAATTCGCTTCTACAGGGATATTCTCTTTATCGATCCGCCAACCATGTCCGCTACCCCGAAAATCGACGAAACTGACCGCAAGATCCTGCGTGCGCTGCGCGCCGACGGCCGGCTGACCAATCTGAAGCTTGCCGAGCAGGTGGGCCTGTCGCCCACGCCTTGCTGGAACCGGGTCAAGGCGCTGGAAGAGGCCGGCGTCATCGAGGGCTATGCGGCCTTGCTGAACCAGAAGGCGCTGGGGTTGCCGGATACCGTCATGATCGAGGTAACGCTGGAACACCACGACGACGAGTCGCTGGCCCGCTTCGGCGAAGAGATCACCCGGCTGCCGGAAGTGGTCGAAGCCTTTCTGGTCACGGGCGAATACGACTATCTGATCAAGGTGGCCGTCGCGGGCACCGAGGGCTACGAGGAATTCCTGCGCAAGCGGCTGTACAAGCTGCGGGGCGTGCGCCACAGCCGCTCTACGTTCGTCCTGCGGCGCTTAAAGCACACGCCGTCGGTGGAACCGTGATCGGGGCGGGGCTTAGCCGCCGATGAATGCTTCGATGGCGCCGTTGAACGCGCGCGGGTTGCCCAGGTTCATGCCGTGCGACGACCCGACGACCGTTACGCGGTGCGCGTGCGGCACCCATTGCGACAGGGCGTCCAGCACGGCGGGATAGGGAGCGGGGCTCAGCGCGCCGCCGATCAGGAGCGTCGGCAGTTTCAGGGTGCCGATCTGCTGGGGCGTCAGGGCTTCGGGCTTTTCTTCCGCCTGGCCGAAAAGGGTGCCGACGTTGTCGCGCACCATCTCCTTGAACCACGGCACCATGCGTTGCCAGGTGTCCGGCCCCGTCACCGTGTCCACAAACAGCGCCAGGCCTTCCTCGACGTCGCCCTGGCGGATCAGCGCCAAGGCGCGCTGGCGAAAACCGCCGCGCGAATCATCGCCGCCGGGCAGCGGCAGGCCGGGATCGGCCAAGGTCAGGCTGCGTAGCGCGTCGGGCTGGCGCAGCGCGGCTTCCAGCGCCACGCGCCCGCCGCGGGAATGGCCCACCAAGTGGGCGGGGCCGCCGGCGACGGTGTCGATGAATTCCAGCACGTCGCTGGCATGCTGCTCGATCGAAAAGCCGTCGCCTTCGCCGTCCCACGTTTCCGGCCAGTAGTGGCGCAGGCAAACCGCCAGCACCCGGAACGACTTGCCCAGCGGCGCCATCTGCGACTTCCAGTAGCGGCAGTCCGACAGCGAACCATGCACCAGCACCAGCGGCGTGCCGCTGCCGTACTCGGTGTAGGACATGGCGTAGCCGCCGATCAACGCGGTTTGCAGGGGTAGGACGGGTTCGGAACGCATGGAGGGCAGGAAGGGGAAAGCCAGGTCCGCATTCTAGCCCGTCGCCGCGGCACGCCATCGCCGGCGGCCGCTGATAAACTCGTCCGCAGTCTTTCACGGAGTCCGTCACGATGTCCCCCGAGTCCCTCGCCGCTTTGCCCGAATCCGCCCAACGCGTGGCCCGTCTTCTGCTGGAGATCGGCCACGACAAGCCCGTCGTCGTCCTGCCTCAGTCGGGCAAGACCTCGGCGGAAGCGGCGGCGGGCCTGGGCTGCGAGGTGGCGCAGATCGCCAAGTCGATCATCTTCCGGCGGGCCTCCGATGACGCGCCGGTGCTGGTCATCGCCAGCGGCGCCAACCGCGTGGACGAGGCCAAGGTGGCCGAGCAGGTGGGGGCGTTGGCCAAGGCCGATGCCAAGTTCGTGCGCGACAACACGGGTTACGCGATCGGGGGCGTCTGCCCCATCGGCCATGCCGTCAAACCGGTCATGCTGCTGGATGCCGATCTGTTCAATTACGACAGCCTGTGGGCGGCCGCGGGCCATCCGCACGCCGTATTCAACCTGACGCCCCGGCAATTGGCGGACATGACCGGCGCGCCGGTCGTGGACGTCGCCCTGCGCGCCTGAATCCCCCCGCCCGAACGACCCGCGTCCGACGCATGGGCGCGGTCAGCGCGGGTGTTCGTCCAGCCCGTCGATCAGTACCTGCCGCAAGCCGCGCGAGCAGGCTTCCACCCGGCCCTGCACGCCATACACGGCGGCCAACGACGCGGGCGTGATCACGTCCGCGGGCGCACCCTCGGCGTGCAGCCGGCCGCTAGAGATCATCACGGCGCGGTCGGCGTGCTGCAACGCCACGTTCAGGTCATGCAGCACGATGATGCTGATCAGTCCGTGCTCTTGCGTTTCCTGTTTCAGCAGCCGCATCACATGGAACTGGTAGTTCAGGTCCAGGGCGGACAGGGGCTCGTCCAGCAGCAGCACGCGCGGATGCCGGATCAGCGCTTGCGCCAGCCCTACCAGTTGCTTTTGCCCGCCGGACAGGGCGTCCAGGTAATGCAACGCCAGATGCGCGATGCCCAGCCGGTCCAGCAGGCGCTCGATGTCCGCCATGGCAACAGGCGGCGCCAGCGCATCCTGCGTCGCCTTGGCCGCGACCAGCACCGATTCGAACACCCGCAGGTGTACGGCGGCGGGCAGGCTCTGCGGCAGATAGACCATGTGCCGGGCGCGTTCACCCACACCCAGCCGGGTCATGTCCTGGCCGTTCAGCAAGACGCTGCCTTGCCGCGTGCGGACCAGTCCGGCCAGCGCTTTCAGCAAGGTGGATTTTCCGCTGCCGTTCGGGCCCAGCAGGGCGGTCACGTGGCCCGGGGCAAGCGCCGGCACCGTGAGCGCGTGCAGCACGTCGCCGCGGCCATAGCCGGCGGCCAACCCGTGGATGTCCAACGCGGCGTCGCGCGTCATGGCAATTGCCGGCGCAACACCACCGCCACGAAAAAGGGGATGCCGACCAGCGCCGTCACGATGCCTACGGGCACCACCACGCCTGGCAGCAGGTTCTTGGAAACGACGGAAGCCAGCGACAGGATCAGCGCGCCGACGAGAGCGCTGCCGGGCAGATAGAAGCGGTGATCCTCGCCGAACAGCCGGCGTGCGATGTGCGGCGCCACCAGCCCGATGAATCCGATGGTGCCGACAAACGCCACGGCCAGCGCCGACAGCAGGCTGACGCGCGCCAGCGCCGCCACACGCACCCGGCGCACGTCCACGCCGAAGCTGGCGGCGCGGTCTTCGCCCAGCCGCAGCGCCGTCAGCTTCCACGATTGGCGCATCGCCAGCGGCAAGGCGATCGCCACGGCCAGCGCCACGACGCCCGTCGTCGTCCAGCTGGACCGGGCCAGGCTGCCCATCGTCCAGAACACCAGGTTCTGCAACGCTTCGGCGCTGGCCAGGAACTGCACCAGCGACACCAGGGCATTGAAAGTGAACACCATGGCGATGCCGAACAGCACGACACCCGACGTATTCATGCCGCTCCACCGAGCTACCGCATCCAGCAGCAAGGCCGCCACCAAGGCAAACAGGAACGCGTTGCCGGCGATCAGCCAGCCGCTGGGCACGCCCGGCAGCCCCAGCTGCAGGACGATGGCCAGCGACGCGCCAAACGCGGCGGCGGACGACACGCCCAGCGTAAACGGGCTGGCCAGCGGATTATTCAGGATGGTCTGCATTTCGGCGCCGGCCAGGCCCAGGGCCATGCCCACCAGGGCCGCCATCAGGGCGGAAGGCAGCCGGATGTCCCACACGATCACGCGGTAGGTGGGGTCGGCGGAGGCGGGGGCGCTCAAGGTGCGCCACAGGTCGCCCCAGGGCAGGCCCGACGGGCCTACCGTGAAGTCGACCAGCAGCGCCATGAAAATCGCCGCCAGCAGCAGGGCGAGTAGCCCTGCGCGGCGGCGCAGGATGTGCCGGTAGGCGCTGACCGCGCTTGCGGCGGGGAGCATTACTGCAGCAGTTGCAGGCGGCTCTTGGCGGTGGCCGCCGCCGGGGCGTTCGGATAGTCGCGAACAATGCGCTGCAGCGACGCTTTGGCGCCGGCGCGGTTGTTCAGTTCGATCTGGCCGCCGGCGATGATCAGCAGGGCGTCCGGCGCCCGGGCGTTCTCGGGCGACTTCTGAACCATGCTGGTCAGTTGCTCGATGGCGCCCTTGAAGTCCTTCATGCCGTAGCGGCTGCTGCCCAGGTAGAACTGCGCGCTGGGGGCCAACTGGCTGTTCGGGTAGAGCGAAGTGAAGGCGGCCAGCGATTCGGCGGCGTCCTTGTACTGGCCCTTGCGGAACAGATCCATCGCGCCGTCATAGGCGGCTTGCTCTTGCGGGTCGCCTGCGGCGGTGCCCGGGGGATTCGTGCCGCTGGGCGCGCCCGGCTTGGCGCTGGGCTGCTGGCGCGACACCAGTTCCAGCTGGTCGCGCAACTGCGCCACTTCCTGCTGCAGGGATTGAATCTGGTCGGCCAATTGCAGCTTGGCGCGTTGGCTTTGCTCGTTCTGCTGCTGAACCTGCTGGCGCAAATCCAGGATGGCCTTACGGGCTTCATCATCGGAAAAAGCGTGAGCGGGCGCCGTCAGGGCCGCAAGCACCAGGCCAGTGGCCACAATCAGAGGACGCAGGGACAGAACGTTATCGCGCATGAATATTCCCGGGTATAAAAACAAACGTCGGGACGGCCGGCTGACCGTCCCGACGCGTGGTAGGGCTCTTGGACTATACGAAAATCTTAACGCAGATAGTTGATATCGGCGCGGCGGTTTTCAGCAAAGTCGGCTTCCGACGTACCCGTCGACTTCGGCTTTTCTTTGCCGAAGCTGATGGTTTCGATCTGGTTGTCGCTGACGCCCAGCAGGGTCATCATGCGACGCACGGCGTCTGCACGACGCTGGCCCAGGGCCAGGTTGTACTCAGCACCGCCGCGTTCGTCGGTGTTGCCTTCGATCTTGACCTTCTGCTGCTGGTGCGAAGCCAGGTAGCGGGCGTGGGTTTCGACCAAGCCGCGGTACTGGTCCGACACGGTGTAGCTGTCGAAATCAAAGTACACCGAGCGCTGTTGCGCCAGGATGCTTTGGGGGTTAAAGGGATCAAGGATCTGGCCTGAACCAGCTGATCCTTGGCCTGCGCCTCCGCCCTGACCCGCTTTATCGTCGAGAGGGACGGAGCTGCAAGCTGCCAGGGTGGCAGCCAGAGCGGCGATGGTTAGGCTTTTGGCAATGCGCGACTTCATGATAGTTCCTTTGCAAAGAGAGTCACACGTGTTATCGGGTAAATGGGCCCCAAGTCGGTTCACGTATTTCCCCGTTCAGTACCGAAAGCGTCTGCCGTACGCGGCCATCGCTCGAAACACCCGCAAGTACGCTACGTCCATTTTGGATGGCGGCGTAAAGGACTTGCATGCCATTCGGCGCGAAACTTGGCGACTGATCGTCACGACCATCAGTGATCAAGGATTCGGAGCCTGAGGACAGGTTCAACGACGCGATTCGAAACGCGCCGTCGCGTCTTGCAACGTACAGCAGCGTCGATCCATCGGGGGAAATTCGGGGTGATATGTTGTAACCACCATTAAACGTGAGGCGGCGTGCTTCGCCACCTGTCGAGCCGGTCTGATAGATTTGCGGCCCGCCGCTGCGGTCACTCGTAAAGATAATGGAAGCACCGTCTGGCGTAAAGGTCGGTTCGGTGTCAATCCCGGGAGAACGCGTAACTCGGCTGGGATTGGACCCGTCGGACGCGCCAACGATGTAAATTTGCGACAAACCGTCACGCGTCAACGCCACGGCCAGCTTGGAGCCGTCAGGCGACCAGGCGGGAGCGCTGTTGTTGCCCTTGAAGTTGGCGACAGGCACGCGGGCGCTGGTGGCCAGAGTGTGCACGTAGACGACCGGCTTGCCGGACTCAAAGCTCACGTAGGCCAGCTTGGCGCCATCGGGCGACCAGGACGGCGAGATGATGGGCTCGCGCGAACGCAGGGCCACTTGCGGGTTTTGCCCGTCAGCATCGGCCACTTGCAGTTCGTAGGTGGCGCCCTTCTTCAGCACGTAAGCGATACGGGTCGAGAACACGCCGCGAACGCCGGTGATCTTCTCGTAGATGCGGTCGGCGATCTGGTGGGCCACGCGGCGCAGTTCCTGCTCGGTGCCCGAGAATGCCACGCCGTCCAATTGCCCCTTCTTGACCGTGTCGGCAAGGCGGTAGCGCACGTCGTAGCGGCCATCGGCGCCACGGGTGATGCTGCCATAAGCCAGGAAGTCGGCGCCTTTGCCGCGCCAGTCGTCATGGGCGATGGGCGAGTCGACGTTCAGGCCGGAGCCGGCGGCGTTGATCAGGCGGAACTGGCCCGTACGGGTCAGGTCGGCACGGATCACTTCAGCCAGGGCGCGGCCGTGGGTGTCGTCCACCGCGAAATCGGCGATGGCTACGGGGTACTGGGTTGCGCCAGTACCGGAAATATCAACGCGCAACTGGGCATGGACCGGTTTCATTGCCATCAGGCAGGCCAGCGTAAGCATCAGCAAGCCGAGTCCATACGATCGCCAGAGAGCGAGGAGGGAGCCTCGTCGGCTATAAGCGGGAGTCATATTCATCAATCTCCTGTCAATCATACATTTTGTGCACTACGTCAATGAACTTTTCGTAGCTGCCCGTGGAGGGCTTCGGGAAGGGGTTGCAGCGGCGGATACCGGTCTCGACCGCACGGTCGAACGCCGGATTGCCAGAGGATTCGGTCAGCGAAACGCCGTTAACCTTCCCGTCAGTACCTAACTGTACCCGGTATTGTGCGGTCGGATTCCCGGAGCCGCTGCGGGGCGGCGGCTGATAAGCCACGCCCGGAAGAATGCACGCGCGCACCTTGGCGGCATAGCCGTTGTCGCGTCCGCCGCCTGCCTGGTTGCGGTCGGCCGTGCCGCCGGGGATGCCGGCGGCGCCCAGTGCATCGTTGCGGAACGCATCCTTCAAGGCCTTGTCCGCGGCCGCCTTCTTGGCGGCGGCAGCCTTCTCGGCGGCGGCCTTTTCAGCCGCGGCCTTATCGGCAGCCGCTTTCTCGGCGGCCGCCTTGTCGGCAGCAGCCTTTTCCGCGGCGGCCTTCTTGGCAGCGTCGTCCTTGGCCTTCTTTTCGGCGGCGGCCTTGTCGGCAGCGGCTTTCTCTGCCGCAGCCTTGTCGGCGGCGGCCTTGTCAGCCGCGGCTTTCTCGGCAGCCGCCTTCTCGGCAGCCTGGCGTTCCTGCTCCAGGCGCTTCTTTTCCTTCAATTCGGCCTGCTTGCGCTCTTCTTCCAAGCGCGCCTTTTCCTTGGCCGCTTCAGCGGCCTGGCGTGCCTTCTCTTCCTGTTCGCGCTTCTTCTTGGCTTCCTGGATCGCGATCTCGGGATCCACTTCCTCGGTCTTGGGCTGAACCTCGGGTTCAGGCTTGGGCGGAGGAGGGGGAGGCGGCGGCGGCTCGGGCGCCTTTTCAGGCTCGGGCTTGGGCTCGGGCTTGGGGGCCGGCTTGGGCTGTTCGGGCTGGGGCGTGGGCGGCGGGGCGACAGGCGAATTGCCGTCGGCCCAGAGCTGAACCTCGACGGGGCCAGGGGCCTCCGTGCGCCAGCTCACGCCAAAGATCAAGGCGACCAGCAGCAGCAAATGCACCGCCACGGCCAGAATGAGCGCATTCCGGTTGTCGTTGTTGGGCGGGGTGGCCGGCGGGCCGCTGCGGTGTCGAATTATGGGTGGCGTCATGGGCGTTGCATGCCGGGCAAGCCGGCGGAAGGCGTCGCGTTAGCGTTTTTTCGCGGATGCGGGCTGGGAAGCGCCGGCGGCGGACTGGTCCACCAGCAGGCCCAGGCGGGTGATGCCGTTGGTGCGCAGTTCGTCCATCACCTTCACGACCGTCTCATAGGGCACCTTGCCGTCGGCGGCGATGACCACCGGCGTTTCCGCGGTAATGCGCGAGCGCACTTGCGCCACCAGCTCGGGGCGGGCGATGTCCTGCATCGTGGCGCCGGGTTCGCGCATGCGCAGGGCGATCTTGCCGTCTTCCGAAATCTGGACTTCCAGCGGTTTCACGGGCACGTCCGATGCCGCGCCGACCGAGGGCAGCTGGATCAGCCCGGGCGTGATCAGGGGCGCGGTCACCATGAAGATGACCAGCAGCACCAGCATCACGTCGATGTACGGCACCACGTTGATGTCGGCCTTCATGCGGCGGCCGGACCTGCCGCGTGAGCTTACCGAGGGCATTAGCGCACCTGCCGTTGCAGAATGTTCAGGAATTCGTCGACGAAGCTGTCGAAACGGATCGAGATGCGATCGATGTCATTCGTGAAGCGGTTGTAGGCGACCACGGCCGGGATGGCGGCGAACAGGCCGATCGCGGTGGCGATCAGTGCTTCCGCGATACCGGGGGCCACCGAGGCCAGCGTGGCCTGCTGCATGTTCGACAGGCCGATGAAGGCGTGCATGATCCCCCATACCGTGCCCAGCAGGCCGATGTAGGGCGATACCGAACCGGCCGATGCCAGGAAGTTCAGGTGCGATTCCAGCGAATCCATTTCGCGCTGGTACGCGGCGCGCATGGCGCGGCGCGGGCCGTCCAGCAGGGCGGTGGCGTCGCCGGCCGAGTTGCCGCGGCGGGCCTTCAGGAATTCGGTCATGCCGGCATCGAAGATGCGGGCCAGGGCGCCCTGTTCGTCGCGGCGCGAGGCCACGGCCTGTTGCAGCATGGACAGGTCGCCGCCCGACCAGAAGTCGTCTTCAAAGCGGCGGGTCTGGGTATGGGCGCGCTTGATGGCAAGGCGCTTGGAGAAAATGTAGGTCCAGGACATGATCGAGATGCCCAACAGCATCAGCATGATCAGCTGGACCGGCACGCTGGCGTGCGAAATCAACGAAAGCAACGACATGTCGCTGGTGGCTTGCATGGTTATTCCTGAATGGATTCCAGTTTGGCGCGGACGTCGGCCGGCAGTTCCGCCGGCCGCATGTTCACGGCATCGACGCAACAGACTTGGATGTTGCCTTCGGCAAGCAGTTCCCCGTCGCGTTCCGCGCGCTGCGCGAAGTGTATCGAAGCGCGGCCCAGTTTGGTGACTCGGCTGCGTATGGTAAGCAAATCGTCCAGTCTGGCCGGCTTGCGGTAAGACATGTCCAAGGAGCGGACAACGAATAAACGCTGCTCGCTCGCGGCCAGCCCGGACTGGTTGACTCCCAGGTTGCGCAGCCATTCGGTGCGTGCGCGTTCCAGGAATTTCAAGTAGTTAGCGTAGAAAACCACCCCGCCCGCATCCGTGTCTTCGTAGTAGACACGGACTTGCAGGAGGGATTCGGCGGACTTCAGATCGGTCACGATACGGATAGGGAGTGATGCGGGTCGGGACGCGAAAAGTCCGTACTAGCTATAAGGTTAGAGGGTGTCGAGTTTTGCCAGCACCGTTTCCAGCGCGGACTCTACCGGAATCTTGGCCGCTTCGGATTCCCGGCGGGCCTGCAATTCCACCACACCATCGTTCAGGCCGCGTTCTCCAACTGTTACACGCAGCGGAGCGCCGATCAACTCCCATTCAGCAAACATGACGCCCGGGCGTGCATCGCGGTCGTCCAGGATGACGTCCACGCCGCGCGCCAGCAGCGATTCATAGAGCTTCTGGGCGGTGTCACGCACGGTTTCACTTTTGCCCCAGCCCACCGGGCAGATCACTACTTCGAACGGGGCGATCGCACGGGGCCAGATGATGCCGCGGGCGTCGTGGTTCTGCTCGATGGCGGCGCCCACGATGCGGGTCACGCCAATGCCGTAGCAGCCCATTTCCAGGACGGCCGGTTTGCCAGTTTCGTCCAGGAAGGTGGCCTTGAGGGCTTCGGAGTACTTCTTGCCCAGGTAGAAAACGTGTCCCACTTCAATGCCGCGCTGGATGGAGAGCGTGCCCTTGCCATCCGGCGACGGGTCGCCCGCGACCACGTTGCGCAGATCGGCCACGAGCTCGGGCTCGGGCAGGTCGCGGCCCCAGTTTACTCCCTCGATGTGGAAATCTTCCTTGTTCGCGCCGCAGACGAAATCGGCCATGTTGGCGACCGTGCGGTCGGCGATCACGTGCACCGGCTTGGCCGTCTTGACCGGGCCCAGATAGCCGGGCTTGCAGCCGAAATACTCGACGATCTCGCTTTCCGTGGCAAAGCGGAAGCCCGCCAGGCCCGGCAGCTTGCCCGCCTTGATTTCGTTCAGTTCGTGGTCGCCGCGCAGGAGCAGCAGCCAGATGTCGACTTTGCCCTTGTCGCCGTCGGTGGCCAGGACGATCGACTTGATCGTCTTTTCCAGCGGCAGGCCCAGCAGCTTGGCCACGTCTTCGCACTTGGCCGCGCCCGGGGTGGGCACGTCGGCCATGGCCTGGGTGGCTTCACCGCGCACCGGGTACAGCGAAACGGCTTCGGCCAGTTCGATGTTGGCGGCGTAGTCGGTCTCGGCGTTGTAGACCAGCAGGTCTTCGCCGGTGTCGGCGATCACCTGGAATTCATGGCTGCGGGTGCCGCCGATCGAGCCCGTGTCGGCCGCCACCGCGCGGAATTCCAGGCCCAGGCGGCCGAAAATGCGCATGTAGGCGGCGTACATGGTGTCGTAGCTTTTCAGGGCGCCGGCTTCGTCGCGGTCGAAGGAGTAGGCGTCCTTCATCGTGAATTCGCGGCCGCGCATCAGGCCGAAGCGGGGGCGGCGTTCGTCCCGGAACTTGGTCTGAATGTGATAGAAATTCAGCGGCAGCTGGCGGTAGCTGTGGATTTCATTGCGCGCGATGTCGGTGATGACTTCCTCGGACGTCGGCTGCAGCACGAAGTCGCGCTGGTGGCGGTCCTTGATGCGCAGCAGTTCGGCGCCGTACTGCTCCCAACGGCCCGATTCCTGCCAGAGCTCGGCGGGCTGGACCACCGGCATCAGCAGCTCGATGGCGCCGGAGGCGTTCATTTCCTCCCGGACGATCGCCTCGACCTTGCGGATGATCTTCAGGCCCAGGGGCATGTAGGTGTAGATGCCGCCCGCGAGTTTGCGGATCATCCCGGCCCGGGTCATCAGCTGATGGCTGGCGACTTCGGCTTCGGAAGGGGCTTCTTTGAGGGTGTTGATGTGGTAGTTGGATGCGCGCATGTTTAAAGGTGGCAGCAGATACGTATAATCGACTGTAATTGTATTGAATTCGGTGGGGGTGGCCCATGCTTGACCGCGAAGGCTACCGCCCCAATGTCGGCATCATTCTCGTCAACAGTCGAAACGAGGTCTTTTGGGGCAAGCGTATCAGGGAACATGCATGGCAGTTCCCCCAGGGCGGCATCAAATATGGCGAAAGCCCGGTGCAGGCCATGTATCGCGAACTCCATGAAGAGGTGGGCTTGAAGCCCGAGCATGTCCGTATTTTGGGGCGTACACGCGATTGGTTACGTTATAACGTGCCCGATCACTTCGTCCGGCGTGAGTGGCGTGGCCACTATAAAGGACAAAAACAGATTTGGTTCTTGTTGCGCCTGGTGGGACGTGACAGCGATGTGTGCTTGCGCGCGACGCAGCATCCGGAATTCGATGCCTGGCGCTGGAGCCAGTATTGGGTACCCCTGGACGCCGTGATCGAGTTCAAGCGCGATGTCTATACCCAGGCGTTGAACGAGTTGTCGGCGATCCTCTTTCGGCGTCATCATGAAACCCGCTACCTGCGCCAGCGCGTGCACGGGCAGCGGGCAGCAGAGAATTTGCCCGAAGGAACGGACGGTCATGCGCATATTGTTGGTTGAAGACGAACGGGACATGGCGTCCTGGTTGATGCGCGCGCTCGCTCAGAGCGGGTTCGTGCCGGATCACGCGGCAGATGCCCGCACGGCCGAAGCATTCATGGCGGGCACGGAATATGACGCCATCGTCATGGACCTGCGCCTGCCCGACAAGCACGGCCTGGTCGTCCTGCGCGAAATGCGCAACCGGGACGACCGCACGCCCGTTCTGCTGCTGACTGCCCAAGGCGCGCTGCAGGACCGGGTGCGCGGCCTGAACCTGGGGGCGGACGACTTCCTGACCAAACCCTTTGCTCTGGAAGAACTGGAAGCGCGGCTGACCGCGCTGGTGCGCCGCAGCCGCGGCCGCCAGCATCCGCGCCTGCAGTGCGGGTCGCTGTCCTACGACAGCGAAAGCCGTGCCTTCACGCTGGACGGCTCGCTGCTGTTCCTGACCCCGCGCGAACATGCCGCCCTGGCGGCGCTGCTGACCCGCAGCGGTTACCCCGTGGACAAGTCGCAGTTGTTCGGCAAGGTCTTCACGCACGACAGCGAAGCCAACCCCGACGCCATCGAGGTCGTGCTGCACCGCCTGCGCAAGAAGCTGGCCGGCAGCGACGTGCGCATCGTGACCGTGCGCGGGCTGGGCTACATGCTGGAAAGCGTCACCAGCGAGTCGGCCGCATCGGAATCCTGAGTGAGCTTGCGGATACCCGGGTTGCCACGCGTCGGCATCCGCGCGCTGCTGATCATCCTGCTGCTGCCGGGCGTGGTGGTGCTGCTGGTCATCGACAGCCTGAACGACTACCGCACCCTGTCCGAGATCACCAACGAGGCCTATGACAGCGCGCTGGTGGAACCCGCCCGCGTGCTGGAAAGCAGCCTGGAGTTCACGCCGGACGGCAACCTCCAGGTGGCCACGCCGCTTTACGCGCAGGTGATGCTGGAATCCCGCGCGGGCCTGCGCAAGTATTTCCGCATCGAACAGATCGATCCGCCGCTGCCGGACGGGGCGCCGGTGCCTACCGAGCAGGGCAAGACGTTGCTGGGCATGCCCGAGATGCCACGCCCGCCCACCTGGCCGCGGTCGAACGGCCAACCTATCTTCTACGACGGCGTCTACCGCAATGACCCGGTGCGTGTGGTCTCGGTCGTGCGCGATCTCTACTATCAGGGGCAGCATCGCCAGGTGCTGGTCGTGGTGGCGGAAAGCACGGGCAAGCGGATCGAAGCCGAAAACAATGCGCGACGCCAGGAAATCCTGCGCGACGCGCGCATGCTGGCCCTGGTGGTGCTGCTGGTGTGGTGGGGCGTGTCTTGGGCATTGAAGCCCTTGCGCCGCCTGCGCGCCGATATCCGCAACCGTCGGCCCGACGACCTGACGCCGCTGGACGCGTCCCGCGTGCCCAGCGAGGTGTCACCGCTGGTCGACGCCGTCAACCACCATATCGCCCGCTATCGCCGGGTGCTGGACGAGCAATCGCACTTCCTGGCCGACGCCTCGCATCAGTTGCGCACGCCGTTGGCCATCATGCTGACGCAGGCGCAGTACGCGCTGCGCGAGCGCGATCCGGCCCGCACGCGTGAAGGCTTGCGCGCCATCGTCGATCAACTGGGCCGCACGCGCCGCCTGACCGAGCAGCTGCTGTCCCTGGCGCACGCCAATCAGGCCGACCAGCTGCCGCGCCAACTGCTGGACATGAATGCGGTGTCGCGTGAGGTCGTCTTGCAGTACCTGCCGCTGGCGCATGAAAAGCAGCAAGACCTGGGCTGGGTGCAGGCGGCGTCGCAAGACGGGCTGGAAATCCCCGTGCCGGTCCTGGGCAGCGAGGCCGAACTGCACGAAGCCCTGTCCAACCTCGTGCACAACGCCATCCACTACGCACCCGTCGGGGCGCAGATCACCGTGTCGGTCTTCCGGCTGGAAAATCGGGCCGAGGTCTCGGTGTCGGACAACGGCCCCGGCCTGGAGCCCGTCCTGCGCAGCCGCGCCTTCGCGCGTTTCGAACGGGTCGGTACCGACAAGCCCGTCGCCTCGTCGGGCTCCGGCCTGGGCCTGGCGATCGCCCGCGCCTACGCCCGCCGCAACGACGGCGACATCGAACTGCGCGATGGCGAGCCCAACGCGCAGGGCGGCGTGGGCCTGGCTTCCGTGCTGTGGCTGCCGCTGGCGCCGACGGTCTCGCAATACCCGCGTCCGCTCGATGTCGAGCTCAAGGGCGACCAGTAAAGCCGCCTGGCTTTCAAATTTTTTTCCACTTTCCTTCCTGCCCGCGGGGCCTGCACTCAGGGATAACCCCCGAATTCAGGAATGCGACAGCGCATAGAAAGCGAATTAGCAGCTTCCCTCCGTAATCTGCGCTCCGGCTCGCTGTTAAGGGCCGGGCGAAGCTCGTTTCGAGCAGCGCATCCAGGGCCGGCACGGTCCTGCACCAGGAAGGAGGATGGAAGTGCAAAAAAATATCAACAGAAAGGACTACTACGGCGGTGCGCTGATGGTCCTGATCGGGTTGGGGGCGATATACGGGGGCACCGATTACCACATCGGCACGTTGAGCCACATGGGGCCGGGGTTCTTCCCCGCCGCGCTTGGCGGCCTGTTGGCGCTGACCGGCGTGCTGATCGCCATTTCTGCGCGTTCGGGCGAGGCGACGCCGCCTGCGCCGGGCGATGGCCACGCGCATGGGTTGCCCGATTTCCGCGGCAGCGCCTGCATTCTGCTGGGCACGCTGGCGTTCCTGCTGCTGGGCCACTACGGCGGCCTGCTGCCGGCGACGTTCGCCATCGTATTCATCTCGGCACTCGGTGATCGCAAGAACACCATCAAGCAAGCCATCCTGCTGTCGCTCGCGATGTCCGCGATCGCAGTCGTCGTGTTCTGGTGGGCGCTGCAACTGCAGCTGCCGCTGTTTCGTTGGGGTTGAAGCGCCATGATCTCTCAATCTTTGATGGACCTTTGGTACGGCTTCGGCGTCGCGTTCCAGTGGCACAACCTGATGTGGTCGTTCTTCGGCGTGCTGGTGGGCAACCTCATCGGCGTGCTGCCCGGCATGGGCGCCTTGTCGGCGATCTCCATCCTGCTGCCGCTGACCTACGTGATGCAGCCCGTGCCCGCGATCCTGATGCTGGCCGGCATCTTCTACGGCTCGCAGTATGGCGGCGCCATCGGCGCAATCCTGCTCAACCTGCCTTCGCATCCGCCGCACGCGGTCACCTGCCTGGACGGTTATCCACTGACCAAACAGGGCAAGGGAGGAACCGCGCTGGGCATCACGATGATCTGCTCGTTCTTCGCGGCATCGGTCGGCATCATCGTCATGATCTTCGCGTCGCCGCTGCTGGTCGAAGTGGCGTTCAAGTTTGGCCCGACCGAGATCTTCTCGATCATGCTGCTGGGCTTGCTGGCCGGCGCGACGATGTCGCGGGGCTCGCCGCTCAAGGGCGTTGCGATGACGCTGTTCGGCCTGATGTGCGGCGTGGTCGGCACCGACGTGAACACGGGCACCATCCGCTTCTCGTTCGGCCTGCTTGACCTGTCCGACGGCCTGGAGCTGGTGGCGATCTCGATGGGCCTGTTCGGCGTGGCCGACTTCCTGATGAGCGTCAACCGCATGACCATCATCGGCAGCGGCGCCAAGCTGCGCATCCGCGACATGCGTCCTACCAAGCAGGAACTGAAGACCGCGTTCTGGCCGATGGTGCGGGGCACGGCGGTCGGCACGCTGTTCGGCGCCATGCCGGGCACGGGCCCGACCATCACCACGTTCGTCGCCTACGCGCTGGAGCGCAAGATTTCCCGCACGCCCGAGAAGTTCGGCACCGGCATGATCGCTGGCGTGGCGTCGCCGGAAGCGTCGTCGCACTCGAAGACGCAGGTCGACTTCATCCCGACGATGAGCCTGGGCATCCCTGGCGATGCGGTGATGGCGCTGATCCTGGGCGCGCTGCTGATCCAGGGCATCCAGCCCGGCCCGCAACTGATCACCGAGCATCCGGACATCTTCTGGGGCCTGATCGCCAGCTTCTGGGTGGGCAACGTGCTGCTGATGGTGCTGAACGTGCCGCTGATCGGCGTGTGGGTCAAGCTGCTGCAGGTGCCGTACCGCTACCTGTTCCCGTCCGCGCTGTTCTTCATCGCGGTGGGCGTGTACAGCACGCAGAACAGCCTCTTCCAGATCTGGGAAGTGCTGGCCTTCGGCGTGATCGGCGCCATCCTGATGACGCTGGAATTCTCCGTGGCGCCCATCCTGCTCGGCTTCGTGCTGGGGCCGATGGTCGAAGAGAACTTCCGCCGCGCGTTGCTGTTGTCGCGCGGTGACCTCGCGGTGTTCGTGCAACGCCCGATCAGCGCCTGGTTCATCGGCGCAAGCGCCTTGCTGATCCTGCTGCAGGTCTGGGCCTTCCTGCGCCGCGGCAAGGGTAAAGGCAAGGGCAAGCCTGAAGTCCCGCAGACGGTCTGAACGCTTATTCAAGGCATGAACGAACGGCCCGGCGATCTGCCGGGCCGTTTGATTTGTGGGGCGTCATCCTGCATGCTTCATGCTTTCCGAAAGCCTCGCAGAGCCGCCACCATGCACATTCTCTTTGCCTGCCCCCTCCATGATCCCGACGTCTGGGTGCCGCGCCTGGAAGCCTCCATGCCCGGCTGCCGCATTTCCGTATGGAATCCCGATGGTCCGCCGTCAGGCGCGGACGTGGCGCTGGTGTGGCGCCCGCCGGCGGAGCTGTTCAAGCACGAGACCGGCATCACCACGCTGTTCAATCTGGGCGCGGGCGTGGATGCCCTGCTGAAGATGCCCGAGATTCCCGCGCACGTGCGGATCGTGCGCCTGGAAGATGCAGGCATGTCGGTGCAGATGGCCGAGTACGCCTTGTACGCGCTGCTGCGCGTCTCGCGCGATTTCGAGGCCTTCGATCAGGCACAGGCGCGCCAGCATTGGGATACCCGCGAAGGCACGCGCCAGGCCGATTGGCCGGTTGGCGTGCTGGGGCTGGGGCAGGTCGGGGCGCGCGTGGCGCAGACGCTGGCCGGTTTCGGCTATCCCGTGGCCGGCTGGTCGCGCTCGCCGCGCGAGATTCCCGGCGTGGAGTCCTTTGCCGGAGAGGCCGCCTTGCCGGCGTTCCTGGCCCGTACGCGCTTTTTGGTGAACGTGCTGCCGCTGACGCCGGACACGCGCGGCATCCTGAACCGCGAAACGCTGTCGAAACTGTTGCCGGACGCGCATCTGGTCAACGTCGGTCGCGGCGAGCACCTGGTTGAAGAAGACCTGGTGCAGATGCTGGAAGAAGGCGAGATCGCCGGCGCCACGCTGGACGTGTTCCACACCGAGCCCTTGCCCACTGACCATCCGTTCTGGCGCGACCCGCGCGTTCACGTCACGCCTCACATCGCCGCGCGCACGTTGCGCGACGAGAGCATCGAGCAGATCGCGGGCAAGGTCGCCCAGTTGATGCGCGGCGAACCCATCACGGGTGTGGTCGAGCGTACCCGCGGCTATTGAGGCACGGGCGTGACGGCTTTTTCCAGCCGCTGATACATCGTCGGCAGGCGCTCCGACAGGAAATCCAGCAAAGTCCGGACGGCGGGCATCATGCCCCGCCGCGACGGATAGATGCAATGCACGATGCCTTCCGGCGATTGCCATTGCGGCAGCACCGGCACCAGTTGGCCGCGTCGCAGTTCTTCCTGCGTCGCGATCGACGGCAGCAGCGCAATGCCCCGGCCGCGCACCGCGGCTTCGGTCAGCACGATGAAGTCGTTGCAGGACAGCTGCGGCTTCAACTCGATCTGCACCTCTTCGCCCTTGTCGTTGCGCAGCGGCCACCGCACGTCATGCTGCGGGTCCGAAAAGCTCAGCGTCGTGTGAGACGCCAGGTCCTGCGGCGTGTCCGGCGTGCCGTGGCGCTGCAGATAACCCGGGCTGGCCACCAGCGTGCCGCGTGCCGATCCCAGGTGGCGGACCACCAGTTCAGCATCCGTATCCAGCTTGGTGCGCACGCGCAGCGCCAGATCGACCCCTTCGCGGATCAGGTCCACGCGCCGGTTGGTCACCAGCAGCTGCACGGAAATCGCCGGCCACGCATCCAGAAATTCGGGCAGGATCGGCGCCAGCACGTCCTGGGCAATGGAGACGGGGCAGCTCACGATTACCGGCCCGGCAGGCTCTGACTGCAACTGCCGCATGGCGTCGTCCGCAGCGCGGGCGGATGCGGCCATTTCACGGCAATAGTGCAGGTAGCGTTCGCCGGCCGAAGTCAGCCGCAGGCGGCGCGTCGTGCGTTGCAGCAGCCTGACACCCAAACTTTCCTCAAGGTGAGAGATCCTGCGCGACAGGCGGGATTTCGGGATGTCCAGCGCCCTGGCTGCCGCGCTGAAGCCGCCTTGCTCGACGACTTGGGAAAAATAGTAGAGGTCATTGAGATCTTGCATGATTGTTCTATGTCTGGAACGAACAGTTCATCATACCCCGGTTTATGTGAACAATGAACCGGTCTACAGTGAGCCCATGCATTCGGGATCTGCCAACGCCACCCGGCGCCAAGCTCCAGTCCGAACTCCTTGAAGAGTCGGGCGTGGCGCTGACAGATCCTGGCCGCCCGCGTATGGCGGGCCACCCCTGGAGATATTTGCAATGAAGACCCTCGTTATCCTTTCCTCGATTCTCGGCGACCGTTCCAACAGCAAGCAATTGGCCGATCACCTGATTGCGCGCGTCAAAGAAGCCAACCCCGCCGCGGCCGTCAAGGTGCGCGACATCGGCGCGCAACCCATTCCCTATTTCGACGGCAACACGGCCGGCGCGCTGTTCACCCCGGCGGATGCCCGCAGCGTCGAGCAGCAACGCATCGTCGAACTGAGCGATACGCTCGTCGCTGAACTGATGGAAGCAGATCGCATCGTTTTCGCGGTGCCCGTGTACAACTTCAATCTGCCCGCGCAGTTCAAGAGCTATCTGGACTACGTGGCCCGTGCGGGCGTCACGTTCCGTTATACGCCGGAAGGCGTGCCGGAGGGCCTCGTCAAGGGTAAGCAGGTGTTCGTGTTGACGGCGCGCGGCGGCAAGGCTGAAGGCACGCCGACCGACACCCTGACGCCGTACCTGCGCCAGATGCTGGGCTTCCTTGGCATGAACGACGTCACGTTCATCGCGGCCGAAGGTATGGCGATGGGCGAAGTGGCGGCGCTGGAAGGCGTGGCGCTGGCCAAACAACGCATCGACGCCTTGGTGCTGGAAACGGCGCAAGCGAGCCTGGCTGCATAACCGCGCCGGCGCCACGAAAAAAGGCGAGCCCGAGGCTCGCCTTTTTTTGTCAGCGCCATCGCCGTGCCGAGGGGCAGGGCGATGCAGCAAGTTCAGTCGCGCAGTCGCTTCACCAGGCTCGACGTGTCCCAACGGCCGCCGCCCATCTTCTGGACGTCGCCATAAAACTGGTCCACCAGGGCGGTCACGGGTACGCGCGCGCCGTTGTGGCGCGCTTCGGCCAGCACCAGGCCCAGGTCCTTGCGCATCCAGTCCACCGCGAAGCCGAATTCGAACTTGTCGTCGACCATGGTGCCGCCGCGGTTCTCCATCTGCCAGCTTTGCGCCGCGCCCTTGCTGATCACGTCCAGCACCAGCTTCATGTCCAGATCGGCCGCCTGGCCGAAGGCCACGGCTTCCGACAGGCCTTGCACGATGCCGGCGATACAGATCTGGTTGACCATCTTGGCCAACTGGCCGGCGCCCGGCGCGCCCACCAGCGTCACGGCGCGGCCGAAGCTTTGCGCCACCGGCTTGATGGCGTCGAAGACGGGGGGTTCGCCGCCGCACATGATGGTCAGCACGCCGTTGACCGCGCCGGCCTGTCCGCCCGAGACGGGGGCATCCACGAAGTTCAGGCCCAGTTCCTTGGCTTGCGCATAGAGCTCGCGCGCTACATCGGCCGAGGCGGTCGTGTGGTCGACGAATACCGCGCCCGGCGCCATGCCCGAGAACGCGCCGTCCGGGCCCAACACGATGCTGCGCAGATCGTCGTCATTGCCCACGCAGGCGAATACGATCTGCGCGCCCGCTACCGCTTCGCGCGGCGTGGGGGCATGGTGGCCGTGGAACTCGGCGGCCCAGGCTTGCGCCTTGGCGGGGGTGCGGTTGTAGACGGTGACGTCGTGCCCCGCACGGGCCAGGTGGCCGGCCATGGGCAAGCCCATCACGCCCAATCCGAGGAAAGCGACTTTCTGGGCTACGACCGCGTCGTAGCTCTTGGTACCGATCGTTGCCATGCAGGGAACTCCGCTCTATGTAGGTAAGGTCAGTCTCAGGACAGTAACCTTAACGCAATCAAAAGCCGGCGGCGAGTCCATCCCGTCGACTGTCGCTGGCGCTGACATAGCCGTCCACCGCCGGGTCGCCTAGCCGCCAGATGAACTGGCCCGAACCGAAGTCCATATAGGGGTCGTCGATGCCTTCCAGCACATGGCCGCGCGTGCGCAGGCCCTGGGCCACGGCCGGGTTCAATCCCGTTTCCACGTCCACCGCCAGGCCGTGGTTCCATTTCCAGCGAGGCGCGTCGCAGGCGGCTTGCGGCTGCTGGCCGTAGTCCAGCATGCGCACCAGCGTCTGCACTTGCCCCTGGGGCTGCATATTGCCGCCCATGACGCCAAAGCTCATGACGGGTGCGCCGTCGCGCATCAGGAAACCAGGGATGATGGTTTGGAAGGGGCGCTTGCCGCCCGCGACCACATTGGGATGGTCGGGTTGGGTGCTGAAGCAATGCCCGCGGTTCTGCAGGCTGACGCCCGTGCCCGGCACCACCACGCCCGAACCGAAACCCATGTAGTTCGACTGGATGAAGCTGACCATCATGCCGCTCTTGTCGGCGGCGGTCAGGTAGACGGTGCCGCCTTGCGGCGCATGGCCCGAGGCGAAGGCCTGGGCCACGTTGGGGTCGATCATCCGCGCGCGTTCGGCCAGGTAATCCGGCCGCAGCATCTGCTCGGGCGTCATCCGCATGTGGCGCGCGTCGGCCACGTGCGCATAGACGTCGGCGAACGCCAGTTTCATGGCCTCGATCAGCAGGTGCTGGGTGTCGGGATGGTCGACTGGGCGGGCAGGCAGGTCGAAGTTCTGCAAGATGCCCAGCGCGATCAACGCCGCGATGCCTTGGCCGTTGGGCGGGATTTGATGCAGGGTGTGGCCGCGGTAAGGCTGGCTGATCGGCGTCACCCATTCCGGCGCGTAGTCGCGCAGATCGGCCAGGGTCAGGGCGGCGTCGTGCGCCTGAGCGTGCGCCACCAGCTTGTGGGCCGTTTCGCCTTCATAAAAGTCGCGCCCGCCGCTGGCGGCGACGCGCTTGAGCGTCGCGGCTGCGCCCGGCAGCACGAAGTGTTCGCCGATGTGGGGCGCGCGGCCGCGTGGCAGAAAGTGTTCGGCAAACCCCGGTTGCGGTTGCAGGACGTCGGCTTGCGCCGCCCATTTTTCCTGCACGACGGGCGACACGGCGTAGCCGCGTTCGGCATATTCGATGGCGGGTGCCAGCACGTCGGCAAACGCCAGGCTACCCAGCTTTTCGTGCAGGGCCGCCCAGCCGGCCACACAGCCTGGCACCGTCACGCTGTCCCAGCCCCGCATCGGGATCACGCCCTGATGCTTGCGGCGGAAGTAATCCACGTTCCAGGCGCCGGGGGCCGTGCCCGAGGCATTCAGGCCATGCAGCTTCGAACCGTCCCAGATGATGGCGAAGCAGTCCGAGCCCAGGCCGTTGCTGACGGGTTCGGTCAGCGCCAGCGTGGCGGCTGCAGCGATGGCCGCATCCACGGCATTGCCGCCGCGGGCCAGAATCCGCAAGCCTGCCTGGGCGGCGAGTGGCTGCGAGGTGGCGACCACGTTGCGGGCGAACACCGGAATCCGGGTGGTGGGGTAGGGGTTCTTCCAGTCGAAATTCATGCCGAATCATCGCGTGGGGTAAACCCGTAGCTTAACGTAGATGCCGGCGAGAGCCCTACGCCTCGTAGTGTGTCGTATCTATTAGTAGCTTTCCAGACAGGCATTCCGGGCGCGCAAAGAAAAACCCCCGGGACAGGCCCGGGGGTTTCGTTAAAGGCGAGACCGCCGCCCGCAGGCGGCGTACCGCGCTTTAGTCTTCTTCGACGAAGGTCTCTTCGCGCTTCTTGCGGATGGCCGGCAGGGCCACCAGGATCACCAGGAACACGGCGACGGCCAGCAGCGAAGCCGACAGCGGACGGGTCACGAAGGTGGTGAAGTCGCCACGCGACAGCAGCAGGGCACGGCGGAAGTTTTCTTCCATCATGGGGCCCAGGACCAGACCCAGCAGCAGCGGCGCGCCTTCGCACTTCAGCTTCGACCACACGTAGCCCACGATACCGAACATGGCGGTGGTGAAGATGTCGAACGCGTTGTAGTTCAGCGAATACACACCGATCGTGCAGAACACCAGAATCGCCGGGAACAGGATGCGGTAAGGCACCTTCAGCAGCTTGACCCACAAGCCGATCAGCGGCAGGTTCAGCACCACCAGCATCAGGTTGCCGATCCACATCGAGGCGATCAGGCCCCAGAACAGCTCCGGGTGGCTCGTCATGACTTGCGGGCCGGGCTGGATGTTGTGGATCGTCATTGCACCGACCATCAGCGCCATCACGGCGTTACCCGGGATACCGAGCGTCAGCAGCGGGATGAACGAGGTCTGGGCAGCAGCGTTGTTCGCCGATTCCGGGCCAGCCAGGCCGGCCGGGTGGCCCTTGCCGAAGCGTTCCGGATTCTTCGAGATCTTCTTTTCCAGCGTGTAGGAAGCGAACGACGACAGCACGGCGCCACCGCCCGGCAAGATACCCAGGGCCGAACCCAGGGCCGTACCACGCAGCACTGCCGGGTACGATTCCTTGAATTCCTGCTTGTTCGGGTACAGCGAGCCGATCTTGTCGGTGATGTCGACGCGGTTTTCCTTCTGCTCCAGGTTGGTCATGATTTCGGCAAAGCCGAACACGCCCATGGCCACGATGGCGAAGTCGATACCGTCTTGCAGTTCCGGCACGCCGAAGTCGAAGCGGGCGACACCCGAGTTGACGTCGGTACCGACCATGCCCAGCAACAGGCCCAGGATGATCATCGAGATCGCCTTGGGCAGCGAGCCCGAGGCCAGCACCACGGCGCCGACCAGGCCCAGGCACATCAGCGAGAAGTACTCGGCGGGGCCGAACTTGAAGGCGACTTCAGCCAGCGGGGGCGCAAAGGCGGCCAGCAGCAGCGTGGCCACGCAACCGGCGAAGAACGAACCCAGCGCGGCGATTGCCAGCGCGGCGCCAGCACGGCCGTTGCGGGCCATCTGGTGACCGTCCAGCACGGTCACCACCGCGGACGTTTCCCCTGGCAATGCCACAAGAATCGCCGTCGTGGAGCCGCCGTATTGGGCGCCGTAATAGATACCTGCCAACATGATCAGGCCGGCCACCGGGGGCAGCACGTACGTGATCGGGAGCAGCATCGCGATGGTCGGGACGGGGCCGATGCCCGGCAGCACGCCAATCAGCGTACCCAGGATGCAGCCCAGCAGTGCGTAAAGCAGGTTCTCGGGCGTAAACGCCACCGAGAAGCCCAACATCAGGTTGTCAAACAATTCCATGACCGGTTGCTCCTTAGTTCATGCCCAGAAAGGACGGCCACAGCGGGAAGATCAGCCCCAGCCCCTTGACGAATGCCAGATACGAGAAGATCACCAGGAAGATCGCGTTGGCGACGGCGACCTTCAGGCTGAACTCGTGGCTGGCCAGGCTGCTGACCACAACCAGGAGGAACACCGAGATGTAGATGCCCAGCAGTTTGAGGACCAGGCCGTACAGGACGACGGATCCCACCACCAGGAAGACGATGCGCCAGTCGAACTTGTCGACGTGCGTTTCATGGGCTTTCTTGGACATCGAGCCAAGCAGCACGATGGCGCCCAGCAAAGCCAGAACAATGCCTAGCCAGAAAGGAAAGTACCCTGGGCCCATTCGGGCAGCAGTACCCATTTGGTAGCTGCTGGCCTGCCAGGCGAATCCCAGTCCAAGGGCGATGAACATCACCCCAGACCAGAAGTCCTGTCGATTGCGTAGCTGCATGATTGGTTGGCTCCTGTTTACAGCATGTAGATAAAAAAGTTTGTAGCCGGATGGGGCTCGCCGAAAGGCGAGTGACAGGCACAAAAAAGGCACTTCGGGGTGCCATTAGTTCTTCTGAAAGCGACGGCGTGGTTTCTTGAAAGGGCGAATGGTAATGGACGCCTGCCACGCTGCAAACCCTGTAAGCTCGGTGAAAGCCTGGGGTTTTCCCTAGAATTCGGGTACTCCCGATCCCCAGATGTAACCGCGCGGGAAGATTGAGGGCTTTTTGAAAGCTAAGTGAAAGTTTATAGAAAGAAATGCGAAAGCCGGATCGGCCGGATGCGGGGAATTTGGAGGAGGGGCCAGGCTTTTTTCTTTGAAGGTCACCGGTTGGCGTTGCACCACCGGAATCACTCGCCTATTTCCTACCGAATATTGCCGGGTTTCTCACCTTGCGTGAAGAGGCCCGATTGCACTCAGGATGGTTTACGATAGCGCCCATGCTGCAAGATCTAGACCAACTCGCCGCCCGAATCGGGCAACTGGTGCAACGCACCCGCCAACTCCACGCAGAGCGTGACGCGTTGCGCCTCCGCCTGAACGAACTCGAAGCTGACCAGCGTGTTCTGAAGCAGCGCGCCGCAGAGCGCGAGGCCGACATCGTCACGCTGCAAAGCAAGCTTCAGGATCATGATGGCGCCGTCAGCGCCATGCTCGAGCAGGCCCAGCAGGCCGAAGCCGCCTTGCGCGAACAGCTCGCCCGTGAATCCACCGAACGCCAGTCGCTCGAATCGCGTTTCTCTGCCCGGGAAACCGAATTGCAGGGCAACCTGCAATCTCGCGACACTGAACTACAGCGCTTGCGCGTGGCCGCCGCCGCGGCCCGCGAGCGCATCGACGCCGTGCTGGCCCGCCTGCCGGGCGCACCGTCTGGAGAGCAACACTGATGGAACGCGTAGATGTCACCATATTGGGACGCGATTACTCCCTGGCCTGCTCCGCTGAAGAGAAGCCTACGCTCATGGCCGCCGTGCGCCATGTCGACCAGCTGATGCTGCGCATCCAGGGAACGGGCAAGATTTCCAGCAACGAACGCATCGCCGTGATGGCCGCTTTGCAGGTGGCGGGCGAGCTCCTTGCCATGAAGGCGCCGGATGGTCCGCTGGGCGGTTTGGCAGTCGGCGACTTCAAGCGTAGAATTGAGGACATGAACGCAGTACTCGATGACGCCTTGTCGGGTCAGGAAAAACTGCTCTAACCGTTCATAAGCAGTATTCAAGAATTTTCAGTTTGTCCCTGCCGTGTCCGTGACTAGGCCATACATTCTCTGAACCTATGCTTTCGGCATATGGTTGCGGGAGTGTAGAGCTGGAGTGATCGTCTCTCGTAGACGAACCCGACGCTCTGCGGAACGCGACCACCTCTTACCTTAGGGTTCGAGATGCCGGCCTTGACGGCACAGGCGGGGCATTTATCCCAGCGGGCCTGCCATAAGCGCAGGTCCGCGTCGGGCGCCTCACCATCCCCCCTTGCCCCTTCCTTTGTCCTCCCTCCTAGGAC
Source organism: Achromobacter sp. 18P8.1.1 (assembly GCF_057799415.1). Classification (NCBI taxonomy): domain Bacteria; kingdom Pseudomonadati; phylum Pseudomonadota; class Betaproteobacteria; order Burkholderiales; family Alcaligenaceae; genus Achromobacter; species Achromobacter sp. 18P8.1.1. The sequence goes on along the minus strand of NZ_JBYOKH010000036.1, from coordinate 6,518 downwards.
CAGTCCATGTTTAAACACCCTGTTTTTTCGCTGACGAAACTCGGCGCAGCGTGCGCAGCCGTGGCCGCCATCGCCGCCGTCCAACCCGTTTATGCGCAAGCGCAGACGCCCGCCGCGCCCGTCGCTACGGAATCGTCCACGAATCGTTCGCCGGAAATGACGTTGCAGGCCACCGCGTCTTCCGAGGTCAAGCAGGACACCGTCCGTATTTCGCTGTCTGCCGAAGTCGAAGCGCCGGATCAGCCCGCTGCCGGCAAGAAGCTGACGGCCGCACTGGACGACGTCATCAAGCGCGCACGCGACACGAAGGGCGTCGAAGTGCGCACGGGCGGCTACAACGTCTGGCCCAATACCAACAGCAAAGGCAAGATCGGCACGTGGCGCGGCCAGGGCGAAGTTGTTCTTGAATCGAAAGACTTCGAAGCTGCCGCCGCGTTGGCGTCCAAGCTCTCGGACAAGACCGCCATTTCGAACATCAGCTTCTCGCTGTCGCGCGAAGCGCGCGAGGCCGAAGAGCGCAAGCTGCTGAAAGAAGCGGCCCAGGCCTTCAAGGATCGCGCGCTGGCAGCGGCCAACGCGTTCGGTTTCTCGGGCTATCGCCTGTCCAAGCTGGAATTGGGCGGCGCGGGCGGCCCGGTGCCGATGCCCCGCATGTTGGGCGCCGCGGCCATGGCCAAGGACGCCTCTGGCGGCTACAGCCCGGACGTCCCGCTGGAAGCGGGAGACGTCACGGTCAGCATCGCCGTCAACGGGACGATCGTTTTGCAGTAAGGCTGAACATGATGGCGCCCAGGGCGACCATCGGCAGGGACAGCCACTGTCCCATGCTCAAACCACCCGCGAGCAGGCCCAGGAAGTTGTCTGGCTCGCGGGTGAACTCCACCAGGAAGCGGAACGTTCCGTAACCCATCAGGAAAAGCCCGCTCACCTGTCCGAGTGGACGCGGCTTGCTCGAAAACCACCACAGCAGTGCAAACAGCACGATGCCTTCCAGGCCCAGCTCATAGAGTTGGGAGGGGTGGCGCGCCAGCCCGTCGCCGCTGTCGGGGAACACCATGGCCCACGGCACGTCGGTCGGCCGGCCCCACAGCTCGCCATTGATGAAGTTGCCCAACCGGCCGAAACCCAGGCCCAGCGGGATCAGCGGGGCGATGAAGTCGCTGACCGCGAAAAAGGGCAGCTTCTTCTTGCGCGCAAACAGCAGCATCACCAGGATCACGCCGATCAGGCCGCCGTGAAACGACATGCCGCCTTGCCACAGGTACGCCACTTCCAGCGGGTGGGCCAGGTAATAGCCCGGCTTATAGAACAGCACATACCCCAGCCGGCCGCCCAGCACCACGCCCAGCACGCTATAGAAGATCAGGTCTTCCAGGTCGCGCACATTCAGTGACGTGGTGTGGCCGCTGGTGATGCGCCGGCGGCCAAGCAGGTACACCAGGGCGAAGCCCGCCAGATACATCAGGCCGTACCAGTGGATGGCTAGCGGCCCGATCTGCAAGGCGATGGGGTCGAATTTTGGATATTGCAGCATGTTCTGCCCGACACAATAAAGTTGAATGATAATAACCGGCGAGCACTGAAGATTCGCATGCATGCATGCAAGCGAGCCAGCTTCCCAGGGTGCGTTCGCCATGTCCGCGCCCCGACGGCCGACAGGAGAGACAGACCATGCCGAACAATGAACGTTCCCGCCATATCACCCACGGCGTCGCGCGCGCGCCCAACCGCGCCATGTACTACGCGCTGGGTTATCAGGAAGCCGATTTCGAAAATCCCATGATCGGGGTGGCCAACGGCCATTCCACCATCACGCCATGCAACAGCGGCCTGCAGCGCCTGGCGGATGCGGCCATCGACGCCATCCGCGCCTCGCGCGCCAACCCTCAGGTGTTCGGCACGCCCACCATCTCGGACGGCATGTCCATGGGCACCGAAGGCATGAAGTATTCACTGGTGTCGCGCGAAGTCATCGCGGACTGTATTGAAACCGCCGCGCAAGGCCAGTGGATGGATGGCGTGGTGGTGATCGGGGGCTGCGACAAAAACATGCCGGGCGGCATGATCGCCTTGGCGCGGACCAATGTGCCCGGCATCTACGTCTATGGCGGCACGATCAAGCCGGGCCATTACAAGGGCAACGACCTCACGATCGTGTCGGTGTTCGAAGCCGTGGGCGAATACACGATGGGCCGCATGCCCGAGGCCGACTTCAAGCAGATCGAGAAATGCGCCATCCCCGGCTCAGGCTCCTGTGGCGGCATGTACACGGCCAACACGATGAGCTCCGCATTCGAAGCCATGGGCATGAGCCTGCCGTATTCCAGCACGATGGCCAATGAAGACGATGAAAAGGTGGTCTCGGCCGCCGAGTCGGCGCGGGTGCTCGTCGATGCGGTCCGGCGCAACCTGCGGCCGCGCGACATCATCACGCGCGAATCCATCGAAAACGCCGTTTCGGTCATCATGGCCACCGGCGGTTCCACCAACGCCGTGCTGCATTTCCTCGCCATCGCGCATGCCGCCGAAGTGCCGTGGACCATTGACGACTTCGAACGCATCCGCAAGCGCGTCCCCGTGCTGTGCGACTTGAAGCCGTCTGGTAAATATGTCGCGACCGACCTGCATCGCGCAGGCGGCATTCCGCAGGTCATGAAGCTGCTGCTCAACGCCGGGCTCCTGCATGGCGACTGCATCACCATCAGCGGCAAGACCATCGCGGAAACCTTGGCCGATGTGCCGGATGCACCGCGCGCGGACCAGGACGTCATCATGCCGATGGACCGCGCCTTGTACCCGCAAGGGCATTTGGCCATCCTGAAGGGCAACCTGTCGCCCGAAGGCTGCGTGGCGAAGATCACGGGCCTGAAGAACCCAGTCATTACCGGTCCCGCACGCGTGTTCGATTCCGAAGACGACGCCATGACGGCGATCATGGCGCGCCAGATCAAGGACGGCGATGTCGTCGTCATCCGCTACGAAGGCCCGAAGGGCGGTCCCGGCATGCGTGAAATGCTGGCGCCCACTTCGGCGCTGGTCGGGCAGGGCCTGGGCGAAACCGTGGGCTTGATCACCGACGGCCGCTTTTCCGGGGGCACCTGGGGCATGGTCGTCGGCCATGTCGCGCCCGAGGCTTTCGTGGGCGGCCCGATCGCCCTGATCCAGGAAGGCGATTCGGTTACCATCGATGCCCACAAGCTGCTGTTGCAGCTCAATATCAGCGACGAAGACCTGGCGGCTCGTCGACAGGCCTGGGTTCAGCCCAAGCCGCGTTATACACGCGGTGTGCTCGCCAAGTTCGGCAAGCTCGCCAGCACCGCGAGCCGTGGGGCAGTAACCGATGCATTTGAAGATTAGTCTGTGGGTGGCCGTGGCCGGCGTCTTGGGCGCCGGCGCGGTCCAGGCCCAAACCACCGGGTTGGACCTGGCCAAGAGCAAAGCCTGTATGGCCTGCCACCAAGTGGAAGCCAAGCGCGTCGGGCCACCGCTGAAAAGCGTGGCCGAACGTTATGCAGGTCAGGGTGACGCCATGGTGGACTACCTGGCGGGCAAGATCCGCGGCGGCGGCCGCGGCGCCTGGGGCGCCGTGCCCATGCCCGCGCAAACCCATGTCAGCCAGGAAGATGCTCGCCTGCTGGCCGAATGGATCTTGTCGCTGGCGCCGCCCAAGCAGTAGTCTTATTCTCTATGCCCCGCGCATGAAGCCGGGGGCGCCGGCCGCAGGCAGCGGCCGTCTACAGGAAAGGAATCGTCATGGCAGAACAAGCATCCCCGGGCAATGAAGTCGCCGTTCTTGGCGGCGGCTGCTTCTGGTGCGTCGAAGCGGTCTTCACCGAATTGAAGGGCGTCAAAAGCGTGCTGCCCGGCTATAGCGGCGGGCACGTGGACAATCCCAGCTACGAGCAGGTCTGCGGCAAGGACACCGGCCACATCGAGGTCGCTCGCGTGGAATTCGATCCCGCTGAACTCTCCTACAGCGATCTGCTCCGCGTCTTCTTCGCCACGCACGACCCCACCACGCCGGGGCGCCAGGGCAATGACATCGGCCCGCAGTACGAGTCGGCAATTTTCTGGCAGAACGAAGCACAGCGCGAACAGGCCGAAGCGGTAATCGCCGAAGTCGAGGCTCAGCAGGTCTACGACGCGCCGATCGTCACCAAGCTGCTCGCGCCCGTCAAGTTCTGGCAAGCCGAGGACTACCACAGCAACTATTTCGCCCTGCATCCCGAACAAGGCTACTGCCAGTTCGTGATCGCGCCCAAGGTCGCCAAGTTCCGCAAGCAGTTCCAGGACCGCCTGCAGCGCTGACTTCCTTTTATCTGGGCGAAAAAAAACCTCACCACCAGGTGAGGTTTCAAAGCCGGCGCGAGTGCCTGGGCACCGCACGCCGGCGGGGGAAGCAGTTAGTCGACGTTCTTCACCACGCCGCGGCGCATCTGGTCCAGTTCGATCGATTCGAACAAGGCCTTGAAATTGCCCTCGCCGAAACCGTCGTTGCCCTTGCGCTGGATGATCTCGAAGAAGATCGGGCCGATCTGGTTTTCGGTGAAGATCTGCAAGAGCAAGCCGCCGCCGGGGGCGCCGTCAAGCAAGATGCGGTTCTTCTGCAGGCGGGCGACGTCTTCGCCGTGGTTGGGCAAACGGCGGTCCAGCAGCTCGTAATACGTTTCCGGCGTATCCAGGAACACCACGCCCGACTCGCGCAGCGCTTCGATGGTGCCGTAGATGTCTTCCGTGGCCATGGCGATGTGCTGGATGCCTTCGCCGCGGTACAGGTCCAGGTATTCCTGGATCTGGCCTTTTTCTTCCGTGCCTTCCTCATTGATCGGAATGCGGATGTTGCCGCAAGGCGAGGTCATCGCCTTGGACTTCACGCCCGTCACCTTGCCTTCGATGTCGAAGTAGCGCACTTCGCGGAAGTTGAAGAGGCGCTCGTAGAATTCCGACCACTCCGCCATGCGGCCCTTGTGCACGTTGTGCGTCAGGTGATCCACCAGCGTCAGGCCGGCGCCGCGGTGATTCAGGTCGGCTTGCGCGTTGTCCGGATCGACCGGCACGAAATCCACGTCATAGATGCTGATGTCGCCGATGCCGCCGTGGCCTTCCTTGCCCGTCCAGCGGTCAACCAGGTAGATCAGCGAATCGCCGATGCCCTTGATGGCCGGGATGTTCAATTCCATCGGGCCGCTATGCGAGTCGAAACCCCAGGCGCCCAACTCCAGCGCGCGCTTGTAGGCGGCATTGGCGTCTTGCACGCGGAAGCCGATCGCACAGATCGACGGGCCATGCAGGCGCGCGAAGCGTTGGGCGAAGGAATCGGGTTCGGCGTTGATCAGGAAGTTGACGCCGCCTTGGCGGTACAGGGTCACATCCTTGTGGCGGTGCTTCGCAATGGCTTTGAAGCCCAGCAGCTCGAAAACCTTGCGCAGCGCAGCGGGGTCCGGCGCGGCGTACTCGATGAATTCGAACCCGGCGGTGCCCATCGGGTTGTCCCAGGGTTGGAAAGCGCTGCTCATGTGTCTGCTCCCTTGCATCATTTTTCAGGACGACTTGTTGTTCAAGTCTAGACGGAGATTGTAGGAAGGAACGCCGGGCAGACAATTGCAAACATGGCGCGAAAGCCAACCTTCTGAGCAATAATATTGCCGTACTGAAAAATATAAGGGCAAAAAATGTCTGAGATCGAGCTTGATAGGACAGATCTAAGGATTCTGGCTGAATTGCAGCGGGACGGGCGCCTCAGCAACCAGGAATTGGCCGACCGCGTGTCCCTGTCGCCCAGCCCCTGCCTGCGCCGGGTACGCCGCCTGGAAGAAAAGGGCTTCATCAAAAAGTACGTCGCGCTGATCGACGCCGAAAAGGTCGGGCTAGGGCTGCTGGCGTACGTGAACATTCGGTTGAACAAGCACAGCGGGTCCAGTCACGCCCCAATGAGCGACTTCGCGCGCGATGTGCAGCTTTGGCCGGAAGTGGTCGAGTGCTATGCCATGTCTGGTGACATGGACTATCTGCTGCGGATCCAGGTGGCGGATCTGGCCCACTTCTCCCGCTTTGCCATGGACACGCTGATGCGCCACCCGGCCGTGATCGACATGCGCTCCTTCTTCGCCATGCAGCAGATCAAGGAAACTACCGAGCTTCGGATCTGATGCGGTCCGCCTCTCTCTATATATAGAGGGATGGAGGAGGGGTGTCGTCCGATTGGTTGGGTGAGCGGGGAGGGATCCTCTATATAGAGGGCGCCAACGATAGGGCGTCTACCGCAGGATCCCGTCCATCTGCGGGGCATCGGCGTCTATATATAGAGGACAGCAACCAGGCTGGAGTGAGTGCGTCCCCAAAAAATTCATCTTTCTGCAAATCAGGCGTCATGTTGGCCAGTACCCTGAAAATTCTGTGCTATAGTCTCGCTCCTTCGCAGTTCAGACGTTTTTGAACCGCGAAGCCAAGCAAGCACAACAGGCGAAACCGGGGCAACCCAGCCAAGCCTGCCGCGAAGAGTTCAGGAATGAGCGCCC